>CAYOAM010000001.1:0-439673 GCA_964402035.1 uncultured Candidatus Saccharibacteria bacterium
CGATCCATATTAGAATCAAAAAAACTCAGTGTACCTGAGTTTTTTTGATTCTAATCGTATGTGGATTTTACTGGTGGACGCCAGAATGCCCCGATGCTTGCATTGGGGATGAATGGCGCCCCGATTCCGCGCCGCTCTAAGCGACATGCGGATCGGAAGAGCGCCCGGTGGGCGCAGACATCCAGCATAAACACCATGGTAGTTTTCCGCGAATACCCCGTCAGCTCTGCTGCGGGGATCGACGGAAAACTTGTTTTTACTGTGGGTGTACCACATTATTCAACATATATTGCCTGCAAGATATGGTTTTTAAATTCGGCATAGGTGCGTGATAGTGGTATTTCGGTACCTTGTATGAAAAAATGAGGTGTATTTTTAAGGTCTAAATAGCGTGCCTCGTCTTTTGATTTCTCTATGACCGATGCAATGCGGCTGTCATCGATATCGCGCGCAAACTGTTCAGGCTTCAATCCCAAGGTGTTGGCAAAAGTAATGAATTGTTCACGAGCATCATTTTTCTTTGACCAAGATGACTGACGCACAAAGAGCATGTCATGCATCTCAAAAAATTTACCCTGCTTTCCGGCCGCTTCGGCAGCATAGGCAGCGAGTTCAGCGTTGGGATGAATAGCTGAAAGCGGGTAGTGCCTAAAAACAATAGCAATATCATCTCCAGTCTCTGCCTGTAATTGTTCCAAAACGCCATGATATATGTCGCATGAGGGACATTCAAAATCACTATATACAATGATGACCCCTTTTGCTTTTGTGATGTCACCGCGAACCCAATCGTCTTCGTGAACGCTCAAGATCTCTTTACGAATACTCTCGGGGTCATTTCTTAGTAGGTATGTTGCACCAAGCAATAAAAGGAATAGTGCAATAATTCCTGCTGACAGCACAAACCATTCGGCATGTGGGTACTGAGGATATTTTTCACGAATGTAGGTACGAGCCCAATGCATGCATCTCTTTGTAACAAATATGTGCGTGTATCACAATCATGACGGCTGCGTGAATGTGATACTATATGCCTGTTTAAGCGGGCATGT
Source organism: uncultured Candidatus Saccharibacteria bacterium (assembly GCA_964402035.1). Lineage (GTDB taxonomy): Bacteria > Patescibacteriota > Minisyncoccia > Phycocordibacterales > UBA918 > JAIETH01. Next base: position 1,053 of record CAYOAM010000001.1, read on the forward strand.
GGCGGAATTGGTATACGCGTACGCTTCAGAAGCGTATGGAGCAATCCTTGGGGGTTCAAATCTCCCCATGCCCACCGCAAAGCGGGCATGAAAAAGTGCCGGGGGCACTTTTGGGGGAGATTTGAAAGTCGGACAGAAATCCACTTTTTTGTGGATTTCTGGAGACGGGGTCGCGAGCACTTAGCAAAATACGAGCCGCCTGTTGGCGGAGATGTATTTTGGTTAGTGACTTGTGACTCAAGCTCTCATGCCCACAAAAGACATACAAATCTGCCCTTTGGCAGGTTTATGCTTTTGTGGGAGGCGCAGCTATGTTTTTCTAGAGGAAAAACCGCGAGCCGTGGTCAGAAGTACTTAGTTTTTTAGCATCTGCACGCTGGCGGATGCTAAAAAACTTAGTAACTTGTGACTACACGCATATATTAGGACTTTTCACAAAGTGAAGTTATGCAGATACAAACTTTTCCCTTATACTCTATTTAGGCAACAGGGAGAAGGTTATGTTCAAAATCGTTGAAGTGTGCAAACCTACGGTTGCGTGCAATCCACCAACCGCGACAATCTTGGAAACGCCAGAATCGGTCCAAGCGCTCGGGTCGTCACTCAACAAATACTCATCGTCAGGCGACACTGTCTACCGTGTGCATCATGAGCCTCCTGGAGGGCCAATTGTCGCATATGATCTCGATCATCTTGCTCGTATTGGACAGGAAGCACTGAATATTCAATTTCAAGGAGGGGCCGGTTAATATCGGCCTCTTTTTCTATATACTATTTGCTATACTGTACAGGTTATGACTGGAGATGAATACGCGGAGCTTCGAAAGCTCATAGAGAAGACGCTGTCTGTTGCGGAACAAAATCACAAGATGCTCAAGCGCATTCATCGTATGGGTATGATTGAGCTTATTTTGCGTATTGTGTGGTACGGCATTCTTATTGGGTTGCCATTTGCCCTCTATTATTATGTACTCGGGCCTTATTTTGAGGCGTTTGGCTCATCCTATGAGGAGTTTAGTAATGGTATGCAACAATTGCCGGGCATAAAGGCTTTTGGTACTATCTTTGGCCCATAGAGACATTGCGTGGAATTTCAGTCGAATAAGTGGTACCATCTACTTCGGTCGCATCTGCTTGGGTAAGCGAAAGCTTGCTCAAGCTGCGTTCAGACGAAATAAATGCTAGCATTTATTTCGGATCTTCATTTGCTTGGGTAGCTCAGTTGGTAGAGCATTTCCCTGAAGAGGAAGGGGTCGCCGGTTCGAGCCCGGCCCCAAGCACATATACAAAAAACCACACTTTAATGTGTGGTTTTTTGTATATGTGGGTCACGGGCTCGAAAGTCGGACCAAAGATTACTTCTAGTAATCTTTGGGAGACGGGGTCGAGAGCACTTAGTAGAATGCGATCCGTCGATAGACGGAGAAGCATTATACTTAGTGACTCGTGACCGAGCCCGGCCCCAAAGTATTATCAGAACAGTAACCCGTTATGAGTTCTGCTGAAAGACAGAACGAATTACGAACCTGACGCCGAGCCCGGCCAGGAGGTCGTATTGTATTTTGCTATGAAATAAACAAAAACATTACGAACCTGACCCCAGATAGAAAAAGATCTGCTAGGTTTCCGAATACTTGGAGGAAAATGCTTAGTGAGCTGCGCCGAGCCCGGCCCTACAAGCTAAAAGAAATTACGAACCTGATGCCCAGCCCCTCTAAAAATTGTCCTCAAAGAGCGACTCACTATCTGCTACAATACTCCCATGCGTCTTTTTATTGCACCGACAATTATTGCAGTACTGAGCTTATGCGCCGTGTATTTGTGGGGTGGTTTTTCAGCTCTCGTACTTGCTTCACTGCTCACGATCTTGGAGATCACTCTCTCATTTGATAACGCTGTTGTGAATGCAAAAGTCCTTGTCAAGATGGATGAACGCTGGCAACGTCGTTTTCTCACGTGGGGAATACTACTCGCGGTGTTTGGTACACGTCTTGTGCTGCCCGTACTCATTGTGTCGTTGGCCGTGCTGATTTCACCGGTTGAAGCATTTATGTTGGCGTTGCAGGACCCTGTAGCGTATGGCAAGGTGCTTTCGACAGCGTCACCCCTTATTGCGTCATTTGGAGGTGCATTTTTGCTCATGGTCTCTTTGAAGTATTTTTTTGATGCGCGCAAAGATGTGCATTGGATAGCGGTTATAGAGTCGCGCCTGGCTCGCTGGGGTCGTATCGAAGCTATTGAGCTTGCTCTGGCGCTGTTGACGATGGTTGCTTTATCCTATTGGGCACACGTGGAGCAGGGGCCGGTGCTTGCAGCTGGATGTATCGGGATCATTTTGTTTATCGGCGTACAGGGTGTTGCAAATACTTTTGCAAGTGAGCCAGATACGTCACACAGTGAGGAAGCCACTCCGACTGTCGATATGATTGCGACTACCAGTGCAGCTCTATTTGTATACCTAAATATTTTAGACGCAGCATTTTCTCTCGATGGTGTTATTGGGGCATTTGCCTTGACGACGGCGGTGCCTATTATTTTTGTTGGTTTAGGTATTGGTGCCTATTTTGTACGATCAATCACGGTCTATTTGGTACGTCAGGGAACACTAGCGGCACTTCGATACTTAGAGCATGGAGCGCATTGGGCTATTATGGGTCTTGCATTTTCCATGCTGCTAAGTCTTCTCGTGCATATACCAGAAACAGTTACAGGACTCATGGGTCTGTTTTTTGTGTCGCTAGCATATATTTCCTCAATACGAGAAAAGAAATTGGATACTGCACACACATAAAAAATCCCCTCTATGAGGGGATTTTTTATGTGTGTGGTTTTACTCGGAGTTTAGTACTACGTTCCTTGTCTACCTTAGGTAGGGTAATAATCAATAGTCCGTGCTTTTCTTTTGCAGTAGCCTCATCAATGACGATTTCTTCGGGAAGCACAATGGTACGTGAAAAAGTGCCCCAATACAGTTCACGAAAGTGATAGTCTTCATCAGGTGCCTCCTGGTCTTCTTCGCGTACGCCACGAATCGTAACCATGTCGCGGGTGATCGCAATATCGAGATCTTCAGGGTTAACGCCAGCAACGAGCGCCCGGATGACAATATTGTCTCCAGTACGGTACATATCGATAGGGAGTTCTCCTTCTTGCGGCACGTCCTCTTTTACATTGTCGTCCCAGTGCGCACTCCCTTCGGGCGCAAGCTGTTCCTCATGTTCATGCGAAAGTTCGTCCTCATAGGCATCAGTATGAGCGGAACCTGTGAGTCGTTCGAGAAATGATGGTTTTTTAAACATATATTTATTTAGCGTAAGCGCGTGCGTGGGCGACGTATTTGTTTTACTTTTTCAAAGACAAGGAAGAGTGCAATGACACCGACCCAAACAAAAAGGAATACGGTGAGAATGGTTTCTCCAGTAGCATCCATTATAAAAAAATTAAACAATGTATGCAATAGAATGGCTATGCATAAGCCAAAGGTGCTCCAGAAGACGCGCTCTACTTTTGGTTTGTAATACGCAAATGCCATAGCGACACCCACGGTGCCTGATGCGAGTACATGGAGTAGTGTTGCACCCAAGAAACGGAAGTTTCCCGTTATGATTGATTCGGTTATGTTGCCTTGCTCAAAGGGATTAAAAATAAACAATGCATTTTCGAGCGCTGAAAACCCGAGTGCAATCGTGATCATGTAGATAATGGTATCGATTGGTTCATCGACTTCTCGATTCCACAGCACCACAATGAGTGCACCTACATATTTTAGCGTTTCCTCAATGACAACCCATACAAACAGCAGTGATGAATCGGTAAAGTGATCAAGTGCGTACTTTTGTAGTGGTAATACGACCGTGACAACCGCCATGCCTGCAAGAAATGCCGATGCAATAAGAGTTTTTGGTTCGGGGCGCGCGGTATCTTCTCGCAGCCAAAACCATAGCCAAAACAAGGCGGGAATAAGACCGCCAAGAAAAGAGACTACAAACGCGGTAGCTTCCATCAAGCTATTGTATCAGACCTTTGGGGCGCTCGTGTTGGGCCATGTGGCAATCATGAGAAAGTCAGTGTCCTTTATTGGAAGATTCTGCCAGATGGCTTCAGTCACAAAGGGCATGAACGGGTGGAGGAGCTGGAGCGATGTAGTGAGGCATACATAGAGCACGTATTGGCGTGATGCTTTGAGCACAGCATCTTCACCGGCAAGTATGGGTTTTGATTCCTCAAGAATGTTATCCGCGAGTTCATGCCAGACATAATGATAGGCTTTTTCTGCGGCCATATAGAGGCGATACTCCGTGATGTCCTTAGTAACCTCTGCAACGGTTGCGTCGAGTGTAGCGAGTATTTCTCGGTCGCGCTCTTCGAGCGTCTCTGGGTGTTCTAGTGATGAGCCTGCAACGTTTGTTAACACAAACCGAGAAATATTCCAGATTTTGTTCGCAAAGTTTTTGTAACCCTTAATTTTATCTTCAGATAATTTGATATCGGTGCCAGGAGTCGCTCCAACAATCAGTGATAGTCGCGTCGCATCTGCACCGTATTTTGCGATCATATCGAGTGGATTGATGATGTTGCCGAGTGACTTACTCATCTTGCGACCTTGTCCATCTCGCACGAGTCCATGGAGGTACACTTGTTTAAAGGGAACTTGTCCAAGGTGGAATCCGGACATCAAGACCATACGTGCCACCCAGAAAAAGAGGATGTCATATCCAGTCTCGAGTATTGCTGTTGGATGATATGTGGCAAGGTCCGTTGTTTTCTCCGGCCATCCCAATGTTGAAAAACTCCATAGGCCCGATGAGAACCATGTATCGAGCGTATCAGAGTCTTGCTCCCAACCTTCGCCATCGGGTGCACCTTTGCCGCAGTAAACTTCAGTACCGCGATACCACACCGGAATACGATGCCCAAACCAAATTTGTCGTGAGATACACCAATCACGAAGATTATCAATCCAGTGAAAATAGATTTTGCCAAAGTTGTCGGGAAGAATATCGATTTGACCTCCAGAAACAGCGGCGCGCATCATTTTTTTGAGCGTCGTTTGAGAGCCACTCGCTATACCATGTATTTCTGAGTGAGGAATGGTAAATTCCTTATCAACAGCAATAAACCACTGCATTTTGATCTGCGGTTCAATCGTTCCTCCGCCACGGCTGTTGGTCGCGACGTTGTGTACATAGTTCTCATCTATTTTTTCAATAAGTCCTTTTGCCCTGAGTTTTTCAATTATAGCGGGACGGGCTTTTTTGATATGCATACCGGCAAATTCTCCTGCGATAGGGAGGAGCTTTCCGTTGTAGTCGATGATTTGTTCTCGATCGAGTGCGTGCCGCTCCGCAATATCAAAGTCAGTGGCGTCGTGCCATGGCGTAATCGTCATCACGCCCGTACCAAACTCCATATCGATAGCTGCATCCTTTATGATCGTGGCGGTTATGGGGCCGTTGATCCATTCGAGTTCTATAGGTTGTCCGTGCGCATATGCTGCGTACCGTTCGTCGTCCGGGTGCATAACCACATATTTATCACCAAACTTTGTCTCTGGTCGGGCAGTTGCAATCGTAAAGGGGCCATATTTCAAATAGTAAAATTGACCTGTCGTTTCTGCATGCTCAATTTCGTCATCCGAAATCGTGGTTTGCATTTTTGGATCCCAATTCACAATACGCATCCCACGGTAAATAAGTCCTGCCTCATACATACGGACAAATGCTTCCATCACCGCGTCGTACCGTTTTTCGTCCATCGTGTACGCATAGCGACTCCAGTCGAGCGACGCGCCCATAGCGCGAATTTGCCCGATTATGGTTGTTTTGCTTTCTTCGGTAAATGCCTCAATGCGTTTCATCAAATCTTCGCGCCCTATGTCATAGCGCGTTTTGTCTTCTTTTTTATAGATGTCACCTTCGACTTTCGCTTGAGTTGCTACTGCTGCAGAGTCTGTGCCGGGGATCCACAATGCTTTTTTTCCCTGCATGCGAGCAAAACGGACAAAGATGTCTTCGACGGCGAGCATAGCGGCGTGCCCCATGTGCAAAGTGCCCGTCACATTTGGCGGAGGAAGGACAATAGAAAAAGCTTCCGTGCGTTCTCCGGGTAGATTGTCTGGATTAAAAAAACCAGACTGTTCCCACGCGGTGTAGGTAGCCGTTTCGTGTTCCTTTGGGTCATACGGTTTAAGAAATATCTCGGGGATATCAGAGGCTTTTTGGAGCATAGTATGTCGATAGTAGCACGTGTTTTTACTCCGTGAAAGGAGCAAAAATTAGTGCGGTGCTGCATCGCTCGTGCTCACGGTCAGATTGCCTTGCGCGGTGAGGTTTATCTCAGTCTGTGGTATGACACCGTTCGTATGCGCGTACGCGGCAAGAGCAATCATGACGGCATTGTCGGTCGTGAGGCGAGGACTCGGGAGATAGAGTGATACATCAGAAAAATGTGCGACTATATGCGCTGCAAACGATCGTCGGATATGGGTGTTTGCTGATACACCACCACCTAATATGAGCGATTTGATACCGTACGCAGCAATTGCGCCCGCAGTCTTTTTAATAAGAACATCAGTGACCGCATCTTCAAACGCGCATGCGACATCATTGCGCTCTTCAGCAGTTAGAGTTTTATCTTTTACGGTATACAGCACTGCCGTTTTCAGCCCTGAGAATGAAAAATCAGAATCACCACTGCCGATCATAGGTCGAGGGAGGACTGTTTCGGTAGTCGTATGCGTGTGGCGATGTGTATCCGCACATTTCCCAATTTCGGGTCCACCGGGATATGGCAAGCCTAACGTCCGCGCTACTTTATCAAATGCCTCGCCGACGGCGTCGTCGCGTGTTTTCCCCACAAGTTCATAGCTGCCCCATGTCTTCATAAGAACAAGTTCAGTGTGTCCGCCAGAAATGAGGAGTGCGAGTGCGGGGAATGCAATTGCGGTGATTTTTGTACCATCAAAAAGGGATGAGAAAATGTGTCCTTCCATATGGTTGATACCAACGACAGGAATATTCCAAAGTACAGAAAGTGCTTGCGCAAAATTGATGCCAACCCACAAAGCTGGTTCAAGACCGGGGCCATGGGTAACCGCAATGAGATCGATCGTAGGAGTGTTGTATCGTTCAAAGAAAGAGAGGAGTGCATCTGCCAGTGCTCCTTCGTGAGAGAGGATGGTCCGCACTTTTTCTTTTTGTTCTGGAAAAAGTACGGTATGTGGAAGTTTGGGAAGATGTGCTTCGGTTAAAGCCTTTTCGAGTACCGGTATGATTGTGGCGATATGTTCACGTTTCGCTATTGCGGGATATACGCCACCGTATGCACGATGTATTTCGATTTGTGATTGCAGCGCATCACCAAGAATGGTGAAAGCGGTGTCGGGGAATCCGCCAGCTGGCGGATCTGTCGCTTCCACGATGCTGATCGCTGTCTCGTCGCAGCTTGTTTCAATTGAGAGGATGATCATGTTTTTAGTGCACCAATTTATTTTGTGTGGTCAGAAATCACTAACTATTTTACGTTCATGACGACCGCGGTATAGGACTCGAAATCTTTCTATCTTCGATAGCTTCACGATTTCAGTACAGGTTGTCGATATTTTGTTGTGGTCACCAGTCACTAAGCACAATACTTCGTCCACTAAGGGTGGACTCGTATTCTGCTAAGTGCTCTCGACCCCAGCTCGTGGTTTTTGCTTAAGGCAAAAACATCACTGCGCTTCGCACCAAAGCACATAAAACAAAGCAGTTTGTTTGTATGTGTCTTCGGTGCGCGGTATAGGACTCGAACCTATGGCCTTTACAATGTCAATGTAACGCTCTAACCACCTGAGCTAACCGCGCAATTGAGTATGAATATAGCATATTTTATGCAAGACATAGAACTTCACGATAGATAAAAAAAGCCAGTAGGACCAGGGCTTTTTTGCTGGCAGAAGTATCGGCCACCGCCGATACGATATATTGCTCTGAGGAAAGCCACAGAGCTTCAAAACCAGTAAGAAATAAGCCATATAAACGTCTATATTCCAATGGATCAAGAACAATCACTGCCAGAGATACCACGAGAACCCCTTCGGTTTTTGTGGTCAATATCACGACCACATATTGCATTCTCGGTGGTGGCTTTTATTGCGGTCATTTGTGCTGAAACACTAGCAAGTCTTTCGACTTACGTACTTAAGCTTTTGGTTGACGCGACACTACAAGAGACGAGTCGTGCTGCTCAGACTGAAGGTCTGTTGTGGTGGGGTTTTGTCTACGTTGGGGTCATTGCAGCGATGTTTGTTTTTTGGCGCACGAGCGGCTTTATAGGGCTTGAGTGGATCACGCGCACGCGTGTCACAGCCTACACACGTCTTTTTAGCTATGTTTCAAAACACAGTCACGCATATTTCGCCGATCGTTTTGCGGGCTCGCTTTCAAACAAGATATCAAATGCAAGTGATGGAGCAGATCGCCTGATGGAAAATATTCTTTGGCACTACACGCCAGGCGTCGTCTCACTCATATTGACTGCTGTACTGCTCTCAAGTGTGCACTATGGTATTGGTCTTTTGTATATCGGACTCATCCTCCTCATTCTTATCGTCAATATCTTTCTGGTGCGTATACGCAGACCCCATGTTGTTGCGTATGCCGAAGCATCTTCAACATTTCGCGGTGTTGGTGTTGACGTACTCTCGAATATCTCTGCGGTGCACCAGTACGCCCGTAGAGTATTTGAATTGGGTAGACTTGGGGGGAGTATGGAAGATTGGCGACGTAAAAATGTACGACAATATCGTATGAGTGAGTACTCACTGGCAGTCAACAATTTTCTTGTCGTCGCGGTACTTCTAGGCATCATAGTATATGCAGTACACCAATTTTCATTGGGAGTTGCTTCTGTCGGAGATATTGTCCTTGTCGTTACTCTGGTCTTTGGTACTGCACACACATTAGTATTTATCGGTTCTCTTATGAATGGTGCAGTGCGTATCTATGGCGAAATGCAGGAAGGTTTGGAAGAGATCATACAACCACACGGTATTGTCGATCAGGAAAAAGCAGAGAAATTGGTTGTGGCAAAGGGACACATAGCTTTTGCAAGTGTCTCCTTTGCGTATGAAAACCAATCGGTGTTTAGAAATCTAGATCTCGAGGTCAGGCCGGGGGAGCGTGTAGGTATCGTAGGTGGTAGCGGTGCAGGCAAGACGACGCTTGTGTCGCTTTTGTTGCGCCAGCATGATATTCAGGGCGGTACTATCTCTATTGATGAGCAAGATATTTCGCACGTTACACAAAATTCACTCCGTGAGGCAATCGCACTGGTACCTCAAGATCCACAACTCTTTCATCGAAGTATCAGAGAAAATATCGCATACGGCAAGCTTGATGCAACAGATGAAGAGGTGCGCAATGCAGCAGTGATGGCGTATGCACATGAATTTGTCGAGACGCTTCCAAAGCAATACGATACCTTGGTCGGTGAGCGCGGTATCAAGCTTTCTGGTGGGCAGCGTCAGCGTGTCGTTATTGCGCGTGCGATTCTGAAAAACGCCCCGATACTTGTACTCGATGAGGCGACGAGTGCACTCGATAGCGCAAGCGAAGTCGTGATCCAAAAAGCACTGCATACTCTGATGGAAGGGAAGACGGTGATCGCTATTGCACATCGTCTCTCAACGCTCCGTGAGATGGATCGTATTGTGGTTTTGAAAGATGGAAAGGTCGCTGAAAGTGGTACACACGAAGAACTCCTAAAGCAAGATGGGACGTACGCCGAACTCTGGAATCATCAGGTTGGTGGGTTCTTGCAGGAGTAGACGTTGTGGTTGAAAAATGCGAGGTGCTTGTGCACTACTTATGTTGCGCTATACTACAAATATGAGTACGCAGCCTACAGATAAAGCCGCTGTCCTTCAAGAGAGTATCGATAATCTTGCTACTATGGTGGCGCAGGGTTTTGCAGCGGTTGATGAGCGGTTTGATAAGATCGATGAACGTTTTGAAAAAGTGGATCAACGTTTCGACAAAATTGAACTTGATATAGAAAGTCTCCGTAGCGAGATTCGTTCAATACGGGCAGAACTGTTGCGTATGCCAGATGATATCGATGCGACGTATGCAAAAACGTTTAATGATCTCCTTGAGCGTGTCAGCACTATTGAGAAAAAACTTGGTATTGTCGTGTAGTTTTTCTAAAATTGTCGATAATCATCGGATAGGGAATAAAATAGTGAATTGTCTGTAACGTGCCATCTGATACGACCACAGAGTAAGTCTGCGTTTCCGTCAATGATTGCGCTTACTTGTTCGGCTATTGGACTGGGGACTCCTCTGATGTGGATGATGACCCCTCTGTAGATGTTTGCCCCGCCTGCTCCGCATATATGTTGATCGCTGTCGTTGTCGTAACCCATGTCCCTACCTATGGGGAGCGTGGGTGCCGCTGAAAGAAATCTACCCAATCTGTTTGGATCTCTGATAAGCTCTGAAATATTTGGGTTCGAAGCGGGTATGTCGGGAGAGCCAGTAAAGGTTGCAGTGAAATCCCCTTCAAGCCACCACTGATCTATCTCTTCATCATAAGCAAGTAAGTAAAGTGCTTTTTCCACCGACTTCAGGTTGCTCACAATACTGATGACCGCCGCTCTCTGGCGTGCACCGTTGAGTCCTGCAAGAACGATTGATGCAAGCAGACCGATGATAGAAATAACGACCAAAAGTTCAATGAGGGTAAAGCCCCGACTTTTCTTGATACTGTTACGAAGCGCAATGATCATGGATTTATGTGTCGACTAGGATCCTCGAGGGATCAATATTATCTGAAGACACAGAGGAGAAATCCGGCATTCCAAAAATGAGCGTGAGTGCAATAATATTTATCACAACAATCAATCCTACAAGTACATATGTAGCTTGGCTCTCAGAGCGCACCAAGCCTCCAGAATGCTTGATGACCCATGACGCCATAGCTGGTGGTTTGGGATAGTGTCCGACTACAGAGCTCTCTCCTTCAAAGGATACGTGATTGTTTGGTGTACTGGAATCCATGAAAATAGTAAAATTATAGAAGACAGATGGTCTGTATAACCATTTTATTTTATCATGAAGGTCGTGGTTGCGGAGGAAGTGGGCAGTATTATAGCGTTGAGTGGCCCGACGGAAGTTATCAGTTATTTTTTGCGTCAAACTCTATCATCCATTCAATGCCATACCTGTCTCTAAACATCGCGAAGTAGGAACCCTCAGAACTTTCAGCGAGCGGCATCTCGACTGCACCTCCTTCTGAAAGACCGTTGAATATTTTTTCTGCTTCTTCTTTGCTCTCTGTACTGATAGAAATTTTGCTTCGATTTTCATTTTCGTTTGTCCGTCCCATAAACTCTGGAACGTCGTTTGCCGATAAAAGGTTTTTGCCAATAGGTAGCGCAATATGCATTATCTTATTTGCCTCAGCAGGAGCTACGGGAAATTCTGGGCTTGCGAGGTCTTTGAAACGAGTTACTTTTGTGAATTCACCGCCAAATACTGATTTATAAAATGTAAATGCTTCTTCGGCATTTCCGTTGAAGTTAATGTGAGGATTTATTGTTGCCATAATTATTTTTTTAAAAATGTTAATTGTCTTGGCGGAAAGGGAGATTCGAACATTGCCTGCCTTTAGGCAGCCTCACATGTTCAGTACCCGTTGAGGATATTTTTGTACGTCCTACGGACTCCAAAATTATCTCTCAACGGCTTCGAATCTCCAAACAGTGCCCCGCACTGTTTGCTCCTTACTCACTACGTTCGTTGCGGACTATGTTGAACGACGTTAGAACTTCATTTATTACCACAGAATTGTGGACGCCGTTTCCAAAGCTATAACACACGTTTGGCAGAAATGGGTTTGTAGTAGTGCTCAAATTTTTCTAGAGTCCACAATGTGGGGCCGCCATCGATATGTGTCGCGTGCCAAATATATTGGTTATCTGTTCCATCATTTATTTTCCCTACATAAATCGCCGAGTGCAAATAGTAGAGCCATTCATCTTTGTCTCTGTACCGCTCTAAACTTTTGTCTACCTCTTTACCTTCCTTATTTCGTAGATTTTGTGCATAGATGACGTCTCCTGCTTTGAGCTGATCAAAATTGACGGGCTCTTCCTTGAAAATAAATTCTCCCAGAACCTTATATCCTCCGGGCAAATAGATCTCGTCTTTTCCAAAAAAGACGCCATGTTTGCGATAGAAGTAGAGTTGGAGTGCAAAACGACAATTACCTTCGGTAACACCTGCTTCAATTTCTTCCAAAGTGTCTACGGGGCCCGCGAGATACTTATAGACAAATTTATCAGTTGGATAGTCTACTGTGGACTTCATGATGTATGTAGTATATCAATTTCGAATCTCACTTTCCTCCATCAAAAAACAGCCTGATAAATCAAGCTGTTTCTCGTTGCGGAGAGAGGGAGATTCGAACTCCCGATCAGGTTTCCCCGATGCCGGTTTTCGAAACCGGTACTTTCGACCGCTCAGTCATCTCTCCAATACCGAATAAACGTAGCATCTTTTGATGAAAAGTGACAGGTGAAAGGGCAGTACACGATACTATAATATTCTATTATTTGTGTTATAGTATGGCTCGATTTGGCCTTATGCTAGATCGAAAAAGTATTCCCCCTGACTACTGAAGGTAGTTTCACGGGAGCAGTACACCCAGACTGATTTCTCCCTACGGGAGCAGTACACCTTCAGGATTTTTTGTCTCCCTCCGGTAACAAAAAACCTCTGAAGGTCCCAAAACAGTCCCCCGGACTTTTTTCCCTTACAGGGACTGTACACCCTGTCGGTAGTTTAGAAGCCTTGCTTCAAAACTACCAGGCAGGGTCCCAAATCAATCTCCCAGAGTGATTTGGCCCCATCGTCTAACGGTTAGGACGGAGGCTTTTCAAGCCTTAAATCGGAGTTCGATTCTCCGTGGGGTCATGGTTGAAGTTTCCAAAGAAAAAGCCCGTATGTGCGGGTTTTTTCTTTGTCCGAAACTTCCCATGACCCCACGAGAAAGACGCGGGGCGTCTTACGTGAGGATCGAAAACCTTGCGAGCTATCTTTTCAAGCCTGCGCAGAAAAGTAGCCACAAGGTGTACTGAAGTTGTAAACTTCGATTCTCCGTGTGGTCACAAAAATACACAAACATCCCTTCTTTTCTGTCAACGGCAGCCTCACAGAAGCAATACACCTTCTTGAAATTTTCCTCAGTTCCATCAGAAAATATCTATGAAAGTCCACATTATGACTTATGATCACAATGAGCCTGCGTGGGATGTTGTGATTTTTGTGAAGCTGGAGCAATGTCGCTTTGCGACTGCTACTCTAGCGATCTGGAATTTTAATGTGAGCATTATGTTGTACTGGTATGCACGGTACACTGTGTCATTCAATGCGCATGGGGAGTATCATATAGGTTGTAGGCTTACTATTTTTATATCGGTATAAAACCTTTTCTATGCAATCATTTAACCCAATGCACCTCATCGTTATCATTGCTATTTGCGTCATCGGTGCTGGACTTATTTTCAAAGGAGATGGAGTTTCAGACCAAGTAGTGTCGGTTGCTCCGGCAGCGACAGTGGCCGCGTATGTGCCGACGCCCGCGCAAAAAGTCGGGACCGCAAATATTTCGCACGCTCCACAAGATGTACCGCCTCCACTCACGCGTACTGAAAATCAGACGGTAAAAGTGGCCCTTGATGCAGTACAACTTGTTGCCGAGATTGCCGACGGGACAACCTATGAATATTGGACATACAATAAGACCGTACCGGGTCCAATGGTACGTGTACTTGAAGGTGACATAGTTGAAGTCAGTGTTACGCACAAGCATGATCATATGGTGATGTCCGATGAAGAGCGCGCGCTTGATGAGGAATTGTTTGGGACATTTTCTGTTAGCGGATTTGTGTCGATAGCAAACGCTCAAGGGATGCCAGCAGGAATGGATATGAGTAACGCTGCGCATATGGCCGCAGGACACGGAGAGCACTCAGTTGATTTTCATGCTGCGCAAGGGGCACTGGGCGGAGCAGACGGCAGTCGAGCGGCCCCAAACGAGACAAAGACCTTTACCTTTAAAGCAGCTAAGCCAGGGTTGTACATTTATCACTGTGGGAGCCCACACGTGCCAACTCATATTGCAAACGGTATGTATGGCATGATCCTTGTTGAGCCAAAAGGTGGGCTTGCTAAAGTGGACCATGAATATTACCTTGTAGAAGGTGAACTATATACGAGTGGACCTCTAGGGCAAAAAGGACATCAGACGATGAGCAAGGAAAAATTGCTCAATGAAGCGCCTGAGTATGTGACATTCAACGGCAAGCCGGGTGCCGTGACAGGTGATCGTGCGCTGACGGCAAAAGTTGGAGAGACAGTGCGTTTGTTTGTTGGCGCTGCAGGACAAGTGACATCAAATTTTCATGTTATTGGGGAAGTGTTTGATCGTGTATATAGAGAAGGCGATTTGGTTTCACCTCCAGCACAGTTTGTTCAAACAACGCTTGTGCCCGCAGGAGGAGCGACCATGGTGGAGTTTGGCGTTGATTATCCAGGAAAATATGTGTTCGTGGATCATGCGCTCTCACGTGCGGTAGATCGGGGTGCTGCGGGACACCTCATAGTTACTGGTGATGCTGATCCTTCTATCTATAAGGGGGAAATCAAAGCTAGTACGGGGCACTAAAATCCTTGCGTAGAGTTGGTGGAGTTAAGGTCTCGGAGTGTATGTCTAGCACCGTGTAAACTTTGGTGTGCTAAAATGACCAGTATTACTCACCTAGCTTTTTTTCATGAGTACCGAAGGATTTGCTTATCAGACTGAGAAAGAAATAACAGCGTACGATCGAGGGGTCGTTGTACGAGCAGAAGGAGAAGTAAAAAGTGAAGTTGAGAATCGTTGTGAGCAAATGGAAGGTGGAGCTACACTTGAAAATAAAATTATTGTACTGCGTGCACTGCTTGCAGAATATGGAGAGGTAAAGCCAGGTACTAATATTGCTGCTGATAATGGCAAATGGCCGTATGCGGAAGCTGCTGCAGAAATGCGTTTTAAGCTTGAATCTGAACGGGACTTCTTAGAAAAAATTGGACGCCCTGCAAATGACAATGCTCCGGCTGTAGTACAAGTTGCTGCATAATTTTCGGTACATGTATGCCTGCAATAGATTTTGATACAGAAATACGAGCACACCTTGATGTACTCCGTTCGCTCCAGCGGCCTAACGGTGTATTTACCGCATCAGCACATACCGTCGAAACCGGGTATGACAAAGCGTGGCTCCGAGATATTTATTTCATGACGCTCGCTTTTCTTGAAACGGGAGAACTTGAAGTAGTGAAGAAGGCTGCAAAGGCACTCCTTTCGGTATTTATGAAGCATAAGGACAAGATTAACTGGGCTGTTGAACACAGGCCGCACTATGCATGGCAGTATATCCACGCTCGCTTTCATCCTGAAACCTTTGAAGAATATTGGGAGGAGTGGGGAAATAGCCAGAATGATGCGGTGGGGGAAGTACTCAATCTTTTGGTAGAGCTTGAGTTGCGGGGCGCAAGCGTGATTGAGACTAATGAAGAGCGAGTCATGATGCAAAAGATCATCGACTACTTGGTGACGCTTGAATATTGGCACGATGCTGACAATGGTATTTGGGAAGAGAATATGGAGGTGCACGCTTCATCTATCGGCTCATGTGTTGCAGCGCTTACGAAAGCCCAAGAAATTTCATGGCTTGTGGTACCGTACGAGGCAATACAGAAAGGGAAGGATGCACTCCGTGCATTACTCCCTCGTGAATCAAAGACAAAATTTGCAGACCTTGCACTCCTCTCACTGATTTACCCTTTTGCAGTCACGACAGAATCTGAAACAGCAGTTATTTTACGCAACGTTGAATATCACTTGACGCGCGATAAGGGGGTCATACGTTACAAACTCGATCGCTACTACAACCAAAACGCTGACGGCTATAGTGAGGAAGCAGAGTGGTGCTTTGGTCTCTCGTGGCTTGCAATTATCTATGCGATACGTGGTGAAAAAGAAAAAGCGCAACACTATCTCACTCGCGCAAAAGCGACGGTGACACCTGCAGGTTTGGTTCCTGAGCTCTATTATTCTCACACCGATAAACCCAATGAGAATACACCGTTAGGTTGGTCTGAAAGTATGTATGTTGTTGCGCTTCTTCGAGTAAAAAATCTATTGTAAATGTACATTGCTCAATCATGCATATGTACATACTTAGTGCTGCTCTTGTCGGGAGAGCTGTTTTCTTGTTCTGTTCATCAATTTCTGAATTAAAAAATAAAAAAACGCCAGCATCGTGCTGCTCGGCGTTTATGCGTCAGAGGCGCGGACCTTAAGTTTGATCTCTCGGGTCATGGTCCCCAAATGTTCGCATACCAATTTGTTGAACTGTTCGAGTGGAAGCCTCGAAATCAGTGGGAAACAATGTGCCTTCACGAGAAGGTTTTTGAGGGGGATTACCTGGCGATCCGGATCTGGCAAAATAATGATAGTTCGTCCTTCACCAGAGATCCGGACCGCTCGATTAAGAACGCTCTTACCTGTTGGTCCTTTCAACACTCGCTCGATCTCGCCCATCTTGTCGCTCGTGACAAGAGCGAAACCAAATGGGACCTGATTCTTCAGTCGTGCGGCTCGGTGATTAGCAAGTCGCACGATAACGCATTGGGTGAGTGGCTTAGGCGTTTCCACAACACGAAGTTGTGGATTCCCATGTGGTGCAGATCGGTTTTCATCAGTGGAAACGATCTGCAGCTTGGGATGTTTATTTTGTACCATAACGACCCCCGAAAAAGAGCTCTGCCAACACTGACAGCACCTTTTTTTACTCCTATTCATAAAATAAAGCAAGGGTTTCTTTGTCGCTTGAACATTTGCAGTTTAGTATGAAAAATGTTTTAACTACAAGCAGAAATTTGTCCATGGAGGTATTTGATGAACCAGAAAGCTCTTTTGTGTGATATTGAAAGACGTATCATGGTAGCAATACGCCGAACCGACATACCTCAATCTCCCGAGGCGGATGCAGCGGTCCTTGGGCAGCTGGTGGATCGATTGCGTCACATTGGTCAATTACCGCTCCCTCTGCAAGGATTCTACCTCCTTATGGAGGAAATGGCTGGCAAGCTCTCTAGTGCTCGTGGAGAATTGCGCAATTATCTTGCAGGACCACGGCCACATCGTCGTGCACAATTAAGGGCATTGCGAGAAAATGTGTGCTCTGCCGAGCTCGGACTTGAATATGTGAAGTGGTGCTTCAACAGGGCGGTAACCAGATATTTCAAGATAAGAGTAAATACGTACTCCACACTGTACATCAGGCGGAGCGATTGGGTTGTGTTGGGTCTACGCGCTTAGCCGCTCAGCGATGGGCGGCTTTTTTAAATTGGAAAAGAAAAAACACGGACTCATAGTGAATGCCGTGCTAGAGAGGGAGTCTGCCTTGTCGAGAATCTACTTTTGGTTTTGATGCATCTTTCTTGGCAGGCACAGACTGCTTCTGTTTATTCATGTGCACTATTGCAGTCTCAATCTTCTTTGTCCTACTCGGATGCATACGTGCATGGGTTGCAACTGCCCACAGACGACCAATCGGACTTTGATTACGTTGTTGTGCCACTCGCCGTGTACGCGCTGCGACTTGGATATCGCTTTGCGATACATCGTACGTACTCAGACGCACACAGAGAAGTGCTGCCTCTACCGCACTTCTGTATTGTTTTGGTGTGGGTTTTCGCAGTCTACTAAAGGGTTCGGTATAGAAGTGCTGCACGACGTCAGCACCTTCAGTATTTTTACTATGCCGGAAAAATAGGGTACCAATATCGGGAACATTCACCAATATTTCGCCCCTAAAAATTCGTGCATCGTATGGTTTCGGCATCTGCTGCCTCCATCGAAGATCATCCTAATGTAGACTATTCCACTTTTGAAATAGCCTGTCAAATATGGCTTGGTGTCGACGTTGGTAGGGAAATAGTCTGTTTCCGCACATTTTTCACACAACTTATCCCTATTTTTTCACCAGATTTTCCACAAAGATATCCCCAGTTTTATCCACAAAGTGCCTAAAATGCCCGTTTTGACGGCATTTTTAGAGTATGAGAATGTGAATATTGATTTACGGGGTGGTGGTTTATCCACATATTTTTTAGCTCGTAAATCAACTCTTTGTTGTGTAGTAGAAAACCCGCAGTTGCTCTCTGCGGGTTTTCTCGTGCTCGTGCAAAATTGACATCGGTGATTTTGACTGTAGTATCTGGTTTATCATGAAAAAGATAACTCTCAAACGCGTAGGC
This sequence comes from uncultured Candidatus Saccharibacteria bacterium, assembly GCA_964402035.1. GTDB lineage: Bacteria > Patescibacteriota > Minisyncoccia > Phycocordibacterales > UBA918 > JAIETH01. The sequence goes on from CAYOAM010000001.1 coordinate 19,403, forward strand.
GTTCTCTGCATAGGGGTCATGTTTGGCGCTCTCCTTGTGAGTTGGTATATGGGTGCGACGCCATATACTTTTGTAACCGATTTTCATACTACTGAAAGAACCGAAAATAGAGATCTTGATGCAATACAAGCTGATGAAAATGTAGTGCTTGCTGATACGCAAAATATACCAGAAATAGCATCACCAAAAGAAAAGGCGAGAGTGGACACCCCAGTTACTTCAAAGGAAGTAACTGCTGAAGAGGAATGGGAGCGTATATTGAGCGAGGTAAAAAAGGGTCTGGTTGATACAAACAGCTCTGTTAAAGTTTTCGGTACGGGTTTATGGGGTGACGTCACGTGGATTGATGTCGATGGTCAACAATATAACTTATATTTTAAAGCTGTACTCTCACTACTAGGAGCCGATAAAGAGTCGCAAGGACTTGATAAAAAAGAACAAAGGCAGAATTTGTTTGAGAAAGAGATGGATACTGTAGACAAAATATTTTTAGCTCATGGATATACTGTAAGTCAGAAAAATTCTGGAGTGTATGATCCAGAGTTAAAAAATTTTGGAGGATATGAACCGTACCCATCGTTACAGTACCCTAGCTACCAGAGATCTTACACAAAGGGGGATCGCTTGTGTACAGGGATTCAATCTATAGATGGATACGGTTACGTTGATGTCCCTGCTGTGAGCGAAGTGAAAGGGAATTGGTTTAAAATGGGTTGCACTGACCTGCTCGATATTATAAAGAGCGAACAAAAATCACTGGTACAGTATTTTAAGGGGCGCAAAGATCTCAATCATGCACGCGATGGGTCTACGCGAGAAGTAGATATGCTTCGGATTAATGGAGCCTATAAAAACTTCTTACAAGTACGTGTAATTTTTGAGGGGCCATCTGATGAGCCAAGGAGTGGCTATACTGCGTGGTTGCGCAAAGATACCGGTATATACGATGTTATGTATGTGTACAGAGACCAGGAAGCAGCTAATTGTGTCGATCTTAATCAGGCAGAGGTACCGCGTCAGTTGCTTATTAATACTCGAGAGAAGTGTTTAAGCGAATATGTTCCAGAAGGTTTTTGGACGGATATCTGGTATACCGATCCAAAAGATTATCCTTTTGACCAATAGTTACTTAGCTTTGGTGTGTTCAGAAAACCCGCAGTTGCTCTCAGCGGGTTTTCTCGTTTCTAGATTGTAGTTTGTGGATGGGTACTTACTTTGTGTGCAGATGAACGTAAATGTCTTCTAGTGCGCGCACAGCATCTCCTGTCGAGATATTGTTCTGGTGATATAGGATGTCGGTACAGTCCCCCGCAGCCCAAATACCAGGAATGTTAGTCTTTTGTGTGCGTGGATCAATTTTGATGCGCTTGTATTGATCGAGTTCAACGAGGTTTGCAATATAGTCTGTGTTTGGCAGTAGTCCAATTTCCACAAAAATACCGTGTGCAGGAATTTCAGTTACCGCTTTGGTGGTGGCGTCCTCATATTTGATCGCTTGTACAAATTTTTCTCCGACTACTTCGGTAGGTACCGCGTTCATGATGATCTTCATATTTGGATGCTGACGCACACGCTCAACCGTGATAGGGTCCGCCCTAAAGTCATTGCTGCGGTTGAGGAGGGTAACACTCTTCGTGTACGCTAGAAGCTGCGCTGCGGTCTCAAATCCGGCATTCCCGCCACCAATCACCACAACATCTTGTCCAGCAAACAGTGGACCGTCGCAGGAAGCACAGTAGGTGAGTCCTTTCTGGTCAAACTCCTTTGCTCCGGGGACGTCGAGCGTGCGGCGTTTTGATCCAGTGGTGACTAGTATGGTTTTGGTGTCATGTGTTTCGCCATTATCGAGGGTCACCTTAAAGCCTGCATCAGTTTTTTCCACACCCGTCACCATAACGCCTTCTTTGATAGCTACGGTATCTTTTGCATATGCTTTGAGGTGTGCCTCAAGACTTTTTGCGAGATCAGCGCCTGAAATTGAAATTGTACCAACCCAGTTTTGTATGTCAGGAGACACGACACTTTGTCCACCAAAATCCTTTGTGATAAAAAGTGTCTTGAGTTGTTTGCGTGCGGCGTAAATACCTGCTGCAACTCCACCAGGTCCTCCTCCGATAATAACTAAATCAAACATGATATGCGGTAATTATGTATTTGTACTGGTATGGTTAGAAATATACCACGGCAAACAAAAAACTCCGATATGGAGTTTTTTAGTTTTACTGATGATTTAAGTTTTGAACGTCGGAGAAATGCCGGCACCGTCTCTTTTCTGCCTTTTGGCAGCATCACAGGGGCAGTAAATCCTTTTTACCAGAGGTAGCAACACAGATTCAGTTTAGGTTGTATGACAGCAAGCTGTCGACAACCTCCTGAATCAGAACAATTAGTTCTGAATTATTTTAATTTTGAGCGTCTTAAGAAGTTGGCTGGGCCCCTTACAGGGGCAGTACAGGTTATCAGTATTTTGTTTCGGAATAATCCTCACAAAATACTAGGTAACCTCGGCGGTACCCTTGCTTTAGGAGAGTTCTAAACTAAAGGTTTACTTTAGTTTAGAACGACGGAGGAAAGCGGATACAGTCTCTTACAGAGACTGTATACCTTGTCGATATTTTGTTTCGTCAAGGACTCACAAAATATCAGGCAAGGTCCGCAGTTCCTGCATCGACGTTCAAACTATTTAAGTTTTGAACGTCGGAGAAATGCTGGAACTGCGCCCCAGTCGTCGTCATCGTCTTCAGCGGGCGTGGTAGGGCGAGTGTCGCGAGCGGGCGTTTGTGGCTCATGTCGTACTTCTTCGCGTGGAATACTTGGCTCCTCCTCAATTTTCTTGGTTGGGGTGGCGATGGAGTTGAAGATACGTCCACGTGGCTGTTCTTTTTCTGGTGCAGGTGATTCTTTAGCTGACGTCGTATGTATAGATCCACCAAAGAAGGCTGGGCGCATTTGGCTATTGGTGATTTCTGGGAAACCGGTCGCTATCACGGTGACCTTAAGCTCATTTTTCTTCAATTTATCGTCTTTGATTGCTCCAAAGATCACTTTTGCATGAGGATCGATGGATTCGGTGATGACGCGAGCAGCATCTTGTACCTCGAGCATGGCAAGGTCATCTCCTCCGGCGATTGCAAAGAGAACACCCTTTGCGCCCGTTATTGATACTTCAAGCAGTGGGGAGTTGATGGCTGATCGGGCAGCTTCTTCAGCACGTTTTTCGCCACTTGAGACACCGACACCCATGAGTGCTGAGCCAGTATTTTCCATGACAGAGCGAATATCGGCAAAGTCGACATTGATAATACCGGGCATGGTGATGAGATCTGAAATACCTTCAACCGCTTGCTTCAAGACATCATCACAGATAGCAAACGCATTCTTGATAGAGGTTTCTTTGTCGACGATTGCGAGGAGGCGATCGTTCGGGATGGTGATCAATGCGTCAACTTCTTTTTTAAGCTCCTCGATACCTTGCATAGCAAGACGCATGCGCTCTTGTCCTTCAAATGAAAATGGTTTGGTCACAACACCGACGGTGAGCGCACCACTTTCGCGAGAAATTTTTGCAACGACCGGTGCTGCACCAGTACCAGTTCCTCCACCCATACCACCCGTGATAAAGATCATGTCAGAACCCTTGAGTGAGTTTGCAATTTCTTCACGAGTCTCTTCTGCGGCTCGGCGACCCATGTCGGGATTGCCACCCGCTCCAAGTCCACGCGTCAAATTTTTTCCAATGTGAATTTTTTTCTTTGCAAGTGCGTGATGCAAGTCCTGTGCGTCACTGTTTATCGCAATGTACTCAACACCTTTCACTTTTGCATTGATCATGTGGTTGATCGCGTTGTTGCCAGATCCACCAATACCAATAACACGGATGCGTGCGAATGATTCGACATCTGCTTTTATTTGTTCCATATAAAATGTGCGTAGTCGCGTGGTTACTGCTTGTGGTCGCTATCATAACAGAGTACCGAGAGTTGTGCACACATTGACAGAATAATGGTTCCGTGCGCTTGCCAAATCATGGTAAAAATTGTTTAAACCAGTTGAGTACTGCATTCCCCGTACGTCGTGCAATCTTGATACCGCTCTCTTCTTCGCCTCCTGAAACTCCCCAAATACAAAGGCCATATGCGACTGCCCACGAGGCATCACGGACCTTTCCATTCTGACTAGGGTCGAGTGAGGCGATGCGGGAAGGGAGGCGAAGTGCTGCTCGTGCCAAGTCCTGGATCGTCGTGATACCGGATCCACCACCGGTGATGATGATCCCCGCAGGCAGGAGTCCATCGCGGCGTATCTTTTTTAAATGAGCGTCAATAAGTTCAAAAATGTCAGAAAGGCGCGCCCCAACGATCTCATCGAGGCGTCGCTTGGAAAATTGTGCGTTCGTTGGATTTCCGCGCTTCACTTTTTCCGCTTCTTCAAGAGGGATCTTGAGGCCAAGTGCGATATCGTTGGTGATATCCGTCGAACCAATAGGGAATACTTTGAGTGACACCGGAATGCTGTTTTCAAACACCACAATCGAGACGGTTTCTGCGCCAATGTTCGCGAGGACACAGCCAGCACGTTTTTGTGCCTTGGTGAGCATGACGAGACTTCCAGCAAGCGGAGAGGCCATCACGTCATCAACCACGATGCCGGTACTCTCAACTGCTTGTACGAGATCATTTAAATGTTGTTCAAAACACGACACAAAGAGAGACTCGATTTCAAGTTTTGTGCCCTTCATGCCGTGTGGTCGGCCGTGCACTTTCTCTCCATCAACGGCATATGCCAACGGTATCGCGTGGAGGATTTTTCGATTGGTGACTTTGTCGTGGATACGTTCTTCACTATCAAGCATCGCTTTTTCTATATCAGATTGTGTGATTTCTGAATCGGCTCGTGACGTGATCACTTCGCCGTGTGAGTGAATCTCATCAAGACCAATACCACCGATCGAAAGAAAGGCTCGATGGATGGGTGCGCCAGCGGCTTTTTCAGCCTGTGATACTGCCGATCGTATACTCTTGATGACATCGGTTTCGTTGATGATGTAGCCATGACGAAGACCGCGGGATTCGGCAAAACCGGTACCCACGATCTGGGGGAGCATCTTTGCTTCATTTCGTTTTGGTACACGAACGACCACTACTTTTACTTGGTAGGTACCAACGTCAATACCTGTGATGAGTCGCTCAGTCATAAGAACACGAGCGTCTAGTGAGTGGTGCGTTTAACCTAAACCGTACCGCTTTACATAGCGTAACTCGAGCTTCTCCATTGTATCGCTATGTGCGTGTCCTACCAAATGAAGTAATCCGTGGATAAATAGGTACCCAATGAATCCTTCGGTAGTCATGTGAAATTTTGGCGCTTCTTTTGCAGCCTGTCGTGGGTTTATATATATTTCTCCCGTATTCTTATCGAGCGGAAAACTTAGAACATTTGGAATATATGTTTTATTCCGATACGTCTTATTGAGCGCGCGACTACGACGGTCGCCAACAAACACGAGTGAAAGATCATACTCTTTTCCCATGATATCAATCAAAATCCGCGCGAATGGTACGCGCGGTTTTGTTCGTGAGGTGTATTGAATAGTGATGGACATTGCGCAGGGCTACCTACTACTTGCGCACCGGTCGCTCTGGAATCTTACCGAGCTTCACATTTTCATCGTAGATCTCTTTGCGTTTGAGTGAACGAAGTTTTGCTTTCCGGTCAGAATTTTTTGACTTTATTCGCTCGTAGTATCTGCCGTTGCGCACCTTAGGAATAATACCCGCGTTCTGAAGACGCTTGGTAAAACGACGCACTAAGTTAGAAGTGCTCTCGTTTTGATTTTTGATTACTTCAATATTGATGGCCATGTGGGGATGAATATACCATGGGTAATATCGCTTCGCAACTGAGCCTCTTTGTATGAATCGTGGGGCGCTAGATGCGCATTCGTAAAACTGGACAGAGTATTTGTAAAAGCAACCCCAGTCCGTGAGCCCTTTTACAAATACTCTATCCGGTTTACCCCCTATAAAAATTAGGCGTGGGCTGTTTTTCGGAGGTATGAGACCAAATTTGAGAGCGGGACATTCTCTTGTGAAGAGGAGCGCATATCGCGGACAATGACTGAATTTTCAACAAATTCCTTTTGTCCTAGTATGACCGTGAGCGGTACGTTGTGCCTTCGCGCTTGTTCAAGTTGTGCTGTAAGAGAGTCTGAGGAGAGCGATTGATAGACAGGTATAGCGGCTCTCTTGAGCTCTTCGATGAGCGCAAGAGATCGCAGTTTTGGCCCAAAGCCCAGTTGTACAATATATACGAGCGGTGTCTCTCCTTTGTGTCGTGGGACACGAGCGGGCATAGGATGATCTTTGAAGGTAACGACCGCACCGACTGCAGGGAGGTTCTTTTTTGTTGCGTGGTAGATAAATTCATCATACCGTCCACCGCGGACTGAAACATTGCTCTCTTCGGTGCGATCCGCATCTATATATGAGTCAATCGCAAATAGTGTTTGAGAGTAGCACTGATGGTGACCCAAAAGACGTGAGTCAATTTCGTAGGGAGTATTACTAAAATCAAGGTACTCTATAATCTCACGAAAATGTTTTCGACTCGTTTCATTTAGATATTCAAGAGAGCTGGGGCTTTTGGTACCAAGTTCGTGTCCGCGCTCGATAAGGTGCGCAAGGGCATACAGCACATGTTCTTTCATGAGTTCACGCGCCTGACCAGGCATGATGTCGAGCCTTTTCTTGAGGTAGTTGCCTAGTTCACGGCTATAGCGTGTCAAGGATTCACGATCGCCGAGCGAATTGATCCGCATCGAATGCTCGGTGAGGTTGAGATCATGGAGCAGTGAATGCAGTGTATGTATGAGCAGCGATTCCGCGATACTTTTTTCTACCCCCAATATTTGGAGCGACAATGCGATGTCTCCGGTGCGCGGTGTTTCTTCGATCGAATAAAAAAGCGCTGGTTCTCCCAGTCCATGAAAATTATGCTCCAGGTAGGCACATGCGCCACTCGTGAGTAGGCCCTGCAAAGCATCAAGTCGTCTTTGTGCAACGAGGATCCGTGGTCCATCCGTCGTGCTCGCATTTTTGCATCGAGTGTCGTCTTTTACGTCTTCAAGTGGGCGAAAGCCAAAGTGGTGAGCGGTGTGTGTGGCTGCTTTGATAAAGTCAGTCGTCGTCGTCTCTCCTTTTTGTGCTGTCGCGGTGCTCATTGTGTTGTTGTGTTAATTGTTGGTGGTAACGGTGCCTGGGAAAAAACTTGCTGAGGCTACGGGCAGTAGCCGCACTAGTGTCCTTCCAATAATCATATTGTCGCGTAACACTCCCCAGACCCGTGAGTCGGAGCTTGCATTACGGTTGTCGCCCATGACGAAATATTCGTGCTCACCTAGCGTCTCCGTAATGAGACCATCTGGACGCATGTCCGCGATATAGGGCTCATCGAGCACAAATCCATCCGGATGTTGTTCGTTTTTGATTGACACGGTGTTTCCCTGGATAGAGAGTGTGTCACCAGGAACACCGATGATGCGTTTTATAAAGAATTTTGATGGGTCTTTAGGATATTTGAATACGATGACTTCACCGCGCTTTGGGTCATTGAAGTGATAGGTGAGCTGGTCGACGATCAAATATTGCCCGGTCCTAAATGTGGGATCCATAGACGCACCCTGCACAATAAACGGTTGTGCAACAAACATGCGAATGGGCACCACAATGAGTAGTGCAACAAAGGTAAAGCGCAGTATTTCAATCAAAAAATTCTCTTCTTTTTTTGCAGGCGGCGTAGTCGGCGTGACAGGAGGAGTGTATGGTGTTTGTGGAGTAGGCGCTGTTGAAATAGGCTCCATAAAATAATTCAAGCGTCATTATATCCGCGAAAAGTGTTTGACACAAGCGTCATGCATGCGACACAATGACGACACTATGTATATCATCTCTGGATTAGGAAATATGGGTAAGGAATATGTTGGCACGCGTCACAATATTGGTCGCACTATGGTGATGTCGTGGGTCATTGCACAGCACGGCGAGCTCGTCGCCGCAAAACGATATTCTGGTTTGCTGTGGGAAGGTAGTGTCGGTGGAGAAACGGTGCGTGCGTTCGTTCCTGAATGCTATATGAATCAATCAGGAGGTCCTATTGGGAAAATTGTGACGAGTAAAAAGCAAGCAGCTACGCTCATGGTGGTGCATGATGATCTTGATCTACCGTTGGGTACGGTACGTGTCGCATTTGCACGTGGGGCAGGCGGTCATAATGGCGTGGCTTCAATTATAAAGTCTCTCAAGACTGATGCGTTTGTACGTATTCGCGTCGGTATTAGTCCTTCGGTGCGGGGGGTAATCAAAAAGCCAGTAGATGCAGATCACGTGCATGATTGGGTATTGGGCATGTTCTCAAAAAAAGAGCAGGGGATCCTCAAAGATGTTGAAAAAAAAGTGCACGCGTCACTTTCGCACATCGTCGAGAAGGGGGTAGAGTCTGCGATGAATACATATAATTAAAAAAGCAGCATGACACTATGGTCACGCTGCAGCTCCGTAGATCGCGTCCTGGTAGATATTGCGGAGGGTCCGCAAAAGCGTGCAGGCAACATCATATGGGGTCACCTCATGATTTCTAATGATCAAGATGATGCCACGCCAGTTTGGGTATCTACGCCTGTGATCTTCTGCTCCTTTCCATGACGATTTGACCTGGATTCTAATGTCTCCGCGGTCCGTATGTGCCCAACCGTCGGTACCTCGTCTGTCCTCTGAATGGTTCGATACGGCCAAAGCGTGGAGCCAGAATGGCCGGTTTTGATAACTGTTCAAGAGAAGCGCTGCATCTTGAAACAGTGCTTCGGAATACCTCCCACGTGCATCTCGCACCTCTCGTTCACGGAGGTACGCAGTAACCTCCGCAAACTTTTTGCTGGGCTGCTTCAATTTTCGTCGCATTGCTGCACCTCCTTTCTGACATCGTTATAACACGTTTTTGAAAAAAAGAAATACCGCGGCCTATCGGCCGCGGTATTTCTTTGTGTTCTCTTCTATTTCACATCTTTCGTCGAGAGTGTCATGCGGTGCTCTTTTGGTTCAAAGAGGGTGATCTTGAATCGGTATTTCTTGCCGAGTTCAAGTGCGTTGCGGAGTTCGGTTTCGCTTGTAAATTCAGAAATGTGTACGAGACCTGCAACACCTTCTTCGATTGATACCAGTGCACCGTGCTTGTTGTACTTGATGACCACACCGTCCACGGTTTGATCTTTCTTGTACTTTGAAGCAGCGAGTACCCATGGGTTTTCACGAAGCTGTTTAATCGAGAGTGAGATCTTGTCGTCTTTAACTTCGATGACTTTGACACGGACTTTGTCGCCAACCTTAAAGAGTGAACGAGTGTTTTCAACAAGTCCCCAGTCGATTTCAGAAATGTGTACGAGCCCTTCGAGTCCTTCTTCAAGTTTTACAAAGATTCCAAAATCAACAGCGCCGGTTACTTCTCCCTGAAGGGTATCGCCGACATTGTACTTGCTTACCTTTACCTCCTTCTCTTCTTTTTCCTGTGGACCCTTTTCAGAGAAGATCAGTTTACCTTCCTTTTGGTCGGCAGTGATAATGATCACATGGAGATGAGTGCCCACGAGAAGCTGCAGCTCAGAAAGAATCTTGTCTTTGTCTCCATCCTCGACACGTGGATAGTGCTCAGCCGCAAGTTGAGATGCCGGAAGGAATCCTGATACACCTTGCCAGTCGATGATGAGTCCACCCTTGTTTGCTTCTTTGACGACGAGGTCAAAGCCTTTCTTTTGCTTGACCGCCTCGTCAGCTTCACTCCAGATCAATGCTTGTCGCGCTTCCTTGAGAGAAAGTTCAATGTACCCATCCTTGTTTTTTGTTGTGACTACCTTCGCTGCAATGATGTCGCCCACGTTGACCTTGCGGAGGACGTCACGTGCATTCATGTACTCACGTCCATAGATAAGACCCGTACCAAATGGTGGTAGGTCGACATATACGCGAGCGCGACCAATGGCTGCTACGGTTCCTTCAATAAGCTCACCGTCATTTGGTGGCATCGGTGTACCTTCAACAAAAGCGTCCATCATGTGGACGGGTTTCGGAGCCTCTACTTCATCATCAATAACCTCGGGGACCGTTTTAGTATCGGACATTATATATATGAGCAAGATATCGTTCCGCACCCCCGTGTCTCATGGCCGTATTCTCGGGCTCGGGATTAGCGACATCTTCTCGGGAACTAATAATTAATTAACGGCACGAGTGTACCACTAAAAAAAAGTCTTGTCGAATCGCCGTTGAGCCCTCCATTTGTTGCAAAATATCTCACAGGGTATTCATGACAGAGATGTTTAAATCGGGTATAGTATGCACACTATGGTTATTACATATCACGGCTTGGAGTGTTTCAAAGTTTCGTTTGGCGATTTGACGCTTGCATTTAATCCATTTTCTCGAGAGTCGGCAAAAAAGAATGGCCTCAAGGAGGTAAAATTTGGCGCTGACATTGTTTTTGTTACCACTAAACATCCTGATTTCAATAGTGTTGAACAGGTGACGTATGGCGAAAAAGTACCGTTTGTTGTTTCCGGTCCGGGTGAGTATGAGGTTGGGGATCTCAAGATTCGCGGTTTTGGTGTTCCAGTTAGGTACGACGGTGAGGACAGATTTAATACGGTGTATCAAGTTACGCTTGAGGGAGCCAATTTGCTCTTTCTTGGTGCTCTCTCGGATGGAAAACTCGATTCATCGATTTTAGGTGCACTTGGGGAAATCGATATTATGTTTGTGCCGGTCGGGGGTGGGGAGGTTTTAGATGGTGCGATGGCGTCAGCGCTCGGTGTGAAACTTGAGGCGCGACTTGTGATTCCTATGCATTATGAAAATGACACCCTGAAAGCTTTTCTTAAGGAAGAAGGAGCGGATGGAAAAGCTCAAGATAAATTGACGGTCAAGAAAAAAGATCTGTCGCTCATGGAAGGTGAAATCGCTGTCTTGACGACCGAACGCTAATAACATGCTACGTGACTTGGAGCTTTGCCTCCAAGAGAAGTGCGATCGTTTGCAATATGCTGATGGTATAATTGCCGTTATCTATGATACTTGAATACATTGAGCACATGCGGACAAAACCGCGCGCCGCACGCAGTCGATTTGCATTTATGGTTGCTGCCGGAGTTACGTCACTTATCGCGCTGTTATGGGTTTTTACATTACCGGCAAAGTTTTCTTCGATTAGCGCAGTGACGCAGCAGGTTGAAAGTGACAGAACAGATGACGTTGCTGCATTGGGCGAAGCAGTAGATACAGCCAAGAGTGGACTGCAAGAAATAATGAATATGGGTGAACTGATGCCGAGTGCAGATCCACAGGTTGGTAGTGTGGCGGGGGAGCCGATACAGGGTGAAGTGTCTCCAGTTGACCCTGCGGCATTGCAACCTTTTTCATTGAGTGAGTCAACAGATCCTGATACGACAGCGGAAGTCCTCGCAAGTGAGCCCGCAGCTGCACCATCGGAAACACCACGACCAAGTGCACATAGTGAAGAGATCGTCTTTTAAAATCAAGGCGCATTATGCTATGATGCCGCGTATCTAGACTATGGCAAAAAAGGATAAAAACTTTGAAGATAAGGGTGTGCCAGCTGCTTTTGTGGAAACAAAAATGGTGGCACAAAATATTACCGACGAAATGCGTACGTCGTACCTTGACTACGCGATGTCGGTTATTACCCAGCGTGCGCTTCCTGATGTGCGTGATGGCTTAAAGCCGGTGCATCGTCGCATTCTCTATTCTATGCGCCTCAATGGCCTCACCGCCACTGCACGTTTTAAAAAGTCTGCAACGGTTGTTGGAGATGTGCTCGGTAGCTTTCACCCACATGGTGACGTTGCCGTGTATGATGCAATGGTCAAACTTGCGCAAGATTTTACGACGCGCTACCCACTCATTTTAGGACAAGGAAACTTTGGATCAATCGATGGAGACTCGCCTGCTGCGTACCGCTATACGGAAGCAAAAATGTCACGACTTGCCGAAGAACTGCTTCGTGATCTTGAAAAAGAGACGGTCAACTGGCGCCCAAACTTTGACGGTACGAAGCGCGAGCCAGAAGTATTGCCCGCTGGTATTCCAAACCTGCTCCTTACGGGAACGTTGGGTATTGCGGTGGGTATGGCGACCAATATTCCGCCACACAACTTACGCGAGGTGGCGGATGCTACTGCACATCTTATTGATAATCCAAAAGCAACGACTGAAGATTTGTTGCAATTTGTGAAAGGTCCCGACTTTCCGATGGGAGGTATTGCTTTCAATCAAAAAGATATTGCACATGCGTACGCAAACGGTCGTGGGGGAGTTGTCGTGCGCGGTGAAGCGGAGATTGTGGAGGATAAAAAGGGAGCGTTTTCGATCATCATCACCTCGATTCCGTATCGTGTGAACAAGGCCGATATGCTTATGAAGATTGCAGACCTCGTGCGTGAAAAACGTATTGAGGGTATTCGAGATCTGCGTGATGAATCCACACGTGACATACGTGTGGTTGTTGAACTCAAAAATGGAGCGCAACCGCAGACAGTGCTAAATAAGCTCTATAAACACACGCAGCTCGAAGAAGCCTTTCATTACAACATGGTGGCACTTGTCGACGGTATTCCTCAGACATTGTCTCTCAAGTCAATTTTGCAGTGCTACATTGCGCACCGTCAGGAAGTCATCCGTCGTCGCACCGAATTTGATCTTCGGAAAGCAAAAGAGCGTGAGCATATTTTGCTCGGGCTCAAAAAAGCCCTCGATCATATCGATGAGATCATCAAGCTTATCCGTGCAGCAAAAGACGTACCGGCGGCACACGCAGCATTGATGCAGCGCTTCAAGTTTTCTGAACTTCAAGCGACCGCTATTCTTGATATGCGTTTGCAGAAGCTTGCCGGTCTTGAGCGCAAGAAGATTGAGGAAGAACTCAAAGAAGTGCAGGCACTGATCGAAGAGTTGCTTTCTATATTGAAAAGTGAAAAAAAGATGCTCACTATTATCAAAAAAGACCTGCTCGATATCGCCGAAAAATTTGGCGATGATCGCCGCACCAAGATTGTGAAAGGTGGGGTAAAAATGCTTAATCCTGAGGATTTGGTACCCGACGAAGAGAGCGTGTTGGTGCTCACACAGGGCGGGTATGTAAAGCGCACCAATCCGTCTGAGTATCGTGCACAGCGTCGCGGTGGCGTGGGGGTTGTTGATCTCAACACCAAGGAAGAGGATTTTGTCACCATGCTCCTCACGACTTCAACGCACAGTAATCTCCTGTTCTTTACGAATCGTGGAAAAGTATTTCAGACGAAGATGTACGAAATCCCTGAAGCAAAGCGTGCGACAAAAGGGAAGTCGATTATGAATTTCCTCTCGCTGACCGAAGCGGATCAAGTGACTTCGGTGAAGGCGGTACCAAAAGCACAAAATCATGCTGGACTCTCACTCATGATGGTCACGAGACAAGGTATTGCAAAAAAAGTTGCCGCGGAAAGTTTTAAAGATGTGCGCCAGAGTGGTCTTATTGCCATCTCACTACATGCCGACGATGCACTTATTGCGACACAGTTTGTAGAAAAGGGTGATGAGATGATGCTTGTGACATCGGGAGGACAGTCTATTCGTTTTAAAGAATCTGATATTCGTGAAATGGGCCGCGGCGCTGCGGGTGTTCGTGCGGTAAAGCTTGGAAAAAATGACTATGTGGTGGAGGCGCATATTGTGAAGAAGGACGAGAAGGATGCCACGATGCTGGTCGTTTCAGAAAATGGATACGGCAAGCGAACGCCACTCAAGGAATACAAAGTGCAAAAGCGCAGTGGTTCTGGTATCAAGACTGCAAAAGTGACGTCAAAGACGGGCAAGATTGTGGGGGGTCAGGTCTTGCATGCCGAAGATGTAGCGGAAGGGGAACTTGTGGTCATGAGCAAGAAAGGGCAGGTCATTCGACTTGCGCTCAAAGAAATCCCATCACTCGGCAGACAAACTCAGGGGGTACGGATTATGAAATTGCGACCAGGGGACTCTATTGCTTCTGTGGTGTACTTCTAAATTGCGCATTCCGAAATCTCCAGCTGCTTCGTTGCTTTCCTCGCTCAAACACTCATCGAAAGGATTGCAGCATATGCTGCTGCCTCGTATCTTCGCTCGTCAGCGCCTTGCATCTGAAAATTTCTGAGATGCGCGTCGTTGTGGAATAGTTTGTGTCAAACCGCCAGTGCAGTTGTGTACAGCGCTGGCGGTTTTTTAGTCTTCAAACGCGTATAATGTCCCTATGGCTTTTCTTTTGCCCGAAGTTGTGGCAACACACTTTCATGTGCGTCCGGGTGACGTCGTTGCCGACCTTGGTGCAGGGAGCGGGCATTTTGCACGCATTCTTTCTCGACTCACGGGTGATAAGGGAAAAGTATTTGCGGTTGAAATACAAAAACAGCTTGCAGAAACACTTGCAGGTATTGCACGCTCAGAGCGCCTCCTCAATGTCGATGTCGTGTGGGGAGATCTTGAGGCGCTCAATGGCACAAAAATTACGGATCACTCGGTTGATATTGCACTCCTCATTAATACTCTCTCAATGCTCGATGATAAGGCGACAGCAATTCAAGAAATGTCGCGCATACTGAAGGTTGGTGGCAAGGCGATCATTGTCGACTGGACTGATTCATTTGGTGGTTTGGGACCCCAACCGCATATGGTTGTAGGTGAAGCTGCTGCGCGAGCACTTTTCGAAGCACAGGGCTGTGTGTACGAGCGGTCATTTCCTGCGGGGGATCATCATTACGGTATTTCATTGAGAAAAACATAATTTCTATGGCTACACTGCGACCATTTCAAGTTATCCTCATCGGTATCTTTCTTGCGCTCGGCATCGGAGGTATTGTCATGTTTGCCTTGTTTAAAGGACCTGGCGGTAAAGACAATCCATATGGGAATAAGGTGGTGATTTGGGGTACGCTCGACGACGCTCCTTTTATTGAAACTTTGATTGCGCTTCGCGAAGTAGACAAAAATGCTAGTGTTATTTCGTATGTTGAGAAAGACCCGCGTACCTTTGAACAGGAACTTTTAAATGCATTGGCTGAAGGACGAGGGCCTGATCTCGTGGTGTATCCGCAGAATACACTTTTGGCGAATCAAGGAAAGATTATGGCTGTTCCGTATGCCAACTTTGATCTTCGCACGTATAGTGACACCTATATCGATGGCGCAAGTATTTTCTTGCGCCCTGATGGCATTGCAGCTCTCCCGATCGCTGTCGATCCCATGGTAATGTATTGGAATAAAGACATCTTTGCCACCAAAGGTCTAGCGCGTCCGCCCTTCACCTGGGAGGAGATGCTCTCGGTTGCGGTGCCAGCGATCGCTGAAGTCACGACCGACCGCACGATTGTGCGTCCCGCACTTGCTTTTGGAGAGTATGCAAATGTGCGCAATGCAAAAGATATCCTTGCCATGCTCTTTATCCAAGCCGGGAGCAATATGGTCATCGCGCGAAATCAAGGGTATGAAGTGGAGCTCAACAATTCAGTCGAGCAGGGTATACCGCCTGCGCTCGCAGGTCTGCGCTTTTATACGGAGTTTTCCAATCCCGCCAAGAGTGTCTATACATGGAATCGCTCCATGCCACAGGATCGCGATGCATTTCTTGCCGGTGATCTTGCTATGTATTTTGGTTTTGCGAGTGAGTACGCGTCGCTGCGCTCGGGGAATCCCAATTTCAATTTTGATGTTGCTGATATTCCACAGGGCAGTGAAGTACGGCTGAAAAAGGGGTATGGTACCTTTTATGGCATATCGCTTATGCGCAATTCTCAGAATGTCGCTGGTGCATACAAGGCACTTTTTGCGCTTACGGGACCTACACAAGTTGCCACCTATGCTAGGACGTTACGTGTTGGCGGTGTGTACCGCGCTTCGTTTAACGGTATCCCCCAAGATCCATTTTTGGCCGTCGTAGCACGTACTGCCTTGATTGCACGGGGGTGGCTTGATCCAAACCGCAATGCAAGCGACAATGTCTTTAGGCAAATGGTCGAGGATGTGACGTCGGGCCGCATCGAGCTTAGTTCTGCGATTAAAGACGCTGAGGGTCGATTGCAGCAGTTGGTGGGAGGGTAAATATTATTTTATGAAATGGATTATTATCTTTGCGGTCGTATTACACTTATTTTCAATTACTGTTGTAGTGCAGGCGCAGACATGGGGAGGGGCAAAACCAACGGTACAAGAATGGGGTGGGGCTCCGCTTGACCCGACATTAACCAATGAAAATAATGGTGGTGTATTGGGTGATATCAATCAGAACACACAGCCCGCTTCATATTCGGGTGGCGAAGGGTCACCTGGTGGTTATACTGGTGGTGAAGGTTCTCCATACGATTATGCAGGAGGAAAAACTAGTGCACCAACGACCAAGACGGGTACGGTAGATGGGGGCGAAAAGCCCGGTACGGTCGACGGGGGAGATCTTCTGCGTCCCGGGGAAGATGGTGCTGGTTTTGGTCCTGCTGGTAGAGATGGTGGTGGCAACATAGGAGGCTCAATCTCACTCCAGAATCCTTTAAAGGCGACATCAATCCAGCAATTCTTTTTGATGATCATAGACATCATGCTCGTCTTTGCGGTGCCGATCATCGTCTTCTTTCTCATCCTCGCCGGTTTCAAATACGTGACCGCGCGTGGCAATACGGAGCAAATAAAGCAGGCTACGACTGCACTCACGTGGGCGCTCGTGGGAGGTGTGCTCATTTTGGGAGCAAAAATATTACTCGAAGTCATTCAAAATACTGTCGATGCGCTTCGCTAAACTCGCGCCGTATCTGTCATATGCTGGCGTTTGCAGCAGCTTTGTCATTTCTGTTTTTTTTCCACATGCTCTCTATGCGGCGACCTTTGCAAGTCTGGTAAACAGTTTTCTCGGAGTACTCGGTCTTATCATCCCCCTTATCTTTGCCCTCACATTTTTGGTCATCGTCTGGGGTGTAGTGCAGGCATGGATCCTGAATGCAGGTAATGCCGAAAAGGTGAGTGAAGGACAGATGATAGCACTCTGGGGCATTATTGGTCTTGTCGTCATGGCGGGCATGTGGGGTCTCATTGCGCTTGTACGCACTTCGTTATTTAGTTTTTAGAACCCATGGGCCTGTACACAGCCAGTATGCTCAATATCTGCGCATTTGCTATACTGTACCTATCCATTTATTGGGGTAATTATTGTTTAACTTCTTCTATGTTAAAGAAAATTGGTTTTATCGGACTTTCATTTCTTCTTCCAGCATTCGCCTTCGCGCAGTCTCCGGCGGGTAATTTGGGCTACTTTGGTAACTTTGCAAATGAGGCAATCAAAGTAGTCAATAATATTTTAATTCCTCTTGTATTTGCACTAGCTTTTTTGGTGTTTGTGTGGGGGTTGCTAAAGTACTTTATTTTTGGGGGTGGTAATACAGAGAGTCAAGAGCAAGGAAAACAACTCATGATCTGGGGTGTTGTAGCGTTCGTGGTCATGGTGTCGCTTTGGGGTATCGTAAGTGTCATTAGTACCAGTCTCCAGATAGGAGGTGGTACGGTTAAGATTCCGGCACCTCTCACCAGATAAGGGTCTTTTCTACATGATCGCTGTTTTTTGTTGGAGTCAACATTAATGGCTTTAGTGGTATGCCTAGAAATAGTTCAGTCCTTATAAAAACTACTGCCGGTACAGTATTGGCGGTAGTTTTGCTATTCGACTTTTTGTTTGCAATACAGGTGCAAGCTGCGGTCAGTACTCGGGTTTCGCAAGTATCTTATTTGGACGGATATGCACAGGTTGGTGCGGTTGGTGCGTCTGATGAACAAAATAAAGTAGTAGGGAATACGCAAACGCAGAAAGGGGCTCAGGCTCTCGATCCTACACAGAAGACAAGCAATGCTATCCCTGCAACAAACAACACTTCACCTGAAAGTGTTCCCGATATCTCAAACGGTTGGTCAGAGTTCTTTAGTAAGACTGCACCAGAAAACTTTGCTTCGGCTACGCCACAGGAGTCTTATCAGTATGATAATAATCAGAGACCAATAACTAATCCAAATAGTATCCCGCAACAAATAACTCCTCCTGCACAGAAGACCCCTGTATCAGACACGGTCGAAGATTCATATCAATATGGTGCAGCCAAAGAAGAGTATCAGTATGCGCCTGATGATCGGCAAGGTACCAAGCAGACAGGGGAAAATTATGGGTACGCTAACGTGAATCCGTCGCCAAATACACAGGGTGTAACCAATAGCAGTAACAGTAATTTCGGCAGTAGGTATGCGGGTACATTCAATAGCGAGGATCTCAATTGGGGATTTGGAATCTTGGGAACAGTGATGCCTTTCGGTGGTCTTATTGGTTTAGGTGTGCGCGGTCTGATTGCTTCAGGAATTCCGGTTACCTATGATTGGGAATTAGCACCACCGCCTAAAGATCTTACGACAGACGATGAGGCCAATGGACTGTCGCGAAGTGGCTTTGATCCTGTGACGGGTATGGCAACTGGTGAAAGAAGGGGTGATATATCAGTATCGAGCGCACCACTGGATCCTCCAAAAGATGATTTTGATGCACGTATGGATCGTGCAATGGCGGAGATTGCAGCAGATAAAGCAGCAGGCAAAGGAAATCCTCCTGGCGAACTTGACTCAACGCAGACGGGAGGGCTCATTGGAGGCATTGCTGGATTTTTTGATGGTCTTAGTAAAAGCATCGGTGACCTATTTGGATTTGGAGAGGACGCACCAACATCGGGCGTATCTACGCCAGGTCAATCGACATCCGTAGAGGTCGGTGCGGTGAGTGGAGAGGCACCCCCATCGACTAACGGAGACCTTGAAACGAGTAGGCCAGGTCCAGGTACCAACAGCGCACCTTCGAGCAATGCCACTGCTCCAGATTATGGGCCCGCTTTGGGTCCATCACATGGTCCAGGTAGTCCAGCTGTTGAAGTACCATCAGCTCCAGGTGGAGCACCTCCGAGTGGTGGACTTGTTGATATTGATGAAAGCGGCATACCAGGTTCGTCGAATTTTTCTGGATTTAGCGGTTCGACTGAAATCGAGGGCGGTGATGTTGAGGTCGGTGGCGATGCACCGGATGGCGGAGAAGGTGAGGGAGGGGATGGCAGCGATGGGGGAGAATAAGATGCGAGAGCTTTATATTGGTGTATTATAGAACTATGGTTTTAAAACATCTTGTGCTTCGAGTATCCGCTCTAGTAACGGTTATCGGAGTGCCGACTTTTGTATTTGCACAAGACCCCTCGTTTGGAGGAATAGGTCGTCTTATTAGTGACGTACTTTCGCTAATAGAATGGTATCTCATTCCGCTAGTTTTCTCTCTCTCCTTTCTTCTTTTTTTGTGGGGTCTCTTTAATTTCTTTTTTGTAGGTGGAGGAAATGCGGAGTCACGAGAGGCGGGACGTCAGTTGATGATGTGGGGAATTGTAGCGTTTGTCGTTATGGTTTCTATATGGGGTATTGTTTCTGTAGTAGCCTATAGTTTTGGTTTTTCAGGGGGATATGTACCCCCATTGCCATCGATTCCAATGCCTGGTGGTGGGTCGGGAGGTGGTGGAGCCCCTATGCCACCACCAGCTGCGCCACCTGTTTCAGGTGGCCCAACCGCAATGCCGTGGGAGCCGGGAATCTATTAATGTATGATTGCATTCGCACAAGAACATATCGTGTACGCCCAGTCTTTTCTGGATAAGATAAAAGCTGTTATTCTCTATCCGCTCATCTCGCTTATGCTTGGTGTAGCTGTCGTCGTATTTCTCTGGGGGATTTTTGAAATGGTGATGCACGCAGAAAATAGCGAAGCGCGAAGTACGGGTCGTACACATATGCTTGCAGGTATTATAGGGATCGTGGTCATGCTCTCTGCACTCACGCTACTGCGCATCGCTGCAAATACGTTTGGGGTTGAGGTGCCTTCAGGAAGTTAAAAAACTACATAAAGAATAAGAAAAAACCGGAAGCTGCATGCAGCTTCCGGTTTTGAGTTCACTACTTTTTTTTGCAGGTTCCTTCTACCCGCGGGTACAAGTTTACGTCCCCTGTGCCAACGCCGTGGAACTGGAAAAATCTTCCAGTCACCCCATCCTCGACCCAGGTCTTCATGTCATCCGAAACCAACACGATGGCTGATTTCGGCATGGCGTAATCCAGGCAGTTTGCCCGGGGTATTTCGTAGTACTTTTTGCTGAACATGTTATTTTTGTTCAGCGTTATTGTCGTCTTGCCAACCGGCAAAACGATTTTGGTTGTGGTGATGTCATCCCACCACCACCCCACTGAACCAATTCCTCCTAGAAGAAGGAGGAGCAGGATCATCCACATGCCCAAGCCACCAGACTTGTGGCTGTCTCCATGCC
Organism: uncultured Candidatus Saccharibacteria bacterium; assembly: GCA_964402035.1. GTDB lineage: Bacteria > Patescibacteriota > Minisyncoccia > Phycocordibacterales > UBA918 > JAIETH01. The sequence goes on from CAYOAM010000001.1 coordinate 39,843, forward strand.
CGGCGGTTTTCGCCGCCGGTGGGGGAGCTGCTGCCGCCGGCTGAGGCGTGGCGGGAACAGCTCCTGCGGCTGGTGGTTGTGGCGTTGGCGTGGAAGGTGTTGATCTTGCATTGCGTTTGGATAAACGCAATCCCCATACAATTAGACTCACAACAAAGATTGCTGTGATGAACCCAATCAGCTGCAAGTCTTCGAAGATTTCCATTGATCGCTCCCTTACGTTTTGGAAGGCGGAATTGTCTTTGCAGCTTCCGCTATACCAAGAACAGTTCCTATGAGACCGTCAGGGCCTGGCGGTGTGATGATAACCTTGTTGTTGCCTCCCGCAACTTCTTGAGCGATCTGGGCAGCGAGAACGTCCTTACCAGTAACTTTTAAGACCGTCGCCATCTTCTGGAGGCCCTTAGCGCTTTCTTCAATTAAGGCTCTTTTCGCGCCAGCTTTCGCGTTCCCAACTCGTGTTTCTTCGAATGCCTTAGCACGGGCAGCGTTTTTATCTGCTGCCATTTGTCCTTCAGACTTCACGCGCGAAGCCATGCTTTCGATCTTTGCTTCAGCGGCCATTTGAAGTTTCTTATTGTAGTCATGTCCCGGGTTGAAGCGGGTGACCTGCGCGAAGTATATTTCAACACCAAGAGTCAGCGTTTGAAGTTGTACCTTGAGCGCGAGCCATTCTTCGATGAGCCCTTTGTGCTTCATGAGCTCATCGTACGTCAACTTGCCGCCGATTTCGCCAAGGTAGCCCTCCATCTTGTCGTTGACTTGTCGGACTACTTCGAGTACCCGATCTGAGATCTTGGCACCCCCCTTGATCTTGTTGAGGAATTCATTTCGACGTTCACCAATAATTGGGTCTACGTGCCGATATAGATCCCAGAAGCGAGGTTTCGAGAGTCCAAGAGCAATCTGGGCCGAAGCCTCGATGTTGACTGCTTGAGCAGTGGCAGAGCCTTTCAGGTCTCCTGTGCACGTAAAGAAGTAAGGGTACTCTTGTTTGACGTCTATGACGATCAGCTTACCATCTTTGTCTCTTGACTCCCATTGAATGTTGCCTGAGGCAGCAGGCAACTCTGCCTGAGCTCGTACGGTGGGTTCGCTTCTTTTTGTGAAAAGGAAAACGGGAGCCCACTTTGGTCCATTGTCGAAAATGTACGCTGGCTTGCCGAAGAATTCAATTCCGGCAATTTCGTCATTCTCGACCTTGAAGAATCCTGCCAGTAAATAGGCGAATACAGGTATGGGGGCAAACCACCAGGGATTGATGACGATGCTCTTGCCCATGCTCGACGGGAGCATGAAGTACATCGCGACGAAGTATGCGACGATCAAGATTCCCACAACTGCGAATGATGCTCTGGTGTAAATCCACTCACTGACACCTGGTGTTGTCTTTAGGAACTCCACTCGATCGGAATCAAGCTTTTTCCTCAGCGCTCCGATGTGTAGACGGAGCCAAGATGCAACCGCGGCGTCACCTTTATCCCTATCAGGGAAGTCGGGAACGGTAAGTTGGCCTTGCTGCGTCTGTGACGAGGTCGGCGCCGCAGAGGGAATTTGATTGGAACTCGATGTAATCATGATATGAGGCCCTCCTAAGGCCTATTTGTCGAAAAACGTGTGATCGGGCGAATGCCGCAATCTTCGCTAACAATTATAGCATATTTAGTATAGAAAGTCAAGTAAAAAAGGGCTGTACAGTGGCTCTGTTGAGCCGTGTATTTTAATTTTTGAGTCGATCTGATTTTTTACTATATTGTACGTTAGAAGGAGCACTTGCTTTTAGGTCATATATAGCACAAGATTCGGTGAGATGTAGAGGTGCGTTGTGTATTCCGCTGACTATTGAAAGGGAATTTCGATGATATCTGCGCGTATACGTGAGGTCGCGATGCGTCGCCTCGCCAGTTTCACACTTCCATTTTCTCGTTCGTCTCGCTTACTGCATCCGTCACTCGACCGTGCATACAGGGAGTATCTTGGAAAACTTCAAATACTGCCACGGGGTCCAGTGTGGCCGATCGTCGTTTTCATGATTGGACTCCCTGGTTCAAAACGTGTCATTGTTGCTGATGAAATTGCGAAAGCTGCAGGTTACACATTTATCGTTGCAAATACGATACGTGACATTCTCTTGAGTGCTAAAGAAAGTGAGTCCCATCTCGATGAGCTGCTTTGGAGGGCAATAGAGCATGTGCTTGCTTCAGGAGGCAATGTCGTTGTTGATATGGACGCAATAGCAACATCGAGACGTGCACGTGCCTGGGCGGTGGCGAAAAAGAATGGTGCGCATGTCGAGTTTGTCCGGACGCATTGTAGCTTTTTTCAGATGATGCTTAATCTGCAGCAAGCCGCAACGGACAAGAATGTACATCCGGCATGGCGTGCAGAAGTGCTCGCGCATGGCATGGAGGATACAGACGAAAGAAGGGCTGCAGCTGCACAAGCTCGAGTGGTACAAACGGCACATCTGCATTATCGTACAAGTAAACCAGATGGCGTTCTCGACGAAGTGCGTCCGTTGCCATTTGAACTACTGATGGATGTCCTACGGGTGACCCAACGAGCGCTGGAGATGCCGCGAAAAGAATCGCACAAGCATTGGCCGAGTTCAAAGAGACATAGCAATATGTCGCTTTTTTTATTTTAAAAACTCACAGGCGGTATGTTTCTGTCTGTCTTTGTGTAGTCACAAGTTACTAACTATTTTGTTCCAAGTATTCACAAAATACTAAGTACTTCTGACCACGACGCGATGTTTTTCTTTTAGAAAAACATCGTTGTGCCGCCCACAAAAGCATAGACCGAGAAAAGCAACCATAAGTTGCTTTTCTCAAGGGCAGGTGTTTATTTCTGGTGGTCACGAATAAATTCACTAACGTGAATTTTTCGCTACCCGAGAAAAGCAACTCAATGTTGCTTTTCTCTGTGGTTTTAGCCTTGAGCAAAGCTCAAACAAAAAAATAGCTCTGCTTCCCACAAAAGAATGAACATCTGCCCCGGGGCAGGTGTTCATTAATTGTGGTCACTAGTCACTAACCAAATTACTTATTGCATAGTAATTTGCTAAGTGCTCTTGACCACGTCTCGCCCGTTGCCAAGGCAACATGGCTCCGACTCCCACAAAAGCATAAAACCTGCCGAAGGGCAGGTCTTTATGTCTTTTGTGGGCGAGAGAGGACTTGAACCTCCACGGGTTGCCCCACTTGGTCCTAAGCCAAGCGTGTATACCATTTCACCACTCGCCCAGAGTGTGCGCTACACTATAACGTATTTTTAATTTCTGTGCATTTTTGTCTTTCCTTTGAACATATGGCTGTGCGGTGGACTTGTCATCAAGAATTACTAAGTAGAATGCTACGCCTTCATACTAAGTATTCGCGATCCCGCCTCGCAGTATTTTTGCTCTTTGGCAAAAATACATAGCTGCGGCTCGGACTCATAAGAAAAACACGGCGCAGGCAAAAACCATGTCATCACAAGTAAATTTACTGACGTAAATTTCTTGCGATCCCGGCTCGCTGTATTTTGCTTTAGGCAAAATACATAGCTCCGCCTCGGACACGTCATCACGAATAAATTCACGGACGTGAATTTTTCGCGATCCCGACTCAGCATCGCTTCGCGATATGCTTCCGTCGCGGACACGTTTACAAAAACAGCACGCAGGTGCTGTTTTTTCTGTCATCACAAATATTTTTCCTGACGGAAAAATTTCGCGATCCCCGCTCGCGGTTTCTGCCTCTGCTTCGCAGAACAGAAACATCGCTGCGCGTCGGACAAATGCACAAAATCTCCCGCAGGGGAGATTTTGTGCATTTGTCCGCCCACCAGGGCTCGAACCTGGGACCTTATCCTTAAGAGGGATCTGCTCTACCAACTGAGCTATGAGCGGATATGTAATTGTGGCAACGGTGTTCGGGCATTATCGTACCTTATATTCCTGCATTTCTCAACACTATTTTTTGAATGCTATACTAATCTTGATGTTATTGATATCAGCATTTGCAATATACATATGTCAGACATAGATCATGCGTTGAGAGAAGTTGAAGAAAAGATTAGAAAGGACAACGACCTATTGCATAAAGCTCAGGCAGAAGCGGAGAAGACGACCAAAGACATAACTGCAAAGGAGCTTCAGTTGAGTAAAGATCTATCTGAACTTGAGAGAGCTCACAAGAAAGCGGTCGATGTTATAAATGCCAAGTTTGAGACTGAACTCAGGGCTCTCCGGGCAGAAAAGAAGAAAGATGAAGAAGCAATTTCTACCGCAAAAGGGGACTTCATACGCCATGGTAAAAAATTGGAGGAGCTAAAGCGTGCGATAGAAAAGGCGCAACATGATTCTCAAGGAAAAAGTGCTTCTAGCTCTAGGAGTTGGTAGATATTTTTCCACCCCGTATAAGTACATGGATGTAGCTGTTGGTTGTAGAATAGAGGTATGATTAAACCAATAGAGTCCTATCCGTTGTTTGGTTTTGTTGCGTGGGGGATTGTGATTGTGTTTGCACTCTTTACGCTTTCACTTGCAATGAAGCTGCAGAAAATAGCAACCGATCTGCAATTAGTCACCGAGACACTTTCAGAAACGACGAAGCGCTAGGTCTGAATTTCATGCGACAGCTAGATTTCGGGGCTGCTGTTTTTGCTGATAAAATCTGCTATGATCCTGTCATGCCGGGGTGGTGAAATTGGTAGACACGCGACACTTAAAATGTCGTGAGCGCAAGCTCATATGGGTTCGATTCCCATCCCTGGCACATGAATGAAGTGAATGGCGGGTAGTAGTGTGCAGGGCACACTACTACGGGAATCGAAGAGGTTGTTGACGATTTCGACCATCGGGAGAAATTGTCCTACAACCTGTACTGAACATGTAATGTTCGATTCCTATCCCTGGCACAAAATAAGCGTAGTGTTTTTTGGAGAGATATACCGATATGTAGGTGCCACCATCTATGAGTGTTTGTCTATAGAAAGCCATGCTAGACTTTAGGATATGGAACGATCGTTCTTGAACGATGTATCGAAAGCTGTGATGACGACGCGGCGTCCAGTTGAGCGTCATAAAACTTTAAAAAATATTCTAGCGGCCCTGATAATGGGGGGCTTATTTGTGGCCGGTGGAGTATCTCTTGTTGAGAGTTTGTCGTTTGTCGCACGTGCCAAACTTACAGATGGAAAAATAGTATCGGTACAAGATGCAAAATCAAATGGGGATACGATGTATAAACTTGTTGTTGAATTTGTATCGGCCGATGGCACGGTAAGACAGTTCAGTTCGAAGGTGTCTTCGTCGGATCCACGTGGCGCTGTTGGGGGCAGGGTATCCGTGCTCTACGATCCGAATGTTCCCACCGATGCACGAATCAAAAGTATTGTCGATCTATATTTTCTTCCACTGGCTTTTGTTGGTATGGGATCTCTCTGTGTACTAGTATTTTTTGTGCACGCAATAATTGCTTATCGGGTGCGTGCACGAGAAAAGAGACTGCGGCAAACAGGAAGGTTGGTGCAGGCTACGATAACGGGCATTCAGCGCGCCCTGGTAAAAACAGAAAGGTACTCCTACTATGTTATCCAAGGTCAGTGGCATGACTCTTCTACTAATTTAATACACTTTATTGAAAGTGAGTTCGTTCCTTATGATCCTTCAGAATTCATTAAAGATAGAAAGGACATTTCAGTGTATATTAATCCATTAAATGCTGACGATTATTGGGTTGATATTTCATTTTTACCCGCAGTGAGATGATTCAGAGCTATACATATTTGAGGCCTGGGCGAGATCGTCCTGACGGATCACAATATTTTTGCTATATTTCATACCAAAATACATAACGACCTCCTTTTGTTTTTAGAGTCACGAATCACTAAGCAAAATACTTTGTATTTATGCTAAGTGTTCTTGACCACGCCTCGTTTTTTGCTCCGCCTGAGAGCGAAGCAAAATGACTGCGGCCCCTCCGTGTATGAAAAAACAGCATGTAAATGCTGTTTTTTCTCACGGAGGCCTGGGCGAGAATCGAACTCGCGTGTATCGGTTTTGCAAACCGCTGTGTTACCACTTCACCACCAGGCCTTTTCAGGCGCTCAGCATTGTATCAGGTTTTCTAGGTCAACTCGATTGTATCGAGATGTTGGCGGTGCTTTTCGCCAACATCTATTTTGAAATCAAAGAAGGGAAGGTACTTGAGGCTCGCGTTCTTCTTTACGTAGCCACGAAACTCGGCACCTTTGCGCTTTAAAAAAACGAGCGCATGCTCTTCTTCGCTTTCAGGATACACTGTAACAAATATTGTGGCTTGGCCAAAGTCCGCACCGACCTTGGCGTCGGTCACGGTTATGAGGGGTGGTGTGTTTGCTTCTTCACGGATAAAACTGGCGGCAAGCTCGCGATATATCGATAGTGCTCTGTCGTTTCGGTCAAACATACGTTATTTTAAAACATGTCTATAAAACTTCAGCTGCGCGGCACCAAGGAGCGAGGACCCGAGGCGTACTTGCTGTACGGTGAGTGGTCCGAGCGACGCAGGTAACAAAGCAGGTGGAGTTTTTAGGCATGTTTCTATGAGATCACAATCTTGAAGGAAGCAATAGTGTCCCCCGGCACAACATCAGCCTTAGTATCAAGTTGCATACCAAATTCACCGTCAGACACGGTATCGACATTTGCTTTTTGCTGTTGCAAATTTTTGATCACCCCGCGGCCTAGTTCTAGGTCACGACGAAAAACGCGAACATGATGACCAACGGACAGTGTTCCTTGGAGGACACGTCCACCAAGTACGTGTGTTGATTTCTGTACACTAAACTCTTTGAGGATTTTTGCTTCGCCAGTCTTCTCCTCCGTCTCTTTCTTCGGTGTGCGGAGAATCAGTGCTTCCTGCAGCCATTCGGCAAGCTTGTAGATGATGTCAAAGGTCTTGATTTCAACACCGAGTCGTTCAGCAAGGTCGGTTGCAGAACGCTCGACGATGACGTTGAAGCCGACAATAATAGCTCCTTGTGTCGATCCAATATTTTTGATGTCATTTTCGGTAATAGCTCCCACCCCACGACTGATGATCTGTACGGTGACACGGTCGGATGCGAACTTTGCAATTTCATGTTCAATAGCATCGATCGTGCCGAGTACGTCAGCCTTGATACAGATAGGTATCAACGGAAGTGACGAACGGACCGTCGCTGCGGCTGCTGGTTTCTTGTACGCTGCAACCGCCACCTCCGCTTCTTTTTTGCTGCTCACGGTCGAAAATACATCACCGACATTGGGTACTCCTGAAAAACCGATGATACGTACAGGGATTGAAAGTCCTGCTTCCTTGATCGTTTTTCCTGCGAAATTTTCCATGATACGTACCGGGGCAAATGTTGTGCCTGAGACGACGAAGTCACCACTTTTCAAAAGCCCATTTTTTACAATCAGTGTTGCTGATGTGCCGCGCTTTGGATCAAGATTCGCTTCGATAACGAGTCCAGTTGCCGACGCGGTCTGATCACCGGTGAGTTCTGCCATTTCGGAAGCCAAGGTCAACACCTCAAGTAGGGTGTCGATACCTTCACCTGTCTTTGCAGATATAGGAACGTAAGGCACATCACCACCCATGCCCTCTAGGTAAATTTCATTTTCAATAAGGTTGGCTTTGGTACGCTCCACGTTTGCAGCAGGGCGATCGATTTTGTTGATTGCAACAATGTAGGGGATCTTGGCAGTTTTGATGCAGGTCAATGCTTCGAGTGTTTGCGGCTTTACACCTTCTTCTGCGGAGACGACGAGAATTGCAATATCGGCAACATCGGCACCACGCAGGCGCATCTTTTGAAAGGCTTCATGTCCAGGAGTATCGAGGAAGGTAATGAGCCGCTTTTCGCTGGTGTCCTTCATGGTGTGCTCCACAACATAGGCGGAGAGGTGCTGGGTGATCCCACCCGCTTCTTTTTCTACGATATTGGTCTTGCGGATATAATCAAGGAGTGTCGATTTTCCATGGTCAATATGCCCCATGACAACCGCAATAGGGTGTCGGGTGACGATTTCTGATGTGGTGGTGGGTGTCTTTTTGGCCATGGTAGATACAGCATTATCTCAAGCATTGGGGACAGAAAACGGCCAGAGAGAGCTTTGAGAAAAAGTGTATTCGTGAGTATAGCAGGTTTTTTCACTTTTTTCATACTTTTGTCAAATCCGTGCTATCTTTTTTGTATGAAGCCTATGTCAATGTTGAAACGATTTTTTGGCAAAACGCGCATTTATCTTGATTATGCTGCTGCGACCCCGGTGCGCAAGGAGGTCGCTGTTGCCATGGCGCCGTTTATGCGTGGCGATTTTGGCAATGCGAGTGCTATACATGCGGAGGGTCGGTTTGCGCGGAAGGCAATTGAACAGTCGCGAAAGTTAGTTGCGGAGCTGCTCCGTGTACGAAAGGAAGAAGTTTTTTTTGTGTCAGGAGGCACGGAAGCGAACAACCTCGCTCTTGTTGGTGTCATCGAGGCTTTGGCGTCCAGTGGGCGTTCGTATAGCGATTGTGAAGTGATAACGACAGCGATTGAGCACCCGTCTATTCTAGGTGTACTAGCGCGTCTCAAAGAAAAAGGTGTCGTGGTACATACAATACCAGTCAATACCACCGGACTCGTTGATCTGTCACAGTTTAAGCGCATGCTTTCTCCAAAGACCGTGTTGGTGTCGATTGCATACGCAAACAGTGAAATTGGTGTTGTGCAGGACATAAAGAAAATTTCCCATGGTGTCCGTCAATATCAACGCGATTCTCCTCAGGCAAACATATCTATACACGTGGATGCGAGTCAAGCGCCACTGTATCTACCATGCGCACTAAATAGTCTTGGCGTTGATCTTATGACGCTTGATGCCGGAAAAATGTATGGACCGAAGGGTGTTGGGGTCCTCATAAAAAAACATGCAGTTGCACTGCAGCCGCTTTTTATTGGTGGCGATCAAGAGGGTGGTGTGCGACCAGGCACCGAGAACACCGCGCTCATCGTAGGGTGTGCCGAGGCACTATGTATCGCACTTAAAGAGCAAGAAGCGCGCGTACAAAAAGTACGAGCACTGCGCGATTATGCTTTTGATGAAATAAACCAGTACATTTCTGGCGTATTAGTAAATGGGTCTCTTGATGAGCGGATCGCAAACAATATCAATATCTCAATTCCGGGTATCGATGGGGAGTTTGCTGCGGTCACGCTCGATACGCACGGCATTGCGGTCTCAACAAAAAGTGCCTGTTCAGGACTCACGGGGAGTGGGTCCGCGGTCATCTATGCGATGGGTGGCGACGACGCACGTGCGCTATCAACGATCCGCATGACACTAGGAGAAGAGACTACAAAAGGGGAGATTGACCACATGGTACGTGTCCTCAAAACCCATGTCGAAAAAACCCGGCAAGCCCTTGACCAACTACATAAATAGTGATACTATTTGCCCGTTAAAAGTCACAAGCGACACGTAAGAGATGTTGACCGTATAAAGGTGTCTTGAGGTGCGCGACGTGCTTGGTATTGAGGTATCACTACCCTATAATTAGTTTTAGTATGCCACCATTTCATAATTTCACTTCGAAAGCAAAAGAAGCGGTACGAAAAGCACATGAGCTCGCAATTGAGCGTGGTCAAAATCATGTGAGCCCGGCACATTTGCTCGTCGCCCTCATGACACAGGATGAGAGTTCAGTCGTTTCTATACTCGACCGCATCGATGTGGATGTTATTACGCTCACGGATCTCTTGCTTGAAGCTATTGAGGGTCCCGATAATACACAGACGGTCTCGCAATCATATCAGCTATACCTCACTCCTGATCTCGCTCAGACTCTTGAGGCTGCGGGAAAAATGGCACAGCAATTGGGTGATAGCTACATTGGTGTTGAACATCTTTTTTTGGCAGCCCTTGAACACCCGGGTCCCACGATCGAAGTCATCAATCGCGCTGGTGTTGATAAACGAAAGGTGATGGCAGCTCTCAAAGAAGTTCGTGAGAGTGGTGTCTCAGATGCGCAGCAGCCAAAGAAGTTTCGTGCACTCAGTAAATACACTCGCAACCTCACCAAGCTAGCCCAAGAAAACAAACTCGACCCCGTTATAGGTCGCGACACTGAGATTCAGCGCGTTGTCCAGATTCTTTCGCGACGCACGAAAAACAATCCTGTTTTGATTGGTGAAGCGGGCGTGGGAAAGACCGCCATTGCGGAAGGTCTTGCTATGTCTATCGTACAAGGCAATACTCCTGAATCACTCAAAAACAAAGAATTATTGTCACTTGATCTTGGACTTTTGATTGCCGGCACGAAGTTTCGTGGAGAGTTTGAAGAGCGTCTCAAGGCGATCATGAAAGAGGTGCAGCAAGCAGAAGGCTCCGTGATTCTTTTTATCGATGAACTCCATACGATCGTCGGAGCGGGTGCGGCAGAGGGCGCCATCGACGCGTCAAATATGATGAAGCCAGCGCTCGCGCGTGGAGAATTTCGTGTCATTGGTGCTACAACTCTCAAGGAGTATCAAAAATATATAGAACGCGATCCAGCACTCACACGTCGTTTCCAGCCCGTCTATGTCAATGAGCCATCGCAAGAAGATGCGATTGCTATCTTGCGTGGTATTTCAGAGAAGTATGAAATCTTCCATGGAGTACGTATCACTGACGATGCTATTGTCGCAGCGGTCGAGCTATCAGCTCGCTATATCACCGATCGCTTTTTACCTGACAAAGCAGTCGATCTTATTGATGAAGCAGCAGCATCACTCCGTATTTCTCTTGAAAACAAACCACAAGAATTGGCTGATGCTGATCGCAAAATTCGTCGTCTCGAAATCGAGCGTGAAGCTTTGAAAAAAGAGGAAGAAATAGCTGAGGACAAGCGCAAGTTGCGCACTCGTACCAAGGAGATTGATGGTGAAATTGCAGAACTCAAGCAAAAGACCAGCAACCTTGAGACAAAATGGAATAACGAGCGCGACACGCTCAATGATATTCGTGCGATGAAAAAAGAATTGGAAAGTTTGCGTCTTGAAGCGGAATCAGCAGAAGTCGCGGCAGAGCTCGGTCGTACTGCAGAGATCCGATATGGCAAAATTCCACTATTGGAAAAGAAACTGGAAGAGAAAACAGCACGACTTAAAAAGGTACAGCGAAACCAGCGCCTCCTGCGTGAAGAAGTAACCGAAGAAGATATCGCGACGGTCGTATCACGATGGACCGGTGTCCCCGTATCACGAATGCTAGAAGCGGAAGCTGCAAAGCTATCTCGCATGGAAGAAGTGCTCACAGCGCGTGTCGTGGGTCAAGAAGATGCCGTGAAGCGTATTGCAGATGCAGTCAAACGTTCACGAGCAGGCATTGCGGATCCCAACAGGCCGATCGGCTCCTTCCTTTTCTTGGGTCCTACAGGAGTTGGAAAGACCGAGCTTTCACGTGCTCTTGCGCAGTTTATGTTCGATGATGAGAATGCGCTTGTACGTGTCGATATGTCTGAGTTTATGGAAAAGCATTCGGTATCAAAAATTATCGGCTCTCCACCAGGATATGTAGGTCACGAGGAGGGAGGTACGATCACCGAGCTTGTCCGACATCGCCCGTATTCGGTGATATTGCTCGATGAAATTGAAAAAGCACATCCTGAAGTCTTTAACATCCTGCTCCAAGTGTTGGACTCTGGACATCTGACTGATGCAAAGGGTCGCAAGGTGAACTTCAAAAATGCGGTCATTATTATGACATCTAATATTGGTGCTGAGCACATCGACCGCATGTCAAAACTCGGTTTTGCACCAAAAGCAGATGACAAGGCACAGTATGGGCAAGCAAAAGACAAGGTCCTTGAAAGTCTGCGTCACTATTTCCGACCGGAGTTTCTCAATCGTCTCGATGAGATCATAGTCTTTGATATTCTTGCGCCGCATGTCATCAAGGATATTGTACGCATGCAGATCGATCTTGTGCGCGCTCGCCTTACACAAAAGGATGTTGAAATGGTACTGACTGATGAGGTATATGAGTACCTTGCGACGAAGGGATACAATCCACAATACGGAGCGCGACCATTAAAGCGTTTGATCCAGTCAAAGATCTTGACTCCGGTAGCATCTATGATGATTGCCGAAGGTATGCTTAAGGGTGGAAAGGTTATGGTGTCGATGAAGGGTGAGGAGTTTAAGTTTGACGTAAAACGAAAGGCGGGGAAGGGTCGTGTACCGACCGCGGTCCCAGAAACAGTATCCGTGGCATAAATAAAACATATGGCACGAAAAAACGAGACCGAGGTCTCGTTTTTTCGTATCTGGGCATGGTAGTATGACTTCGCTTATGGAAACATGGTCTCGCAATTTTATTGTGTACGCTACGTATGCAACAGCATTCCTGCCGTATTTTTTTTGGAATGCACTACTATTTCCAGGTGTAACGACAAAATCCTTTGTCTTTTTTGCTTTGACAGCATGTGTGGCAGTATTGTTTGCGTATCGACTGTATCTTGGGTACGAACGAGAAATTAAAATTACGCCATTGCAGGTAAGTTTTGTTGTACTGGTGGGGCTGTTCATAGTCACGTCGTTCTTTGCAGAAAATCCCCAACTGGCTCTATGGAGCACAATCGGTCGCATGGAGGGTGCGTTTTTTTGGTTGCATATGGCAGTGTGGTTTGTCATTACCTCAACCGTATTGACTCGACACGAATGGATGAACTTTATTAGGACAGCAACTATTGCCGGCGCTGGTGTTGTTTGTTTGGGGTTGCTCCAGTTTGCTGGCTATTTTGCAATGGATGATCGTGTAGATATTTTGTTTTCAAATCCGATTTACCTCGCCGTCTACGCCTTGTGGATTTTTGGGTTGAGCATTTTCTTGTGTTCTCAGACTAGTGATTTTAGGCAGACATATGGCTACATAGTAATCGCTCTATTCTCGCTCATTGTTATTGTCCTTACATCAACACGAAGCGTTATTATAGGGCTAGGAGGAGGTGCGTTCGTTGCCGCCATGTTCTATGTATTTCTACGGACAACGTTGCCTTCGGTACGCCGCAGCATCTTGCTTACTCTTGCTGTTCTTATATTAGGATTCGGTGGAATCTTGGCGCTCGCTCACACACATACCTATGACATGCCACTACTTGTTGATCGTCTGGATGAAGTGGTATCTAAACCAATAACAGATCAACCACGATATTTTATGTGGGTCGCATCGTTGCGTGGATTTAGTGAACGACCACAAGGGTGGGGGCTCGAGCAGTACGCAAGTGTATTTGATCGCTTTGTGCAACCACAATACTTTAATCCACAGATTGTGCCGCATGACGAACTGTGGGTCGACCGCACACACAATATGTATCTTGAGGTACTTGTTGCGGGTGGCTTTGCAGCTTTTTTTTCATATATATTTTTCTGCATATATATAGGGTACATGGTATGGAGGAAGTCTTCTCTCAGTGTCATCGGCCGCTTGGTGTTGTTGGGTCTATTAGTGGCATACCTGATTCATAATCTGTTTGCGTTCGATACGCTCATGAGTTTGTTAGTATTTTTAAGTGTATGTAGTTTTATCGGAGCCACATCGCAAGAGACACAATTTAGACTTAATAAACCTCTGATCGTGCATGGTTGTGCCGTGTTGCTCTGTGTATTTGCGGCCGTATCCTTGATGTCTATATATCCACGCGCAGTATTTACGTATGAGATGCGGGCTGCGCTCAATACATACGCTCATGATATTGGTGCCGGAACTAAAGAACTCGCAGCACTCACTGCACGGGATGTTGTTCTACCTGATAGAGATCTTGCGGAACAAACCCTGTATGCAAAGTTGTTGGAAACGATGGACTCAGGAGAGTTTTCAAAATATAGCCAAAATTTTGAATCAGTATTATCTGGCGTCACAGCAGCAGGTACCAGAACGGATTGGCGCTCACTACGTACCGTATATCTGCGGGGGCTTTTTCTCAAACGGTCTGGCTTACCACATGAGGCACTACCATACTTGCATGAAGTCCATGATCGTATGTCTCAGAAATTTGCGCTAACGGCAGAATTAGTACGAGTCCATCGTGACCTGCATGATTTTGAACGCATGGCATATTATGCAAAGGAGATGTACGACTTTGATCTATCGAATAGAGATGCAGCCGCACTCTATGCGTCAGCACTCATATATGAGGGAAAGGCCGATGCATCACAACAACTACTAAAGAAAGCTTTTGGATCGACCAACGTTGTCCATCTTGATCTTATTCGTGCTCGCATAGATACTGGTGAGCTCCAGTTAGCAAAGGAACAGGCTTCAGCGCTGACGGTGGCGTATTATGACAGTCCAATATCCTGGTCACTACTTGCCGAAGCACAGTATCTGTCAGGAGACATAGAGCGAGCAAAACGAACCATTGATCGCGGTTTAGAAAAAGTAAGTCGACAAAAACAGCTGCTAACAATGCTCCGGGATGGCATCAAGAAAGGTGATCCAGATTTTACGATTCTGAATCCGTAACCATTCGGTCTATCGCAACAATAATGATGCCAGAGGATAATTCATTAATAATTTTTGCCCATATGACGCCGGTAAGGCCAAAAGGAACTGCTAAAGAAATCATAATTAAGATGTGCGCAATGGTGGCGATCTGTGAGTAGGTTTGTAACGCCCGCATGTTACGTATGGCAACCCAATAAATCGTACATACGAGCGTTGGGTAGGCAATGATTGATAGTAAAAGAATGCGCGCAAACGGGGCAACTTGCGTAAATGTCGCAAATAACTGAGGCATTATATACTCGACAAAAAAAAGTAATGTGATACCCCCGCATATTCCCAAGATGCTAGCGACAACAAGCCATGTCTCAAAAGGACGCTGCTGCTCATCCTGCTGTATGTGCGGCAATATATAGAACTGTAACAAATTTTTGTACGCGGTTTTGAAATGCTCAATAGGGAGTGTTGCAATCACGTAGGTAGCCAAGGCGAGCGGGCCTAGCACTATGAAGACGAGTATTTTTTCAATGGCAGGCAACAGAGCCAATGGAAACTGTATAAGCGTTAATTGTCGACCAAACAATGAGTCAGCGTACGCTTTTCGGTGTTGGTGAATGTGCGTGGTATGTGTTTTTGGCAACTTTTGTGCTACATACATAAGTGCGAGTAGGGTGGTCGCGGCTTGGCTGCCGAGGTACAGAATAATAATTCCACTTGCGGAATTAAATAATATGCCACCAAAGGTAGCACCTACGAGCGCGCTCAAAACAATGCCAACATCGACTACAATTTTTATTTTGAATGCTTTAATGCCAGCCAGCACTAGCCCGGGTACCAGATAGAGATTCGAGAGGGGAGTTATCAGTCCACCAATGACGCAGGCGAGCCCTAATTCATACTGACCGATACTGTAGTGATAGCATGCGACAAGTACTGACCCTAAGATTGAACCTGCACCCCACGCATATTGGGAACGAATCATAGCCCAATACCCTTTTTGCGTAATGGTTGATGCACTATGACTCAAAACTTGACTTATGCCTGGTAGCGACCAAAACGAAAGGATTGCGAAAAGGGCAATAAGATATCGTATTTCGCCGAAGCGTTCCGGTGAGTTGAAACGGGCAAGCAGCACCACAATACCCGCAGAGCCAATACTTAAGAGGATTTGATTTACTACGACGTAGTAGAGCGACGTGTGTTCTTGCGCAAATGAAAACACGGTGCGTAATCGACGCTGAAGCCACATCATAGGAGTGCTAGGATCAACCATAGATGCCTAAAATGAAGGGTGTCTATAAAAAAACTTTGAGCCAAAATACCGAGCACGGTAGAAAATAACACAATCGCGTAGACGTCATGCGTCGTCGTAATAGAGCGATAGGAACGTCTCAAAAGTAAGAACAGAAATAGCAAAAGTATGACAAGGCCGACGGCGCCGTTCTCAATCAATACTCGCAGATATGTATTGTGTGCCGAAAAACCACGATAGGAATATATTTCATAACTTCCGTTCCCAGAACCCCGTAGTATTTCAATGAAGCTTCGTTCAACAAGAACGTCGTATGCGCGTTCTAGATTCTCAATACGCGGAGTGTCTGATGCGGTTATGCGATTTTGTAACCGCATAATCGGTTCTGTCTGGCCCAGTGCTGCAAAGCTTCCTACCGCAATCGTTGCTAGAAAGAGTCCAATATACACGAGGCGTCGAAGCACAATAATACGTGGTAGGAGTGTGTACTTGAGTAGTATATAGGTTACTGCAGCTATGGAAATTAATGCGTTGATCCAAGCCCCGCGAGATACAGTAAGTATGAGTGCGAACACGAGCAGTATGGTTGGTAGTGCATACAGTATCCTTTTTACTCTATAGGTGGTTGTGTACATAGCAACAAGTGCACTAATAAGCGCTGGAACTAGAAATGCGCCAAAGACATTCGGATCAGAGAAGAACACTTGCAATCGACCGGTATCAGAAAAGAGTGATGGAAGTGCGAAAGTTTGCCGCACTGCATACGCAAGACATCCGATAAGTGCCGTAAGTGTAGCGCCCAAGCAATACCCACTCCACAGTGCCTCGCGGTAGGTTCGCCAATAGTTGATAAGAAAAAATAAGCCAATGAGGTAGAGAGTAGCTTGTGTGAATGCTAGTTGGCTTTCAGGCAAGAATAGTGCGCTGCATATAACAAGTATCAGAAAGGCATAAAGCGCTTGTGTGTGGCGCTCCGCCAATGTTACTTTAAAATATGGTAGCCAGTGATGCCGGGTAATAGTCGTGATGCCAAGGAGAGCAAGCGCGATATCGATTGGGCTCAGCGACGAAAATGAAAAAGCAAATAGGATGCCAAGTGATACAAAGAGGGTGCGGTTGGCGAGGGTAAGCGGCATAGTGATGACGGCAATTGTCGGGCACACTATAGCATACATGACGCATGTATTCGCCTTTTACATATTGTGTCATCGATTGCGTATCTGCTGTAACAAATAGACTGATTTTGCGGCTAGTTCTCGTAGGGTCGAAGAGTATTATTTCTCGCTAAACACAAAATGTTTATGGACACTAATGCAAATAAGGCGAACGTAAGCCAAGCAGAAAAAATGCGTCTTAAAACTGACGCCGAAACGAAGAAGTATGAGTCAGGAATGTCGACTGATGCTGCCGCGGCAGCTCATAAAAATGCAGAAGAAAAGAAATGATATTTGCTCGCATAGTATTTTTTTAACATAATAAAAACATATGAAAGATACACTCCTCAAGGCGCGTAAAAATTATGACGAAGATGAAGATTTTTCTGATCCTGAAATGAAGCTTGTATAGCGGTGCGCCTTGAGCGTTTCCCACAACAAAAAAATCCCTCACATGAGGGATTTTTTTGAAATATTTATTGTGGATCTGGATCAGGTCCTGGATCACATGAGCCAATAGTATCTCCGTGATTTTGTACGTGTGCATCCACTGCTGGTGCACCAACGGTGATCTCGTGCCCTTTGTGGCAGATAGTGACTTTCTCTTGCCCTGCGTTAGCAAATGCAATCGTACTCAAAAAAAGTCCGAGCACTATCGTAGCAATTGCCAAATAGGTTGTAGTGTTAGTGCGTGTGTTTGTCATGGTGTAATTATTATGAATAACTACTAAATTATACCGCGCATGTTACAGCAGATTTCAATTCATACGTTCATAACCGAGAGGTTCTCGTAGCCATTCAGCAACACCGCTGTGTCTGTGGCACACAAAGCGTCTAATCTCTGCACTACTGTACGTACCGTCAACACATAGGGCCGTGGGATTTTCTGGTGTTGGAAATTCACTTTGTGCCAAGGTCACTATTTCTGTAGCAAGGAGGCTTCCCGAGACAAAAACGAGCATAAAAATCCACATGAGAAGTTTGTGAGATTGTATGATATGCATACTTCTTACAACATATGCGGTTTAATTTAGGTTTCCATTTGAGAATT
Organism: uncultured Candidatus Saccharibacteria bacterium; assembly: GCA_964402035.1. Lineage (GTDB taxonomy): Bacteria > Patescibacteriota > Minisyncoccia > Phycocordibacterales > UBA918 > JAIETH01. The sequence goes on from CAYOAM010000001.1 coordinate 57,779, forward strand.
GGCTAACAATCTAATATAGAAATAAAAAAATGCCTTATGATTTCAGTCATGAGGCAGTTTGGTGTTTATGCATTTCATCGGAACGTCATATAGTGGGCAGCGAAACTAACTTCTCCCGCGCTAAGGTAGCCATATCTCTCCCGACGCCCAGCATTTGCTGTCAGATAAAAGTCGCGGAAGCCAAGCATCATCGCAGTCAGATCTACCGCTTCTTCGTGTTCTCGAAGTGGATGATTGACAGCATTTAGTACGACATGGCTGAATTCGTGAGCGATAGCGCACACAATTTCTTCAAAACCTCCAGTGTCCAAGAAGTTTTTTCGGAGAAACAACGTGACCGAGGTCCTGCGGAAATCTGATGTCCCAAAGGCGGGCATTGGACTCGGGAGTAGGATCCAAGCTGGCGCATTTGGGCCACCACTACTCACAATTCCTAAGGTAACCTTCATATCGAGATTCATCATTTCTCGAATAGTACGAACCATGTCCACATAGTTCCTTTGTTTGTACTGTGCTATTAGTACTTCCTCAGGAATACTCATACGCAGTGTGCCTAATGAAGTGCGTAGTTGTTGGATATGTGACGCAACAAGGTCGGTGCGCATTCGTATCTCCCAAAAAATGATGGCCTTGCCCGTATGTTGAAGAACACTCAATAGCGCTATTTACGCACATAGATTACTGAGCGTTATATAGCGATGGCAAACGAATGTCAACTATCATGAAGTGCGATGGGGTTAGTCAGAGAATTTTTCTAGGTATCATTGATCGACTACTTTAGACCAAAATACCGTGGGAATAGGGGAATGCTTCCGCCTTTAGTTTTTCCTTCGACAATGGGGAGTTGCAATACCGTGGATGGCCATGGAATTGGAAGTGTGCCGGTAAATGGTTTTTTGCCAAATAAGACATCGGCGACACCAGCGCCTTCACTTCCTGGAAGCCATGCAACGACAACTGCGTTCCAGTCTTGAATCTGATCAGTAATCATGAGGGGTCGTCCAGTGACTAACACAACGACAACGGCGTCGCTTACTTCCTGCAGTCGATAAATATTAGCAAGATCTTCCTCACTGAGAGATGGATTTTGATTATCACCCCAACCTTCTGCGTAGGGTGCTTCACCCACAATAGCAATTCCAATGTCTGCTTTTAGAGAGTTGAGAGGGAAGTTTGCTTGGGCATCAAACTCTATCGTCGTTCCTTGTGGGGCAGACTCGCGTACACCCTGCAGGATCGAAGTTGCGCCCGGTAGCCAATTTCCGTCGATTCCTTGCCACTCGACAGTCCAGGCACCTGCTTGTTTCCCAATATTGTCGGCAGCACTTCCTGCGACGCGGATCAGAGATGTGTTTCTCTTAATAGGCAGTAGAGTGCTCTTATTTTTGAGAAGTACCAGAGACTTGGCTACCGCATCGCGCGCAAGTGTGCGGTGCGCAGGTGATCCAATCTGGTCAATATTTTTTTTATCTAACGTATCAAAAAGGCCCAGTTTAAACTTTGCGGTTAGGATTCGCTCCACCGCATCGTCTATTCGTGATTCTGCGATATCACCATTCTTCACGGCTCGCCGAATATTTCTGACAAACTCTTGATAATCAAACGGTAGCATGACCATATCAACACCTGCATTGATGGCAGTGACTGCCGCAGTGTAATTTCCTCCAGGGATTTCATATACGCCATACCAATCCGACACCACAAAACCTTTGAATCCAAGTTCGTCTTTCAGTACTGATTGTACGAGATAGGAAGATGCTGCAAGTTTTGTCTCACCCCAGCTATTGAGTCCGACCATGACACTGGCTGCGCCTGTTTCGATCGCTTTTTTAAATGGAGGAAGGTAGTACGTACGGAGTTTCTCCTCATCTATCAAGGTCATCCCTTGGTCAATTTTAAAATTCTCGTTACTCGCACTGCCCCAGAGCATCCCCCCGGCGCCGATGTAATGCTTTGGTGTTGCAAGGACTGAAATCGTTGATGATGCCTCAGAGGGATTTTCTTGTAACCCACGTATGTATGCACTCCCAAGTTTACTTACGAGCGTAGGGTCATCTGAGAATGTTTCATACACTCGTCCCCACCTGATGTCCTCGGGCATGTCGTACGTGGGGGAGTAGCTCCACCGCACATTGGTGGCGAGTAGTTCATCCGCAGTTGCCCGAGCAACATTTTCGACGAGTGTTTCATTGCCGCTTGCTCCGAGTCCAATGAAATGTGGAAAGACCGTGGCGCCAGGGATATTGCTGTGGCCATGGATCGCGTCAACGCCATACAAGATAGGGATGCCTAGGCGTGATGCACGCGATTCTGAGACATAGGTGTCGACCATATTTTTCCAACCCAAGGCTGTATTGTCTTCTGGTTTTCCTCCAAATCCGCTGAGCATTCCACCAAGGCCATACGTTTGAATATCCTCAAGGTCTCGCAAACTATTTTTTTCTACCAATGCCATTTGTCCGATTTTTTCTTCGAGTGTCATGTGTGACATGAGATCAGTGACTCTCGCTTCAACAGAAGCTTTGCCGTCTCGATAGAGAGGATTTTCAGAAAGTTCGGGTATATCGGTAAAGAAAAAGTCAATCAGATAATAACTAGCGACTACGCATAGAAGTATACAAACAAGAATTGTAGCCCTCGGTTGCTTCTTAAGAAAACGAAGAGTCATTTGTTTTAGTATACAGGATAGAGAACTTGCTCTAAGAGACAGAGGTAAGCAGCTTCGTATATGTTCCTTCGATATCGCCAAGTACACTTGCGATAGTTGTAATATTCAGCCGCTCACTCATTGCTTTTGTCATCCTCTCAAATAAGTTCTCGATTTCAGGCAGATCATCTTTAGAAAGTTTCGGAGAACCATCTTCACCCCAGACACCTCGCTTTAGTAGTCTATCAATTGCTTCATCTTTCTCAGTTTCAATATAGATTTCATAAAATGAAACATCAAGCCTTTTTGCAATTTCTTCAAATGCTTGAGCGTGGGTGGAGTCGGTGAGCAAGTAGGGGAGTACCACATCATACCCAGCTTCAAGTTGATTTTCTGTTATTGATTTGGTGTGTTCGAAAACCAATTTTCTTGCTTCATCCTCATGTTTGCGCCACTGACCCATCATGCCGATGATCTGGTCTCCTTCAATCGCTATTGCAAGTGGATGCTCGTCAACATATCGTTTTGCAAGCGTCGTCTTGCCGCTTGCAGCGAAACCATACAGTAGAATCAGTTTAGGTTGTCTCATAATTTACATCTGATTCTTTGCTTCTGGTGTCGGTGGTGTAAAGGTGTAGTCAGTTTGTTTGATTGCTTCTTGGGGAATCGTTTTGAGCTCTTTTACGGTAACAAAATCTTGGTTGATGGAACCGTCCCCATTCTTTAACATTAGCTGTACGACACGGTGCATGCCATTGATAAGCCAATCTCCCTGCACGTGAATCGGCTGTCTATAATCTGCTTCTTGAATCCTTTTGATATGCTCTTGGTATTCAGGATGAATTTCGCTAACTTTTTCATAACCCAGTTCTTGGATAAGTGCAATAAGTGAACGTGGTGTAAATGGTTGCTTGTTTCTGTCAGTCCAGCAGTCGCGGTCGAGACGATATTCAAAATCAGCAAGCGGTCGCTTAGTCACCGGGTGGCCTTCGGTTAAGTGTATGAGTCTGTTTACGTCGACTAACACTCCGTTATTTGACGACGTCTCGCTATTGTCTACCTCATTGCGCAAAGGACGAGCGGGGATGCTTTCCCAAGGAATTCTTCGGCCACTCATGGTGACTGTAGTATAGCATTGCCTATATGGGGCTTCAAAAATAGTTTTTAACCTCGCTTTGTGTGATGAATAAAAAAAGCTCCAGTGGGAAGACGTGAGTGTCTTTCGCCACTGGAGCTTGTATGGAGGGTGGGTGATTCTACAGAGCCGTGACCGAGGCGGCACCATGATTCATGAATTGCGATACACCTAGGCCATTACCACTAAAAACGATGAACGGCACGAAGGGCGACAGGTTCGTCGACGTGTCGGGAGGCACAAGAGTGGCATTACCGATCATTGTAATGTTCACCGAACCTCTCAACGCTTCGAATGCCTTGTCCCTCTTGGCGTCATTGGTGAACAAAGCCAACATCGCTGTATCCGTCATGTGAATCTCCTTGCTTCAACATCAAGTGTTGACGACAGAGATTCTGCTCTTTTTTAATAGAAAGTCAAGCTGTCCGTTTAAATTTTCTGGCAGTTGCACTGTTCGAGGATAAAAAATGGTTTTCAAATTTTAACGAACCGTCGCACGTGTGGTCACGAATCACTTAGTAGAATTTTCGAACTCATGTTCAAAAATTCTACTAAGTGTTCTCGACCCCGGCTCGAAGGTTTTTGCTTTGAAGAGCAAAAATATTTCTGTGCCTCGCACAAAAGCAAAAAACCTGCCGCAGGGCAGGTTCCGTGTCTTTTGTGCGCCGGGTAGGATTTGAAGTTTACTACTTCAGTACACCTCTGAATAGCACCCCATGCTATTCAGCTACTTTTCTGCGCAAAGCTTGAAAAGGTAGCTCGCAAGGTTTTCAAATCCATGCTCCCAACACAAAAGACGTCCACAAGGGACGCCTTTTCTATTGGGTGCTCCGAACTGGAGGCGATTCGGATTCTATGCCTATAGTCTTCTAAACTTGACACGAATTATAAAACATGATATAATATAAGAAGGTAAAGTTCTTCAATTCAAACCCCAAAACGGAGACGTCAAATGGCAAATACAAACCTCAATGATCTCGGCGTATTTCTGAATACTGATATCGGCTTATGGCTAGTCGTCGCAGCAACTTCGTTAGTCATGGACCGATTTTTTTCCTCCATTTCCAAAAAAAATGACGAAGAGGAAATGGAAAGGGTTCGAGATATGCGCAAGTACGGACTAACAGTTGTCGGCGGATTCGGGGCAGCCGTGCTGATTAAGCAACTGTTCATGTAATTGGTAGGGCTCTATACGTAGAGCTCTAGACTTCCATGGACGAAGGCGGTGCAGCAATGCATCGCCTTTTCTTTTGCAAAAAAATTAAAGCTATCTCACAACATAAAAGGCGTCTCATGTGATGCTTTTTATGTTGGGCGCACCGAACTGGAGGCGGTTCGGACTTTTTGTGTTGCAAATACCTTGTCTTAGAGTTGAATAGTTAAAGTGGTATAATGGCCTGTTGTATGGAAAGCATTCATTTTCTAAACGGTAAATTTGTTTCGGAGAAGGAGCTTCTCATTTCTCCGCGTGATCTTGGGTATTCTCGGGGATATGCAGTGTTTGACTTTCTAAGAACGTACCAGCAGAGACCTTTTCTGCTTCAGAAGCATATAGACCGACTATTCCGCTCAGCTGAGACTCTAGCACTCACAATCCCATGGTCTAAAGAACAGGTTTGTGAATGGGTTTCTGAAACGCTCGAAGCGAACAAAAGCATCAATACTGAAAACGTAGCGCGAATAATTATCTCTGGCGGCTCGTCAACCACACTTGTTCCACCGCGCCTTCCGACTATAGTAATTACAGTTGATGCCGTAATTGGTTGCCCCCCGGAAGAATACAAACACGGAGTCGAGATACGTTTAGTCGAATTTCAGCGATATCGTCCGGAAGCAAAGACAAATAACTATATCGAAGCAGTTATGACACTTAAAGCACTCGCCACACAAAACATTCATGAGGTCATATATTATTCAGATGGCATGGTACGGGAAGGTACCCGATCAAATATTTTTGCTCTCATAAATGGAAGACTTCTTACTCCTAAGACTCTGGTCTTGGGAGGGATAACTCGCGAAGCATTGCTTGATATTCTAAAGCTGTCAGTACCATTAGAGGTTGAAGATTTCTCAGTTGCCGCCCTGCGTTCAGCATCTGAAGTATTTATTACGGCGACTGGCAAAGAAGTGATGCCAGTTACTAAGATAGATGGCGTTATCGTTGGAGACGGCAAAGTCGGTTCTTTAACTAATGAGGTAATGAGACAACATCAATCCTTTATCGACTCAGGTCTTTGGTGATATTTAACTCCAAAGAGACAGGGTGTCATCCTTGAGAGTCATGAAAGAATTAAAAGTGAGTCGGATTTGGCTAGAACGAATCGAGTCTATTTGGTGAAAGTTTCGAGTTCGAAAGATAATCAAGTCACCAGAAGCGGGGAAGACTCTGGTTGGTTTCTCGTTTTCAAGGAAGGTCGGATCAAATCCATTAGGACCTTTTTCAAGGATGTCTTTATTATAGACTTCGTCTTCAGAAACCCATGGATGATTATAAATATTAAGTTCCCCCCCGGCATTTGGCATTTGGAGGTATAACACTAAACCGAATTGTTCCTCAGACTCTGCTACTTTCCATCCAGGGAGCTGGACGGGGGCATAATCAAAGTGCAGGGTACTCTTGGCACCCATAGCACGAATAAGTCCAGTAAAGTACTGAGCTTGATTCATGCTCGGTTCCTGCGCTATTGTTATTTTGTAATCTGCGGAAAACGTACCAATTATTTTTTGGATTGGATCTGGCACTCCGTGAAATATCTTCTCTAGAGTAGCGGTAGCCTCGGCGACACGTGAGAAATATAGTGCTTTGCCGTTCTCTTTGGAGTGATATTCTGTTGCGCTTATTCCAATGCGGCCCTGTTTATTTTCTGAATTTACATACCAAGCGATGCTTTGTCTATCGATGTTCTTATCGATGACAGCGAGTTCAACTGGATGATAAAAATTCGTCACCTTAACGGCAGCAATCTGGTTTGAGGACAATAGTGGTAGCATTTTACGTGGCTCAAAGTTCTCCCCGTATGCAGTCGTCTTAATCTCCCAGTCGTTATTGTATTGCATTGTTGTGTATCCTATCACGGAATGCATTTAGCTTGCCGCATGGTACTATCTTCGTCATGGATCGGGTGAATATCTTGGTTATAGGAGTGGGTCCTCATGCCCAGAGGATTTATGTCCCGAAACTTGCAGGACTTGCCAGTAAGGGTGTACCTGTGCACCTGGCAGGTGTTGTTGACCTAAAGAGGCAACAGGGAGAGATCGACCAATACTTAAAGGAGAAAGGATATTCCCCAAAAACACTGTATCTGGATTCATTTGATGAGACGACAGGAATGCCTTCGAGTATTCTAGCCATACTCAATGCTTTTGTTAAAGATTTGAATATACAAGGTGTTGTTATTTCAACGGTACCAACCGTCCATAAAGTTTATGGGCAGTGGGCTTTGTCACACGGCTTACACATTCTCATGGATAAGCCAATTTCTATGAGGAAAGGCATCAGCACTGATGTATCTCAGGCTGCTGCTTTGATAAAAGACTATGAAGATTTGTTAGTGTTATACCAAGAGAAACAGAGTACTCACAATACAGCCTTCTCAATTAATGTACAGCGCAGATACGAATACGGGTTTGATCTTGTAAAACAACTAATTGCAGAAACAAAGGAACGGTTTAATATGCCCGTTACTTCTATTCAGGCAATGCACGCGGATGGTACGTGGATGTTTCCCAAAGAAGTACTGACTCAAGAATCCCACTGCCTTTTCGATGGCTACGGGAAAGTTGCCCATAGCGGATATCACATATTTGATATGGTATGGCAACTATACAATGCAGGGCTTGTTGAAGAAAAGAAACCTGATTCGCTGGAAATCTTGTCTTCACCACTAACACCAGCTGGTCTCAACATTGATTTGTGTGAAGACGATTATCGACATTATTTTGGGTCGGAGTATGACGCAACCACCTTTTCTGAGGCAGAATTCCAAGAAAAGGTTAAGAACTATGGTGAATCGGATTCGTTTAATATTATCAGGCACTTAAAAAACGGCGAGAATATTTGTAATGTTTCCATTAATTTACTCCACAGAAGCTTCTCTGGACGCTCATGGGCAGTGCCAAACACAGACAGGTATAAGGGAAATGGCCGGATCAAACATCAACATTTTATAATCCAGCAGGGGCCATTTCAGTGCATTCAGATTCACAACTATCAATCCAAAGATTCTCACGATATCGATAACTCCCAAGAGTTTGATATCGGAGGAAACAACCATTTTGATATATATGTTTTCCGCAACAAAGGAATGTTTGGATCAGGTGAGTCTTTTTTTAAGATCTCTGCCAAGGATCTTGAAGACAAAAAACGAGAGAGCGGTCTAATCGTTGAGAATGCAAAAGAACGAGTCATTATTGAGTTTATAGATTTTATGCTAGGTAGGATTAATAAAAGTGAGTTAAAATCAAATATTGATACACACAGCATACCCGTTAAGATGATGAGTGGAGTGTGTCAATCGGGCGCGCGTCTTCGGAAGGGAGATAATCCTCTAATACACATTTCCATATGATAGGCTCAATTTATTTAATCGGAGGTGGTGAAATCAGAAAGGGTGAAACTGTAGAAATTGACAATGAGTTAAAAGAAATTTGTCCCGCAAATTCAACCTTTGTTTTTTTTGGTACAGCGGCAGGGGATAGTCCAGAGTATATTCATACAATTGAGTCAATCTTTAAAAGCAATTTTAAAATCATCGCACCAACAGAAAAGGATGGTCCTGAATTTGCACTGTCTGCTATAAAATCCGCATCAATCATTTATCTTGGTGGTGGCACGACCAAATTACTGTTAGATCTTTTTGAAAAGTGGGAGCTTGTCCAACCACTTCGTGAAGCATTAAATCGAGATGTTCATCTTGTAGGAATGAGTGCGGGTGCACTAGCTCTTTCTACTTGGTATCTTCACGAAGAAGGAGATTCTATGGAATTACGACGCGGATGGGGTTTTGCTTCAGTCTGTACACTTGTACACGCGCAAAAAGACTCTTCTGCTCGGGCACAAATAATCTGGAAAGGTAATAAAGATGCGCATGCAACCCCTCTTATTGCAATTGGTGAAGGTGCCGCATGGCGTATAAGCTCTCACGATACTCAGAAAGTTGGAAGTGGTGAAATAAAGTATATCCAGCACTAGTTTATTGAAAGCAAAGGCAACTTCAGTGAAGTATGTACTGTGGTAGTCATCCTGGCCTGACAATATCGACAGGAGACAGTATTTGTGGTATTAAAATCAAGTGTTTTGTTTTTTGTCATCGTAATTAAACTTATGGAGGTATCGCGTGATCACTACTCTGAAAGAGAAGTTCCTCGTTTATCATCGAGTTCGGGGATTTGGTATCTATGAATCCTTTCCATTGGTGATCAGTGATCCTACGATTCTGTTTACCAATGCCACCATAACCCCTTTCAAACCCATGTTCATGGGAGTGGAGAAGAGGGTAAACTATGCCCTCGTGCAGAAATGTTTGCGTTTGGGTGGTGCGAGTGGGAATCTTGATACTCCACGAACAAACCCAAACTTCACTTCCTTGTTCGAAATGCTTGGAAGTGGATTGTTTGATGTCAGTCAAGATGTTGCCGTTGCTTATTTCGTTGAAGTGTTAGCTTCACTGGGTCTTCGGAGAGAAAATCTTTTGTTTACCACCCTTGCCAACCTTGGCTTTGAACTAGCCTTGGAGCGAGCAGGGATTCGTTTGCAGCAAATCAGGGTCTTCGCTGATGCAAAGGATATCGTGCATGAATGGAGTTTTGGAGAAGGTGACCTGCATGGGTGTGGAGTAGTAGCTTGGCATGTCCCAGAAGGCTACCAGAAATCCACGTCCGACAGTGTCTTACAGGAACTTTCCCACTTCGTTCAAATCGGAAGGATAGTTCACATCGTTGGTGTTGCACGCGGGGCATCGGTGGAGACGTTCCCGTACGCTGCATACGACTTGGGGCTCGGATTGAGTCGGGTCGAACTGGCTCTCAGTGGGAATTGTGAGGTCTTCCTGCGTCCGTGGAGGGTGTTCGCAGCCCATTTTCAGGCAGTCATTGCCGGGTTGGGTAAGACGGATGCACACTACCTCGCCAATCTCTACCGGATAGTCGTTGAGCTTGTTGGTGAAGGGCTCTTGCCCGGAACAAAGAAGCAAGCCTATGCTCTCAGAAAGGTGATTCGATTGCTTATCGAGGAGATTTGGATGAAGTCAGGTACGCTCGTGGATATACCCACCGTGCTGACTGCTTCTGTCAGTACATCTCCTTCCCCAGATCTTCTCATAAGCATTTTTTCTCAAGAGGAGAAGGCTTTACGAGCAGTACTTTCTGTTGCTGCAAAAAAGCAGAGAGAGCATCCTGACATGAGTCTAGAGGAGCTGCGTTCGACGTTCGGAATTCGTCCAAGCCTGCTCAGGCTCTAAAGGATTGGTGTAAACCTAGACTCACTTTGAGTAAATGGCCCGGGATCACGAAAGTGTTTTTTGGGCCATATTTTTTTATATAGTGGATTTCAGGTGCCAAATTTAGATGATCTAATAAACAATAAATAAAAAATTAGACCTGAACCAAGATGTCTAACTCAATTGCGCCTCTACGAAAATAACCCCATCAACTGGGGTTATTTTCAAAAAGTGCGCCGGGTAGGATTTGAACCTACGAAGCCCTGAGGGCGACAGATTTACAGTCTGTTGCGATTGACCACTCCGCCACCGACGCATGTTGTTCAGGATAACTCTTCCGATCTCGTATGTCATCTATTCGCTTTCGCTCATAACGATGGCATAGTCTTTGAAATTAAGACAAGCAGTTGTCTTAATTTCTGCCACCGACGCGCGATCTATACCGTATCACAGGTTTTTGAGTGTGGGAAGTGTGGTAAACGTCCATGCGGTCTTCGTGAGGGTGGTATCATTGAAGGAATGCCATGATGTTCCGGATTTTATACAGCAGCACAATTTTATTTTTTGTTCCTGTTGCATATGCTGCTGCAAAGATTGTTCCTAATTGCCCAGTAAATGGCTGTCGAGCTTGCGATCTTGTGATATTGGGCAACAACCTTATAACATTTCTTATTGGCATTGGGATTTTTGTTGCTGTGATCTCTATCGCCATCACAGCATTTCAAACAATAATAAGTGGTGAAAGTGGGGCACACGCATTGGGGAGCACAGCTACGAATATCGTCATCGGGATTATTATCATGCTTGCAGGGTGGCTGATTGTGGATACACTTTTGAAATTGTTGGTTGCTCCGGGCAAACTTGGACCGTGGAATGAAATTGAGTGTATTGAGAATCCTGGTATTGAGGAAGATCCAACTGTGGCGACAAAGCCGGGACGTATCGCATATGTTGCCGGTGGCGGTAAGGGATCGGGCGCACAATGTGGCGCAGGAAACACGGCTTGTAGTCCTGAGGCCTTGCAGGCACTTGGTATGACTCCTGCACAAGCCAATACGATGTCCTGTATTGCTATGACAGAGAGTGGTGGTTCCCCAAACGCCGTCAATAAAAATGGGGGAGCGTGCGGCACGTTCCAAATTCTTCCAAGTAATTGGAGAAATGCTTCGCTTCATAAGGGGAGCTGTAATTCTGATGTCTCCTGTAATGACGCAACATGCAATGCGCAGGCGGCACAGTCGCTCATGGCTGGTCGCATCAAGGCAGGTAAGTCTGCGTATGGAGACTGGACGTGCCCGGGATGCAATAATAAAGCGCAGGCATGTGTCGATAAATACAATCCGGGAGGATAATATATGATCAAAAATATTCTAATCATTGTTGCGTTGTGTATTGCACTGGGTCTGGGTACACTCCTTGTCGTGAGGATGTTTTCTGAGGACACGGAGCCAGTCACGGATCCTGTCGTCAATCCTTTTCCAGTATCTTCCGGAACACCGATCCACACCCCAGAAACTCTCACTATCAGCACTCTTGGTGGTCCGTCAGTGACCGTTCAAAATTTTATCGACAAAACTACGACCGCTGAAGATCCAGTAAATACCGGATACTATTATCTGGGAAATCATTTTCCCTTTGACGGATCGGTACCAGACGCCTCTGAGGAAATACCGTTTGTTATTTCATACATTGCATCAACACAATTTTTTAATATTGTGTTGTATGAAGAGCCGCTTGCAACCTCGCGCATGCAGGCAGAACAGTACCTGAAGCAAACGCTCGGTATCACCGAGCAAGAGATGTGCTCATTGCCGTATTCAGTGAGCGTGCCAAATTTTGTAAGTCCGACGCATGCCGGAGAGAGTCTCGGTTTTAGTTTTTGTCCGGACAGTGTGCCGCTGCCGTAGTTTATTATGAAGAAATTTTTATTACACAGTTTGGTGCTGCTAGTCCTGCTTTTCCCAGCGATCAGCGTCGGACAGGAGGACAGTCTTTTTGTCTGCGAGGGTTGGGATTGTCAGGCATGTGATCTTGTTGAACTGGGAAATACGATCATCAATTTTGTCATCATGATGAGCGTTATTATTGCGACAATTCTTTTAGCGTATGCTGGCTTCCTCATTGTTACAGCACAAGGGGATATGGGCAAAATAAAGCATGCGCGTGAGATGTTCACGAATATAGTGATCGGTATCATAATCGTGCTTTCCGGGTGGCTCATAGTGAACACTGTCATGAAGCTGCTTGTGGGTGATGATCTACTGGGCGATGGCCCATGGTATGAAATCGAGTGTGTCGAACAGCCGGCTATCGTCCCTCCATCAACCGTCGCTGATGGTACGACGGTCGTGCCGGGAGGGCCGTCAGTTCCAGCGCCGTCCGCAGGATGCCCGAACTGCGCAACCATCGTCGCAGATGGTGTAACCTGCAAGGCAGGAGTTAATTGTACCGTTGATGCAGAGTATGCAAAAAACTTAGGCCTCCTTGGCAAGGATTTTCCGCTGATCGTGACCGAAGGGTTTCCTCCAAAGGCAAATCATAAGGCCGCATGCCATCGAAATGGAACATGTCTCGATGTGGTCTTTTCTGATCGCAATTTTAGCGATCAAAACAAGATTAACAATTTTATTTCTGCTGCGGATAGGGCAGGCTATAGGGCGGTGTATGAACCCAACAAGGGACAGGCATGTCCCCCTGGTATGGGGAAGTCATGTCAGGCAAATGTTGCCAACGGGACTCATTTCTCACTGTATAAGAAATAAGGAGCAGCTTCGATTGACTGTTTGATGTCTTTCACATACCATCATCATGTTGGGCGATTAGTTTAGTGGTAGAACATAGGTCTCCAAAACCTACGGTGGGGGTTCGATTCCCTCATCGCCCGCAGCGAACGAAGTGAGCGAGGACGATGAGGGAATCGAACCGACAGTGCGGGGCACTGTCGTGCCGAGGGACGAGGTCGATTCAAAAATATCATCACCCGTGTCAGGTGTCAGCATGTTAAAATGTATTCATTATGACGATGATTAAACAAATCAGGAATCTCGCATTTATAGATGGACAGAATTTGTATATTGGCACTGCCAAACGAAGTATTGATCCGTGGAAGATTGATCTTGTTCGGTTTCGTGTATATCTAGAACAAAAATATCACGTGAGTCATGCATACTATTTTTTAGGATATGTACAGGAGACAAATCAAGAGTTGTATGAAGAAATACAGCAGGCGGGTTTTATTCTCATATTTCGCGAACACAATCCGGCAATGATTGGAAAGAAAAAGGGGAATGTTGATTCGGATATCATTTTTCATATTATGAAGAGGATGTACAAAAAGGAAAATTTTGAAAAAATTGTGCTTGTGTCGGGAGATGGGGACTATAAACTCCTTGTTGATTTTTTGATCGAGGAAAATAGGTTTGCAAAGGTTTTGTTTCCTGATCGCGGCAGAGCATCTTCTCTATATAAGAAAATTGGAGCTACGTATTTTGATGCTTTGGACGCTGGAGGGGTTCGGAGTAAAATCGAGAGAGGAGAAATGAAAAAGGCTCCTTAGGTAATGAGCCGTTCGGAACCTTTTTCGTCGTAATGACCATTATGATACCAAGTTAGCTTGAGGATGTCAATAGATTTAGTGCACAAGGAAAGTTTCGACATCATTAAGGATTTTTTCGCGTTCTTCCGCCGTGTACCAGTGCACATTCTCCATCTTCTTTAGCCACATACGTTGACGTTTTGCGTATTGCCAGACTTTTTCAATGAGTGTTTGTTCTAGCTTTGATTCCGGAATTTCACCATTGAGATATTGAATAACCACGCGGTATTCTAGACCAATTTCCATCAGTCGCTTTTGGGGTAGCCCTCCCGCCAGTACTCTTTTTGTTTCTTCGATGAGTCCTTTTGCTAGCGTCTGCTTGAGTCTTTTTGCAATGCGCTCGCGAAGTATGTCTGCGGGTACGTCGATTCCGATCGTGTAGGTATCGTAGCTCGGTTCCGTTTTTGTCGGTATTGGCACAGCACCGAGAGCACTTACGATTTCGAGTGCTCGTACGAGTCTGCGACGATTTTTTGTATCGATGTTTGCGGCTCTGGCAGGGTCAAGAACCTTGAGTCTCTCAATGAGTATGTCAGTGGATAGGCTTTCAAGCTCGGCACGGAGTGGTGCATTGGGTGCTACATGAGGGAGTGTTTTTGCACCAAGGAGTGCCTCGACATAGAAAAAAGTACCACCGACAACGATGGGTACGTGCGCGCGCGAACTAATCTCTTCAATGATCTTTGCTGCATCATGTACAAATGTTGCAGCGGTGTATATTTCTGCGGGTTCTCGGCAGTCTATGAGGTGGTGGGGGATATTCCGCATTTCAGCAGCCGTGATTTTTTCGGTACCAATATCAAGGCCTTTATACACTTGGCGCGAGTCAACTGATATTATTTCTCCTTGCAATGTTTCAGCCAAAAAGAGGGAAAGGGAAGTCTTTCCCGATGCCGTTGGTCCGACAACGATCACAACTTTTGGCAATTTTTTAGAGACAATTTCCGACATATTGTCGCTATGGTATCATAATGGTTCATTATCGATATAATCTTTAAATATGGAATCATCACACTGTTGCGATATGGATTGGGGTAGTCTATCGGTTGGAGATACCGTGCCCGAAGAACTTTCGTTTGAGGTGTTTCAAGATGAAGCAATCAAAAAGATGAGTTTTAAGGATCTGCGTGGGAGTTGGGCGGTCATTTTCTTTTATCCTGCAGACTTTACCTTTGTGTGCCCGACAGAATTGGGTGAGATGGCTGACCACTATGCGGCCTTCAAAAAAGAAGGGGCTGAAATTGTCTCGTTCTCAACTGATAGCGTGCATGTGCACAAGGCGTGGCATGATCAGTCACCAACGATAAAGAAGATTACATTCCCGATGGGAGCTGATACATCACATGCGGTATCATCTGCCTTTGGTGTTCTCATTGAGGAAGAGGGTCAGACACACCGAGGTACGTTTATTGTGAGCCCTGATGGGGTTATTAAGGCAGTTGAAATCAATCACGATTCTATCGGTCGCGCTGCAAAAGAGACGCTGCGTAAAGTGAAGGCAGCGAAGTATGTTTCTGAACATCCTGGCAATGTGTGTCCTGCAAGTTGGGAAGAGGGGGATAGTACGCTAAAGCCTGGACTTGATTTGGTGGGGAAGATATAGAACTTCTTATTAATTAGTGAGAAAGAAAAAATCGGCACCGCGTGGTGCCGATTTTGAAGAACATGATCATCTACGAGATGCTGCGATGTCTCGTATCATCTCAAATCGCTCTGCAATTTCCTTTGGTTTTCCTGTTCTTGTGATAGGTCGACCAACGATGAGTACGTCAGCACCAGCGTCGCATGCCTCTTTCGGTGTTGCTCTATTCACTTGGTTATCTGTTGGGTCATCGGGCATACGAATTCCTGGGACAAAAAACTGGGGACGGCAGAGCTTTCCGACTGTACGGGAAATGATTCTGATGTCCCGTGCGCCACACACGAACTGAGTGATACCGTGTTCTGCGGCGTGCAAAGAGAGCTCCCGAAGGGCCTCCTCTCTCGAGCGATTAAAAATACGCCGTACGTCTTCGTCCGTAAACCATGTTGGTACGGTCACTGCTATTACTCGATCGATGAGCTTGGCTTTTTGTAGACTTACGAACATCGATGAGCTACTCATAGCATGTATTGTCACAAGATGTGCGCCTTGCCAGAGGTCATTGGTGACTGCTCCGACAACCGTGGGACCAGTATCGCCCCATTTGTTGTCTAGAAGGACTCGCGACCGCAATCCTGGTAGTACAGAGTGACGTGCGCGATTCAAGGTCGCCTTCAAATCGAGTCCCACCCCACTCGCGGGGAGATGTACTTTGTAGTCGGTACATCCTTTTTCTTTCAGCGCATACATGATGTCGCTGAAGTTTCGCATGAAGGAGATGTGTTCTTGCTCAGTATCTGGCGGATCGAGTGCGGCCATAACGTCAGCCATTGCGTTTCTCCCTGTCGAGGATCAAAATCCTTTCGAGTTATATAGGAAAAGAGGACTTTGGGCAAACTTCTGTGATGGAGTGGCGGGGTCACAAAAGCAATAGTCATTGTTGCTACGCAACATCTCCTTTGTTTTGTGCTGGAGATGGGACTTGAACCCATAAGCCTTGCGGCATGCGATTTTGAGTCGCACGTGTATACCATTCCACCACTCCAGCAATATATTCGATTTTACCACCTGCCTGCCGGCAGGCAGGTTCCACCACTCCAGCAATATTTATTTTCCAATACTTTTCAAGAATTCTCTACCTGCACCTGACTTGAGATATTTTTCTCTTGTCCGAGCAGCTGTCCTCGTATCATATACTTCGCTGTAAATCAGAGCAACAGGCAGGTACCGCTTTGTGGTTTTACTGTATCCACTCGTATGCTCGTACAGTCTTCGCGACAAATCACTGGTCATTCCGGTATAGTGGAATTTTTTCAGTTTATTTTCTAGAACATAGACCGTGTACATAGGTGCACATGTGTATACCACCTGCCTGCCGGCAGGCAGGTTCCACCACTCCAGCATTTAATATTTTCTTCAATCAAATTTGCTCCAACTATCAGCGTTGTAGATGGTAAACCTACAATTGACTTATTTCAGCACAAAAGCTCTGTCCGTAGAGTGTATCAACAATTCACTCTATTCTCAATATTCTCTGTGATACAATGACCCCGATATGTCATTTCAAAACGACGCAATTTTCTGGGTAGAGGTTCATAAAATACAGCCAAATCCGTATCAACCACGACGTGAATTTGACGAATCAAAACTCAAAGAGCTTGCAGAATCTATACGTCAGTACGGCGTTTTGCAACCACTCGTAGTAACGCGAAAAGAAGTGCCAAAAGACGACGGCGGCATTTCGGTAGAGTATGAGTTGATTGCAGGAGAGCGACGTCTGCGCGCGTCGCGCCTAGCTGGCATAGGGCAGGTACCAGTCATTATCCGCGATGGAGCGGAAAGTGATCACATGAAGCTCGAGCTTGCGATCATTGAAAATTTGCAACGCGAGGACCTCAATGCGGTTGATCGCGCACGCGCCTTTAAACAACTTGCAGATGAGTTTAGTCTTTCACATACACAGGTAGCACAGAAAGTTGGCCGTAGTCGTGAGTATGTTTCAAATACTATCCGATTGCTCTTGCTCCCTGATGATATTTTGACAGCACTTGGGCAGGGACATATCGCCGAGGGTCATGCGCGCACGATTTTGATGCTCAATGACCGGCCACAAGAACAAAACGTCATATTTAAAGAAATTTTGCTCAAGAAACTTTCGGTGCGTGAAGTAGAACGGATCACACGAAAGCTGGCGACTGATAAGGTGAGAAAAAAAAGTTGGGGCGGTATTGATCTTGAAATTATTGAGATGGAAAAGCAATTGACAGAGGCACTCGGCACACGTGTACAAATTGCAAAGACGGACTTCGGCGGCAAAGTAGTGATCGATTATTTTTCCCCTGATGATTTGCAAAAACTACTCCACATGATGGTGGAAGCAGATCTCAAGGTATCGCAGGTGCCCGTTCCTGAGATGGAAAAGTCTGCACCCTTAAGTGTTGCTGCGGCTATTGAAGAAGTATTGGCACCTACTGAAGTCTCCGCAACTATCGAGGAAGTGGCTACTCCTCCTGTCGATGACCGTCCTCTTGAGGAACAAAAGCAAGAGGACGACACCGACCTATACGCCATTAAGAATTTTTCGCTTTGAGTTCTGCAACCTGTTGTCTGATGTGACGTTGAGCGAGCGTGGTTTTTGCAAAATCTACCCACTTGAGTGTAGGCCTGCTATTTTGCTTGGTGAGTATTTCGACGATGTCGCCATTATGGAGTGACGTATGAAGTTGCACGAGTTTGTTGTTTACCTTTGCGCCGAACATATGATTGCCGATGTCGGTGTGAATAGCGTAGGCAAAATCAATAGCGGAGGCTCCGATCGGCAGATCAATAACGTCACCTTTTGGCGTAAACGCAAAGATGCGGTGTCCAAAAAAATCTTCACGCAGTCCGGCAACAAACTCGCCTGTGTTCTCTGTCTCTTTATGTGCATTAGCAATCTCCTTTATCCAGTTGGGCACTTGATCGAGATTGTATTCTTTGCTCGTAGTGATTGCTGATGGTTGACGTGCTGATCGTGCCCACCTAAATGGTCGAAAGAGCATGGGAATCAAGTCTGTCATTCGGCTCGTGAGTGCTTGCCCAGTTTGTTGTTGCTTGTATGCAAGGTGCGACGCAACACCAAACTCAGATCCTTGATGCATCTCCTCAGTTCGTATCTGAACTTCTAAAATAATGCCGTCCTGTGTTATGACCGTGGTGTGTAGTGATTGGTATCCGTTGGGTTTCGGAAATGCAATATAGTCTTTTACGCGTTGGGGGAGTGGCCTCCAGAGTTGGTGCACAATACCAAGGGCTTGGTAGCAGGTATCGACGGTAGGGGTCACTATGCGTAGTGCAAAGAGATCGTAGATTTTGTCCATGTCCCAGTCTCGCCGTTCTAGTTTACGAAAGAGGCTGTACATACCCTTGATGCGATGATGCGTCTTAAAGTCTTTTACTTCAACCGCAAGCTTTTTTTGTAATGTCTTGCGTAGTCTTTCGAGCTTTTCAAGGCTATCTTTCATGTGTGGGCGCACGAGTTCTAGCACGCGTTCGTACTCTTTTGGATATACGTAGGGAAAGGCAAGATCTTCGAGTTCCTTGCGTATGCGACCCATACCCAGGCGGTGTGCTACGGGAACATAAATTTCAAGTGTCTCGCGCGCAATACGGAGTTGTTTCTCTTTCGGAACATGCTCAAACGTCTGCATATTGTGGAGACGGTCCACCAGCTTGATAATGAGCACACGAATATCTTCACTCGTAGCAACAAATAGCTTGCGCAGACTCTCATTGTGTCGATCGACACCATGATAGCGCACGGAACCCAACTTGGTGACTCCTTCGATAAGAAAAAGAATTTCAGGTCCAAACTCAGCTTTGATAGTTTCTGTTGTTACGCCCGTATCTTCAATAGTGTCATGGAGCAGTCCCGCGGAAACAGTTTTTGGCCCCATCCCCATTTCAGCCAACATGTCGGCAACGGTCGCCAAATGGCTGAAATATGGATCGCCTGAATAGCGCGTATGTCCCGCATGCGCTTTTTCTGCGAAATAGTACGCTTTTTCTACCGTTGCTCGGTCTTCTTTCTGAGTCGATGAAAGGTGTGAGAGTATTGATTTGAGATCAGCCATACATACTATTGTATGCTCATGTACGGTCTATGTAAAACAAGTCAGTCCTCATATGCGCATTTGAGCGCAAATGAGGACTGACATCATAGGTGTTTTCTAGGACAGCTATGGCCCCGGACTTGTCGCTCGTCTCGAAAACATGCTACCCCTGTTTAATGATCTCAAGTGCCTCAGCTACGGTAATTTTTTCTGGATCTATATTGTCGGGAAGTACAACGCGTTTAAATCCGCGTTTAAAGAATTTCTTATCCTTGGTTGCGTAGAGGCGAATCGGTTTTTTGGTGCGCGGATGAAGTCCAATTTCCCGAAAGAGCGTCTCGCCGGCGCGTGTCTTTTTTGGTTCTTTAAAAATAGCGAGCGCTCGCTCAAGATCGATCGAGTAGGGATCGTCGGTCTTGAGGGATCGGAAGTCGGCTTCGTGTACTACGTACGGGCCAAACTTTCCAATGTTAGCCGATATGTTTTTACCCGTATCAGGATGTGTTCCAAGTATGCGCGGCAAAGACAAATAGTGTAATGCTTGTGCAAGATCAACGGTACTGGGGTCAACACCTTTTGGAATACTAGAGCGACGAGGATGCTTTTCTTTTTTTGTTTTTTCACCGAGTTGCACATACGGACCAAATCGTCCGGTGAGAACAAAGACCGGCATGGTGGTAGTAGGATCAATCCCGATAGGCTCTTCGGGTTTAATTTCTGTTCCATCAATCATGCGTGCACCCATACATGCGGGGAATTTTTCGCACGATAAAAACTTGCCTCCGCGGCCAAGCTTGATAACCATGCCACTCTTGCACAGTGGACAAATATATTTTGGATCGGCATCTCCCAAGTTTGTGAGTTTTTCGATGTCCTCTTTTGCGTTGACCGCTTTGTGAAATGGCGTATAGAACTGCTTAAGTGTCGTCGTATAGGCATGAGACCCATCAGCAATACCATCAAGTTTGTCTTCCATTTCACTCGTGAATGTATCACTGATGTAGTCTGCAAAATGCTTTTCCAGAAAACTAGATACCACATCTCCTGTGTCTGTTGGCATGAGTGTACGACCAACTTTCTCAACATATCCACGATCAATAATATTTTTCATGGTCGAGGCGTAGGTCGACGGTCTGCCGATACCACGTTTTTCAAGCTCCTTAATAAGCCCAGCCTCGGTATAGCGTGATGGTGGTTGCGTCTCTTTTGTCTCTGTTTCAACAGATACAAATTTCAAAGGATCAGCGGACCTAACGAGCGGTACCTCCACATCTTCACCGCGTGCGGCAGGGTCAGCCTTGAGCCACCCGTCAAACATGACGCGCGATCCGTGCGTGGCAAAAGCAGGAATCTTTTCGGACGTGGCTATTGTTGCAGTTATTTTTGTTCGATTCACGATGGCGTCTGACATTTGCGATGCTACTGCACGCGCAAAAATAAGTCGGTACAAGGTGCGCTGTTCTTCATTGTTTCCTGCGCTTTCGGCGCTAAAGTTTGTTGGCCGTATGGCTTCATGCGCTTCTTGCGCGGATTTGCTTTTGGTGGTGTGTACGCGTGGGCTCAAGTACTGCGCTCCAAATGTTTGTGTAATGTAGCTATGGATTTCTCGCTTTGCGATATCACTTATGGAAACACTGTCGGTACGCATGTACGTGATATGACCTTCTTCGTAGAGTTTCTGCGCAACACCCATGGTGCGTGATGGGGCATAGCCGAGACGTGTAGAAGCGACTTGCTGCAGCGTTGATGTCGTAAATGGTGGGCGTGTGGTGCGCTTTTGTTCTGTCTCTTTTACATCTACGACTGACCATGCATGTTTTTTTGCTTCTTTTTCAATAAGATCTGCGATAGCTTTATCACTCGGCTCATCTTCGCACGTGAGGAGTAATGTCTCACCTTTTGGTGTTGTAGTGGTTGCACGGATTACATAAAAAGTTTCAGCAATAAATGCGCGAATCTCTCGCTCGCGCTCCATGATGATGCGCAAGGCGGGAGACTGTACACGACCGGCTGAGAGACCGTAGCGAACTTTTTTCCAAATGAGTCCTGATAGATCGTACCCCACGAGTCGGTCGAGGACACGACGTGCTTCTTGTGCTTCACGAAGATGCGTGTCGATCGCTCGTGGGTGTTCAATAGCAGCAAGTACAGCCGGCTTGGTGATTTCATGAAAGACCACACGTTTTGGGTGTTTGTGTAGATCTTTAAGCATTTCGGCGACATGCCAGGCGATTGCTTCTCCTTCACGATCGGGGTCTGTTGCAAGGAGCACAAACTCGGCTTTTTTTGCTGCCTCACGCAAATCTTGGATAACTTTTTCTTTACCTTTTGAGACCTCGTAGTGGGGAATAAATCCTCCCTTGATGTCGATGGCTTTGTCATTGTTTTTTGGCAAATCACGAACATGACCCACAGACGCTTTGACGTGGTAATGTTTTCCCAAATATTTTTCTATTGTCTTTGCTTTCGCTGGTGACTCTACAATAACTAGCGTGCTCATGTGTTCAACAAATACTAGGTTCTATTGATACTGTCAAATCATAAGCGGTCAGTGATGCGCATAATCACGCCATGTTCTTCGCGAATATAACCACCAAGTTCAAGAAGGGTGATAGTCTGTTGTGTGTCTACTATTGGAAGAGCAAGTATGCGAATTAATGCATCTTTTTGTAGCGGTGTTTCGAGTGCCGCAAGGATTTTGTGCTCGACGGTATCGCGTGCGAAAGTATGATGTGTCGTCTCGGTAGCGTGTGGCTTAATATGTAGTACTTCTAATATATCCGTAGCGTTTGTAATAGGTGTTGCACCATCGCGCAGCAACATATGGGGACCATAACTCCCACGAGAAAAAATTGAACCAGGGATAACGAGCACATCTCGATTGTAGTCGAGTGCGAGACGTGCGGTGATGAGTGTTCCTGATTTTTCACCCGCTTCCACAATCAGTGTTGCGTGTGACATACCTGCCATGATCCTATTTCTGCGAGGAAATGCCCACGTGGTCGCTGTAAAGAGCGGTTCGTACTCTGAAAGGATACCTCCACCAGATTCCAGTATTTTTTTTGCGAGTCTACGATGTGTCGGTGGATAGAGCACGTCATCATGTACGCCAGAACCGGGAACTGCGAGTGAATGTAGATTGGCGTCGAGCGCTGCTTCGTGTGCGATCCCGTCAATGCCGAGTGCAAGTCCCGATACAATAGTAATGGGGTAACTTGCGAGCCCCTTGATGAGCATCTTTGTGGCTTCCTTACCGTAGGCGGAACAGTGGCGTGAACCCACCACCGCAAGTAAGCTGTTTTCTGTCGGTGGTAGTGTGCCGCGCAGGTACAAGGTTTTTGGACCGTCAGGAATCTCAGCAAGAAGGTGCGGGAAATCAGCGGGTTCGAGCGTGATTATTGGAAAGCGAATATCCTCCATACTATATAAAAAGTGTAGCATGGGGTGTCATGGCTCGGTGGTATTGGCGTATATCTCGCTATGCGGTAGCATGTTGTATACTATGATGCATTCATATATATGCTAGATATCAAATTCATTCGCGAAAACGTTGAACTTTTTAAAGAGGGTGCAAAAAAGAAGCACCTCACGGTTGATTTTGATGCACTCATTACTCTCGATGATAAACGTCGCGCTATTCTCCTTTCGGTTGAGGCAAAGAAGGCAGAACAGAATCGAGTCTCTGGTGATATAGCGCGACTAAAGGAGCCTAGTGCTCGTGAGCAGCTGGTTGCTGAGATGAAAGTGCTTAAAGAAGAAATACAGGCAGAAGAAGAGGAGTTGAAAGTTGTGATGAAAGATTGGCAGTTACTTATGGTGCAGGTGCCAAATATTCCTGATATGTCAGTACCGGAAGGTGCTGACGATAGCGGAAATGTCGAAGTACGTACCTGGGGTGACATCCCTCAGTTTGCATTTGAACCAAAGAGTCATGTGGAGCTCATGCTCGCGCACAACATGGCCGATTTTGAACGAGGTACCAAGGTTGCTGGTTTCCGTGGATATTTCCTATCAGGAGCCGGTGCCTTACTCAACTTTGCCCTATGGAATTTTGCTTTTGATTTTATTTCTAAGCGCGATCCACGGTTTATACCATTGTTGGTACCATCACTCATTCGTCGAGAACCATTTCTTGGTACCGGGTACTTGCCACAAAGTGAAGAAGATCTGTATAAGACCCAGGATGGGGAATATCTGGCAGGTACATCCGAAGTAGGTGCAATGGCATACTATATGGACGAAGTGGTGCCGCTTGATGCGCTGCCGATAAAATTTTTCTGTTTTTCACCATGTTTTAGGCGCGAAGCAGGTAGTCATGGAAAAGATACCAAAGGACTGATGCGTGTTCACGAATTTTTTAAGTTTGAACAAGTAATCCTCTGCGAAGCCCGACATGAAGAGTCAGTACGATTTCATGAAGAGCTGACCGCAAATGCTGAGGCGTTGATGCAGGCGCTCAAGATCCCTCACCATGTCGTAGTAAATTGTGGTGGAGATTTAGGCCTCGGGCAAGTAAAAAAATATGATATTGAGGCATGGGTACCGAGTGAAAAACGGTATCGCGAGACGCATTCTGCATCTTACTTCCACGATTTTCAAACACGACGCCTCAATATTCGCTATCGCGATGCTGAGGGGCACATGCGCTTTGCTCACTCACTCAACAATACTGCAGCCGCAACTCCGCGACTCTTGATACCGCTTATTGAAAACAATCAGCGCGCTGATGGTAGTATCGCAATCCCCGAAGTCTTGCAACCGTATATGGGAGGTAGGACCGAAATCGCGTAATATGTGGGTGTATGGCTTGGTTTACAAAAAGCACGATTCGATCGCGCCGCAGGGAAGTGCGTCAAAATAGAAAAAGGCTTATCGCTTCAAGTCTGGGCGCTTTGGCAGTGCTCCTGTTAGCAGGTGGTGTTTTTTATGGAGCTCGCCGAGAAGCCGTCACTATTTCGCACATTACGGTCGCTGGAGGTGCAACAGTCCCTCATGATCTCATTGAAGAGCGTGTTGAGACCGTTCTTTCTGGTACGTATGCATTATTTATACCGCGACGTTTTTCTTTTTTATTCCCGAGAGAAGAGATCATCGAGGCGCTCAATAGTATTCCTCGCGTCCATAATGCTAACGTTGTACGTTCCTCTCGTGACACACTCAACGTCTCATTTGAAGAGTACGTTCCGAACGCGCTCTGGTGCGCAGATGCATCGAGTACCCAGTGCTACTTTATAGACGTGCAGGGTTTGGCGTATGCTGAGGCTCCGGCATTGCAGGGGGAAACCTTGGTGCGATTTATTCGCGAAGAAAAAGCACCAGTGCGCGGCGAGTATGTGTACGATACAGAAAAGCTCCTTTCGCTCCGCCAGCTCTCGCAGGTCGTGCGTGACACATACGCGCTACGGGTGCGGTCTATCACGGAAACCAAAGACCATGATCTGGTGATGCGTCTCACTGATGGTGTGAGTCTATTGATGCCGTATGATACACAGAGTGACGATGTAGTTGAAAAAATTGCCTCCATTTTAAGCGCAAAAGAATTTGAAGGTTTAGCATTGCGTGATTTTGAATATATTGACGTCCGCTTTGGAAATAAGGTATATGTACGGAAGCTTGGAGCACTTGAAGAGATTGCCGCGAAGGAAGCCGCAGAGCTAGAAAAGCAAAACATGCAGGATAGCCTATTGCCAGGAGATGATGAAGAAGTGAGGACTTCGACAAGCACAAGTACCCGTTAACCCGTTCTATGTTTTGGGAAAAACTCACTAAACCATTTTTTGTATTAGCACCGATGGCAGACGTTACGGATGCTGCTTTTCGCTTGCTTATTGCAAAGTACAGTGCGCACACTCGGAGTGACGGCACGGTGGGAGGGCCCGATGTGATGTGGACTGAATTTGTCTCGGCTGACGGTTTAGTGCTTGCCCCAGAAGAGGGAAAACAGAAACTGCTCAAGGATTTACTTTATACGGAAGCAGAGCGCCCTATCGTTGCGCAACTTTTTTCGTCATCGCCAGCACATATGGAAGCGGCTGCCGCCATGGCCCTCGCACTTGGTTTTGATGGCGTGGATATCAATATGGGGTGCCCGGATAAATCCATTGAGAAACAAGGATGCGGTGCCGCCATGATCAAAAATCCCCCAAATGCTATCGCTGTTATTGAGGCAGCAATCCGTGGCGCGACATCAGATAAAAAAACTATTCCAGTATCGGTAAAAACGCGTCTGGGGTACAACATGGATGAACTTGAGACGTGGTTGCCTGCGATACTCTCTACTAACGTAGCGGCTGTCACTATCCATGCGCGAACGCGAAAAGATATGTCAGATGTTCCAGCGCGGTGGGAGCGTATTGCGCGTGCTGTCGAGATACGCAACGCTTTGGGTTCGCCCGCGCGCATCATTGGAAATGGCGATGCGCTTTCAATTGCTGATGCAAAAGATAAAGCGTTGCAGTCAGGGGCAGACGGAGTGATGTTGGGGAGGGCTATTTTTGGCAACCCATGGCTCTTCCATCCGGAGCATGATCTTTCTAATGTTTCGATCGAAGAGCGTCTGCGAGTCATGGTCGAGCATACGCACCTTTTTGAAAAGCTTTTGCCACACAAAAACTTTGCAACGATGAAAAAGCACTACAAGGCGTATGTGAATGGTTTTGATGGGGCCAAAGAATTGCGTGTGCGTTTGATGGAAGCAGCAGATGCAAATGAGATAGAGCGTATTATTCAAGACTTCTTGCAATGACTGCATATTGCGTGCTTTTGCGAGGCGGTGTACGTTGTAGAGAGATCCATAGCTCAGGAAAGGGTTCCAATGTTCGAAAGTGGTTTGATGATTGCCCGAGAATGTTTGCGAAAGGGTTTCTTCCACATTGATTGTTTGGAGCCCTTTACACTCACTTCCGGTCTTCTATCGCCTGTATTGTGGGATGGGCAAGGTGTTCTCAGTGATCCTCTCTTGCGGCAGCTCGTGGTGCGGGCATGTGTCGCAAGGTTACCAACGGACAACAGTGTACATACGATCGCAAGTGTTCCAACGGGTGGCATTGCTTTGAGTGCAATGGTTGCAAGTACCGCAGGTCTAGGGTTACTGCAACCAAGAAAGATAGCGAAAGTGCATGGTCTTCGCAAATCGATTGAAGGCGGTTTGATAAAAGGTAAAGGCATCTATGTCTATGAGGATGTCTTTACTCGTGGGGTATCGGCACTTGAAGTCGTGAGGCAGTTACAAGCGGCAGGTGGAAACGTTTTGGCTTGTACCGCTATGTACGCACACAATTCTACAATGGTGGAGCGAACATTTTGGGGATCAAAAGTAGCCGTAGCCTCGCTCGTTTCATTTGAAGATATCATTCGCGCTCTTCGCGAAGTACAATTCCCCAAAGATACAATCGATGAAATCAAAACCTGGCAACGTGATCCTGAAAAATGGTCGGAGCTACGTCGGCAAAAGTGATAATGTTTAATTGGATAGGGACTATAGCAGCGCAATTACGAGCGCTGTTTTTTTGTACACGGTATGCTCGAGAATGTATCTAAAATCTGCTACACTATACCTATGAGCGAGGTATTGCAGGCCAATGTATTTTTTGTGATCACATCGATCGCGGTTGTGGCACTTACCATCTTTGTATGTGTGGCGCTCTATTACCTCATACGCATACTAAGAAATGTTCGTGATGTAACCGATCGCCTCAAGCGTGGTACTGAGCAGATCGCGGAAGACGTCATGTCGATGCGGTCGTTCGTGCATGAGGGTGTCATTGGCCTTGTTAAGTCTTCATTCAGTCGGTTTACAGGTAAAAAAAGTTCGCGGAAAGGTACGAAGGACACCATCGATGTGGAGGAAGCTTAATGGTATACAAGTAATATAAAACTATATGGCCAAGAAAATTGAGTCAAAGAATCACAATGCAGGGATTGGCATCGGGGTAGGAGTCACGGCAGCACTCGTCGGTGCCGCAGGTGCATATTTCCTATACGGTAGCAAAGACGCAGCAAAAAATCGCAAAGCAGTTAAAAGTTGGACGCTCAAAGCAAAAGCCGAAGTACTTGAAGGTATTGAAAAAGCTAAAGACATGACCAAGGAAGACTATGAAGAATTGATCAATAAGTCCGTCAAGACCTATAGCAAGCTCAAGGGCGCAAGCGCTGAGGAACTCGTATCATTTGGCAAAGAAATGAAAGCGCATTGGAAGAACCTTGAAAAGAAAGGTGTTGCAGCAACGGCGGCTCCCAAAAAAGCAGCAAAGAAAATGGTAAAGAAAGTTGCGGCAAAGATTGAAAAAGCGGTATAAGTTTGTGGTAGGTAGTGGGTGGTAACGTTCTTAAGTATTGGGTTACTATGTCACGATTAAAACAGCTCCTCTTTTTAGTTGGATCTGTTTTTCTTGTATGGGGTGGAATATGGTACTTGCGATCACTTGGTGGAGAAGGCATTTCTGTGCCCCAATTTATTGTTGCAGAACACGATCCCGAGATATCTGCTGACGCCTGGCTTCTCTTTGATATGGAGACGGGAGAGATTATCAAAGACCACAATGCATCAAAAAAAGTACCCATTGCATCGGTGACAAAACTTATGACGGCTGAGGTTGCGGTCACGTCGCTTGATCTTGATGCAACGACAACGGTATCGTGGTCCGCGATTCAAACCGATGGCCGCGCTGGACGATTGAGGGCGGGTGAGAGAATCCAGACCCGCGAGCTATTGTTTCCGCTACTGCTTGAATCATCAAACGATGCCGCAGAAGAAATTGCGGAACAATACAAAAAAAATGGCAGCTTGTCCGGAGCAATGACCCGTGAAGCAAGAAATCTTGGCATGCACGAATCTTCGTTTGCTGATGCGAGTGGTTTAGCTGACGGAAATACATCAACGGCTGTGGATCTGTCTATATTGCTTCGACACCTTTTTAATAAACAACGATATCTGTTAGATATTACGACCTTGCCACAATACGTGGGGAAGGAGCATGATTGGCTCAACAATAATCCCGTGCATGACGAATGGGGGTATCTTGGAGGAAAACATGGCTACACCGAGGAGGCGGGACGCACATTTGCCGGTGTTTTTTTAGAACATTTAAAAGGTGGTGATAAGCGCGAGATTGGTATGGTGTTGCTGCATAGTGATGATATACGTAGTGATGTGCGTACACTCCGTACCTATCTGCGCGAGGAGGTTGCGTACGCTGTTGCCCTGTAGCAAGCTCCATCTGCTATAATGCGCGAGTTATTAAACTATATGGGAGAACCTAAAAAGAAAGACATCAATCAAACAGTACTGTACCGAAAATATCGCCCGTCGTCTTTTGATGCTGTGCGTGGGCAGGATCATGTGACTGCTGCACTCATGGGCGCTATTTCAAAGAATCAGGTACCACATGCGCTCCTTTTTGCGGGTCCTCGCGGTACGGGGAAGACCAGTGTGGCGCGCATTTTTGCGCGCGAAATAGGCACAAAAGACATTGATATTTACGAAATAGATGCTGCATCAAATCGCGGTATCGATGATGTGCGCGCATTGCGTGAAGCAGCACTCACACTGCCGTATGAATCTGAAAGAAAAGTGTACATCATTGATGAGGTACATATGCTTACGAAGGAAGCTTTCAATGCACTCCTTAAAACGCTTGAAGAGCCGCCGCGTCACGTGGTGTTTATACTCGCAACCACCGAGGTTGATGCGCTCCTCGATACTATTACTTCGCGTTGCCAGGTATATCGTTTCAATGCACCGACGCGAGCCATGCTCCGCGACGTCATTCTCGATGTCGCAAAAAAGGAATCGTTTACCTTAACACCCGATGGCGCAGATCTTATTGCTATCGCTGCTGACGGATCGTTTCGAGATGCGCTTGGTATAACCCAAAAAGTTATTACTGCATCGACGGACCCTAAAGCCAATGCTGATGAAGTTGCACGGATTGTCGGAGCACCGCGTGGAGCGCTACTCATGGATATCGTTTTGGGTATTCATGAACGCACCGCAGAAAAAGCATTGCATGCACTCAAGGAAGCAGGGGAGGCGTCGCTTGATATCAAACTGTTTACACGACTCCTTCTTGAACGTATGCGTGCAGTGATGCTCTTTCGAAATGCTCCCAAAGATGCAGAGTCATATCTTGTAAACTATACCGCTGAAGATCGTGCATTGATTGAGTCTATAGCTAAAGATCCAAAAACGCCGATCAATTCTAAAACACTCCTCCGCTTTCTTGAAGCCTCGGAGATGGTGGGGCGTACACATATAGCAGTGTTGCCACTTGAACTTGCAGTTATTGATGTATGCGTATAGCTATATGAAACGCGTCTATTTTGTCCGTCATGGTGAAAGTGAATCCAATATCACCGAGGTGGTGCAGGGACTAAGTGACCCACTTTCACTTGAAGGGGAACGGCAAGCGCTCCTTATTGCAGAGCGCGCAAAGAATCTTGATTTTGAAATACTACTTTCGAGCGATGCAGTACGTGCACGAAATACCGCAGACGCCATCTCAAAAGCCACTCAAAAATCAGTGGTAGAGTCTGCACACTTTCGTGAAATACGTCGCCCAACATCTCTCATTGGTATCAGTAATGCTACGGCCGTGTACAAAGATTTTTTGAAAGCAGAGTATGAGCATCGACAAGATGCTTCGTGGCGATTTGAGGATGAAGAAAATTATCATGATTCGGTGCAGCGCGCACAAGAAGCGCTTGCGCTCTTGTGCGCGCAAACTGCTGACGATGTCCTAGTGGTGACTCACGGGCATTTCTTGCGCTTCATGCTTGCGGTGATGGTCATGGGGGAGGCACTGACGCCAGATCTTTGGTATACGTTTGGTAATCGATTTAAAGTCTCCAACACTGGCATCACGACCTGCATCCGTGAACCTATTCCTCGGCAAACAACGGATGATGCGTGGCGTATCTTGACATGGAACGATCATGCTCACTTTGCTGAGTAATGTACAGCGTACAATAACTGTTTTCTTAGGAATGGTAGGATATAGATACTAGTAAGTAGTATCTTGGTTCGTATGATTGCTAAAGTAGCATTAAGACAAAAAGCGATTGAATTGCGAAAGGTAGGAAAGACGTACAATGAGATTTTGCGCGTAGTACCCGTTGCAAAATCAACGCTCTCGCTGTGGCTGCGTGATGTCGGGATGGCAAAGAGACAAAAACAATTTATTACTAAGAAGAGATACCACGCACAACTGCGTGGAGGCGCACGACGTAAAGAAATGCGTATAGAGACAAGCAAGAAGATCATAGCCGAATATGCAGCGCAGGTCAGATCTATTTCAACGCGAGAACTATTACTCATTGGTGCCGCTCTCTATTGGGCCGAGGGTTCAAAACAGAAAGAGCATGATCCAAGCGTAGGTCTCATTTTCGGAAATTCGGACTCAGAGATGATAGCGCTTTTTATTGTGTGGCTTGAGCGTGCGCTGTGTGTCTTAAAGAGAGATATGATTCTTACAATCTACGTACATGAAAATCATAAGAATAGAGTCCGACATATTGAGAAGTATTGGTTATCAGTGACCGGTCTTGATGATAGCAATCTAAGAAAGACTGTATTAAAAACTCACAGGCCAAAAGAGAATAGACGTTATGACTCAAATAATTACTTCGGACTTGCACGAATTACTGTGCGAAATAGTAGTCATCTGAATCGTCGCATTCAAGGATGGATTTGTGGTATTATCAAAGCGCAAAAACAGCATGTAGAGTAAGTATTGGTTATCTTGTTGCGAGTCCATGCTGCTTGTGTATAGTGATCGCTTATTGCCGGATCGTCTAATGGTAGGACGCGTCCCTTTGGAGGACGTTATCTTGGTTCGAATCCAAGTCCGGCAGCATGCCCAAAAATGTGCACTTTTGTGCACATTTTCCCGTCTAGACGACGGGCATTTTTCGTGGCCGACGGACGGCTCTATCTAGCCATTTGAGCTATGCGCGCCTGACCAATCTATCGGTGGCTGCGCAATATATGTCGCACAACGAGCATCAGAAATGGGTCGGAAACGGCTCATGCGTCGCACAATATGGGGATAAAGCGTCGCACAACGACAGAGCCTAAATATTCAACTAATACTCTGCAGACGAACTTGTATCGTAAGTTGATATGTGTATAATGTGCGTCTCTAACCGAATGGTCGGTTATAATAAAAAACGAGACGCGCTAACGTCTCGTTAAAAAGTTTGAATTTTTTAGTTTGTCTGCGATGCCGCTACTTCATTTGATGGGGTAGCGGTTTCGCTTTTCTCCACATCATCCCGTTTCTTCCGTTTTAAGAGCCAAGGGAAGGCGGGAAACCTCCACCATTTGCCACTCTTGGTCCATCGTGCGATGCCGTTTCTAACTATGAAATTGCAAAGAACGAATCCATCAGCGGAGACGAAGCATTTCTGCTTCTCTCCTGTGAGGGTATCTATCAACATAACAGAATTTGTTATGCCGACCGGGGTGCCGGGCTTGCTCTTCTAAGGTGCCCCGGTCAATCGCTGTTAATGCAAGCGACTGGGTGTGACACCCAAAAACGAAAAGCCCGAACGATATGCTGATAAATTTTTCGCTTACCAGCTATCGTTCGGGTTCTTTGAAGAGCACGTCCGTTAGCTTGTAAGTTATTGCCTAGTTCTGTCGATGAATTCATCTAAGCTTCACGTATTTTAGCACGTATCAATCCTCAAATCGTCAAGTGAACGATTGTTCAAAAACAAGTTTTCTATAATGTCAAGTAACCTCGGTACTAGTGTTGTCAACTTACCGACCTCATTGCTGCAAGGCACTCGCGTTATTCTGAGTGGGATGAAACAGCGCAAGTTGCAATCAGTTGATTTATTAAAATCGGCACTCAACAAAACTTGGTCTCTGAACGGACGGCGGGGAACTCAGACACAAAATTGCGTCGATGGTTCTGTACTAGACGAACCACCATCCGCACCGCGATCTCTCCGCACTGTACGGGTGAGCGACGAGAGTGCTCGCGAACTGCAGCAGATACTCAGTGATATGCCCGGCGGTCACGCCGTCACACTCGAGGAAGCACGAGAAGCAGGGCAGCGCCTCGTGAGCTTCACGTACTTAGTCCGTGATCTTCGGCACGAGGCTTCTTGCGAGGAGAAGAACGCTTAGCCTTCTTCGCAAGGTTCTCCGCAACGTCCATGATGCGTGCAACGTTCTCACACGTCTTCCGTGTCTCGTCGCTGAGCATTGTAGTTCTGAGTTCGTCGATGCTTCCCAGCTCGTACAGAAATGACCAGCTTCACGCTGGTTTTTTCTGTGCGCTAGTGTGTAGATAGGGGATGAGAAACGGGTTGGGCGGTTGCTTTTAGCTATACTGAAAACGCTAAATATGATATATAGATGCAGTTAAAACAGCGTAATAGTGCAGAATAAATAATCACACTTTCAATATGGAGAACACAAGTACTGTAAAAGATATGGTTAAAAATGAAGAGACTCCCGTTCGTCATGGTGGGATGTTTAAGAAGCATAATGTAATCGTCTTCGCTATTGGGGTTGCAACTGCACTCATACTTGGTGCTTTGTTTTATTCAAAAGGAATTATTGTAGCGGCGACCGTCAATGGTAGCCCTATTAGTCGCCTCTCTGTCGTGCGCGAACTTGAGAAGCAGGGAGGCTTGCAAGCGCTCGATGCACTCATACAGAAAAAACTCATTGAGACCGAGATCGCTGCTAAAAATGTCTCGGTGTCTGACGCAGATATTGATAGTGAGCTAAAAAAGATTGACGAACAAATGAGTGGTCAAGGAACTACGCTTGCTGACGCACTTGCTGCGCAGGGTATGACCGAAGAGGATCTCCGTGAGCAGATTGGGGTACAGAAAAAAATAGAGGCGCTACTTGCAGATAAAGTTGCAGTTTCGGATGAAGAGGTTGAGAATTATATGAAAGAAAATAAACTGACGGTACCTAAAGACGCAGAGCCAGAAGAGTTTAAGACGCAGTTGAAGGAAAGTCTTAAGGGTCAGAAATTCCAGACTGAAGCACAGACATGGATTGCAAATCTTCGAAAGGAAGCAACGGTGAATTATTTTGTCACATATTAGGACGTTGGGTAAAAAAAGAGACACCTATCAGGTAGCGGTGGGTGTCTTTTTTTGATGTATACTTTGCCTAATGACTAGTCACAAACGTGCGGTAATTGGAATTGTGTTGGTGCTTCTCGTAGGTGGTGCCTTTGTGTATCGAGGCACACACACGCCCTTGTCTGTTGGCATATCTGAAACTGAGCAGCTCATAAACGCACAGAAAGATCCCATACCACTTTCGGTAGCAACTCCAGCTACTGACGCTGAAAAGAAAGATACTGGATCACAGTCGAGTTCTACCGATGCTGTTCCTGCTAAAAAATTGGCACTTTTGGCAGACGGATGCTTCTGGTGTGTTGAGCATGATCTTGAGAAAGTTGCGGGTGTTTTGTCTGTTGTGTCAGGATATGCCGGTGGGAAAGGAGAAAATCCTACCTACGAAAACTATGTTGCAATGGGTTATAAGGAAGTGGTGCTTGTGACGTACGATCCCAGTATTGTGAGTTTTGAGAATCTTGTAGAGCATATTATTAAGCACGGTGACCCAACGGACGCTGCAGGATCATTTAACGATCGAGGATTACAATACGCACCGGCGATCTACTATGAAAATGCAGCAGAAAAAAATGCTGCACAGCGTGTCATTGATGCCGTGGATGCGCTCAAAGTCTTTGATAAACCGTTGGCACTCACGTTATTGCCGACCACAACATTCTACCCAGCCGAAGAATATCATCAGGATTATGCAAAGAAAAATTCACTGCGATATACGTACTACCGAACGGGATCAGGTCGTACTGCATTTATTGAAAAGGTGTGGGGTAATCGGGCAGCAAAATTTGAGGTGTCCGCAGTTCCATTATTAGAAGCGAACATAAAAGTATTTAATGCTATGACGTGGAATTCATTTGAAAAACCATCTAAAGAGAAGTTGAAAGAGATGTTAACCCCATTGCAATATACCGTGACACAGGAAGATGGTACTGAGTCACCTTTTAGCAATGCCTATGACAAAAATTATGAAGAGGGAATTTATGTCGACATCGTATCGGGTGAGCCACTCTATTTCTCAAAAGATAAGTTTGATTCCGGCACCGGCTGGCCTTCATTTGTAAAACCAATTTCAGACGATGTTGTGACTCTGAAGGAGGATAATGGACTTTTTACCACCCGAACTGAAGTGCGTTCACGTTATGCTGATTCGCATGTTGGACACGTTTTTGATGATGGGCCAACGGATAGAGGCGGAAAGAGATACTGCATGAATTCTGCAGCATTGCGATTTATACCAAAAGCAGACATGGAAAAAGAGGGGTACGGATACTTGCTGACGCAGGTATAGTGTATTGGTGCTTTCCGAATGGTATATGCTACAGAGGGTTCGTGCGTAGCTGATATATAGACCGTGCAATAGGGGTGTACGTACATTGCTGAAGGCTATTTGATAAAGATAGGATGTATGGTACTATAAAGCACTAAAGTACGAAAACAGAGTCGAGTTTCGCTTTATAGTAGTCACAAAAAAAATATGAAAGGAACTATCAAGACTTTGACACAAAAAGGATTTGGTTTTATCTCTCGCGAAGGCGAGGAGAAGGACCTCTTCTTTCACTCTTCGGAGCTGAATGGCGTCATGTTTGATGATCTTCGCGAAGGTGACGTTGTCACATTCGAAGTCGTCAATGGCGAAAAAGGACCCGCTGCGACAAACGTCTCACGCGCGTAGTCTATTCAAGAACAGCCGCTTTCCGGATTTTGGTAAGCGGTTTTCTTGTTCTGGAGTTCTGTTTGTTTTTGATGTTGTACGGCAAAAAATAATATGGGAAAAGCAGACACAATAGTCTCATTTGAAAACGCCTCTTTCGAGTTTGGTGCAGCAAAACCAATCCTTGATGAGGTGGCTTTTTCTGTGCGTCGGGGGACCAAGAGCACATTTATGGGTCAGAATGGCGCAGGGAAGAGTACCATTTTTCAGATCATTACCGGGAGTTTAAAACTGGAATCTGGTAAGGTGCATATTTTTCCGCGTCTATCGATAGCGCATTCGAGACAAGTGATACCACGTGACGAGCTTGATCTTACGGTACGCGATTTTTTTGCGCGATGTTTCAAGGAAAAAGTATATGATATAGACCCACGTATTGATGAGGTCTTGGAAGTGGTGAATCTTAAAGGTCATGCGAAGCTTCACGACCGAATTGTGAAAAGTTTTTCTGGAGGTCAGCAAGCGCGCCTGCTCTTAGCCTCTGCTCTCATCCAAGATCCTGATCTTTTGCTACTTGATGAACCAACGAACAATCTTGATAAGGCAGGTATTCAACATCTCACAAAGTTTTTAAAGGAGTATACAAAAACAGTCATTGTCATTTCACATGACGCAGATTTTCTTAATGCCTTTAGTGATACGGTGTACTATTTGGACGTACACACTCGAAAGGTTGAGCAGTATTCTGGGAACTATTTTGATGTGGTGAAAGAGATCAGTCTTCGTGTGGAAAAAGAAAATAGAAAGAACGCTCAACTTGCAAAGAAAATTCAAGAGAATAAAGACAAAGCAAACTTTTTTGCAAACAAAGGTGGCGGTATGCGCCTCGTAGCAAAGCGCATGCGCGACGAAGCTGAACAGCTCGAAGAAGAAAAAGTGGACGTGCGAAAAGAGGACAAGACAATTCGACCCTTCACGATTCCGCATCAAAAGGATCTCACAGGGGATGTATTGACCATTGCTGAGTATACGGTTATCCATCCATTGACGCACAAACCGATGACAAAGAAAGCACATCTCGTGCTTCGCCGTGGGAATCATCTGCTGCTCCGTGGTCCAAACGGTATCGGAAAAAGCACATTGCTTGAGGCGATTGCAAAACGTGAAGCTGCGGGTAGTACGATCGGACCACGGGTAAGGGTGGGGTACTATCGACAAGATTTCTCAACACTAAATTTTGATGAATCAGTACGCACATCGCTCCTCTCGGCTATGGAAAAAGAAGATGAAGAACGCATGCGCTCAGTTGCAGCAGGTTTTCTAATAACTGCCGATGCTATTAATACAAAAATAGGAAATCTCTCGGAAGGACAAAAAGGACTTGTGGCGTTTGCGCGGCTCGTACTTGAGGCGCCCGGGTTATTGATTTTGGATGAGCCGACAAACCATATAAATTTCCGTCACATCCCCGAGATTGCAAGGGCGCTCAGCGCATATGAAGGAGCGATGGTATTGGTATCTCACGTACCTGACTTTGTTTCAGAGATTCGTATTGATGAAATTTTGGATCTTGAAAAAGGCATTGCCAGTGCCAAATAATTTAAGCCAGGTCTAGTAGTTTTAGAAATGCTTGCAATTCTACCCCTTCGATCTGTCGATGTTGTCCTTGCTGCAAGTTGCGTAGTTCTATATTTAATACGCGAATGCGTTTGAGGTCTCGTACTTCTTGGAACAATGCAACACACATACGCCTGATTTGGTGCTTTTTTCCTTCCGTCAAAATAACGCGGAAGGTCTGTGAGTCTACTATGGTAACTGAGCAGGGTTTAGTCTTTTCTCGCTCAATACGAACACCCGCCTCCATCTTCGTCTTAAAATTGTTGCGCAATGGCTCCTTGGTCGTCACCAGATATTCTTTTTCGTGTTCAAATCGAGGATGAAGCAGTCGCTCGGTGATACGGCCATCGTTGGTGAGGATGATAAGTCCACTTGAATCTTTATCAAGGCGACCAACAGGAAATACTCCCTTAATGGGAATGGATCGTTGAATATCCGAATCCTCTTCTTCCGCCGAATAGGTTAGGAGTCCGCGTGGCTTATTGTACGCATAGTACACCAAGGGTATTTGTTTACCTTTGAGCCGAACTTCAACGACATCGTTTTCTTCGACTTGGTCACCTAACTTTGCAAGTCGTTTGTTGATGTAGACTTGTTTCGTCTCGATAAGCTTGTCTGCTCCTCGTCGGGTCGAGTATTTCTTGACTGCCAAGTACTTATTGATACGCATAGGAAACGTGGCAACGCCATCGAGTTGCTGGGGTTTCTGGGGCGCACGAGGTGCTCTTTTTTTGGTTGTGTTAAACATGTATACGGCAGTGTAGCATTTTGCTGAAAAAAAGCTCATACTGTATTACATCAGAATGAGTGGTGTGATGAAAGTTTGGCTACAATTTTGCGTAATATACACATATGAGATCAACTTTTCAGTTTGTAGGGCGGCATGTTTGGACGCTGCTTCTTGTGTGTGGCTTGGTGGGGGTTGTGGGAGTCTATTTTTATGCTACGAGTGGATCGTCGACCACCACTGCCACATTTGCCGTTGTTGAAAAGGTTGGGCGCGGTACGGTGTCCTCAGGTATTGAAGCAACTGGCGAAATCGTTGCTGCGCATACTTTGGATCTCAATGTGTACAAGCAAATACGTCGTATCGAAGCAGTGAATGTTGCCAATGGTGCACATGTCAAAAAAGGTGACGTACTTTTTTCTTTTGATAAGAGTGGTGTTCTTGCTGATGTAAAAACCGCACAAGTCGAGGTTGCGAATGCAGAACTTGCACTTTCTACAAAAAAAGAGAATGCATCGGATCCAAATACTACGGTGAGAACACTCAACAAGGAGATTGCTTCGCTAAGAACATCAATCCTTCAAGCAGAACAAGACAAGATTCTAGCGTATCGAGATTTTCTAAATGCCAACATTCTTCCGGAGCCGGGAAATACCAAATCCGACCTTAAAGAACGTCCAGAGATTTCTGGACTATATTCAGGAACTATAGCAGGCACGTACCGGATTGACGTGTATCGAGCTGATGCGGAATCCGGATATGCGTACCGTGTTACGGGACTTGAAAATGATACACAAAGCGTGATTGTGGGCATTGCTACGCCGGTTGGCACCAAGGGTCTCAAAATTCTATTTGGTGATGACCTAAAGACAGGAGATGCGTGGACCATAACGCTGCCCAATTCTTATGCGCCTGAATATATAGAAAATAAGGAGGACTACGAGAAGGCAATTGTTGATTTTGATGAAGCAATTATTGGGTACAAGACTGATATTGCCAATAAACTTCAACAAGTTGACGATTTAGAACTCACTGATGGAGATGTCAGTCGAGACCTGGGTGTATTGCAAGCCGAAGCGAAGCTTGCTGAAACTCTGGTGCAACTCTCAGAAAATTATGACGTTGTTCGTGAACAGGATATCATTGCACCGTTTTCTGGTTCTATCGAGGGACTCGAGAATGTGGTCGTGGGAGCGACTCCAACGCGCGATACCAATGACCCTATTGTGCTCGGCACACTTATTTCAGATGAGTTTCTCGTAAAATTTTCACTTGGCGCTGCCGATGTGTCAGAGGTTGCTGTGGGGCAAAAGGTACAGCTGACTGTTACATCATTTCCTAATATGCAACCACTTGAAGCGTCGGTTGTCGAGATTAGCTCTTTACCCGATGAGAGCGGTGTTGCGCAGTATGGCGTGAAGGCGCTCATACATGCAGAGGGTGAGACACTACTATTGTTGCGAGAGGGTTTAATAGCGGACGTCCTCATTGTTAACGACGAAAAAAAGCAAGCTCTTCGTGTTCCCGTTGCTGCACTTTCATATATCGATGGTACACCAAAAGTAACAGTCGTGGATGCGTTGACAGAGGAACAAAAAAAACAAGTAGCATCGCAGGGTATTGTGCGTACTGATACTGCTGCGCTGGCAACGTATGTGACTCCAGTTGAACTCGGCATTATTGGAAAATTCTATGTGGAGATTATGAGTGGCGTTACGGAGAATACATATTTACTCACTACTGGCACCGTGGGAACGAGTACAGGATCAGTTGTAGGTCAAGCAAATTTTGGGCCACCACGAGAGCGTACCTCTTCTCCCCAAACTACGGGAGCGCGTAATTGATCGCAGGGTCCTTATGGAATCTAACAAAACACAGACTGACATTGTACGACTGCTTGATGTCTCAAAAAGTTTTTATATGAGTGGTGGACTTGAGGTGCCGGTACTTCACCATATAAATCTCACCATACGTGATGGTGAGATGGTAGCAATTTTGGGTCAATCTGGTTCAGGAAAATCTACATTAATGAACATCATTGGTGGACTTGATGTAGCAAGTCAGGGTGACTATTATTTTGCGGGAAAGCACGTCAATGGGATGTCCTCAAGTGAACTGGCGGAGCTGCGCTCACGAGATATCAGTTTTGTATTCCAAGCGTTTCATTTGTTACCACAGAAAAATGTTTACCAAAATGTGCAGTTGCCACTTTTATATCAGCGCGGATTTATTGGTGATGCAGATGAATACGTGACGCATGCCTTAAAGCGAGCGGCACTTGAAGAAGAGCACTGGTACAAGCGACCCAACCAGCTATCGGGTGGTCAGCGGCAGCGTGTAGCGATTGCTCGCGCACTAGTTGCAAGACCGAAGCTCTTGCTTGCGGATGAGCCCACAGGAAATCTTGATTCAAAAACCGGAGGCGCGATTATTGAGGCACTTAAATACCTCAACCAACACTACGGGACGACGATCGTCATTGTGACGCACGATGAGTCACTCTCGAGTATCGTCGATCGCGTGATCCACATCAAGGATGGAAATGTTGCAGAAGAACCTAAACGAACATCATGAAATTTAGATTTCTTTTACGAGAGTCAGTACAAGCTTTGCGTGGCAATATGCTGCGGTCATTGCTCACTATCGTAGGTATTGTGGTGGGTATTTTTTCTGTGACTGCCATGCTCGCACTAGGGCAGGGACTTTCAGGAAACATTCTTGATAGGTTCAATTCCTTCACTGCAGGAGATATCACGGTCGCTGGTTCGCTGACGCAAACAGATCTTGCATGGATAAAAAACCAAAGCTATGTGTCTGCAGCGCTCGGTTCACAGAGTATCCAGAACGCCAAGGTCATTGCATTGGGTAGCGAGTTTTCACCAAGTATTCAAATGAGTTTGGGAGACTATACGTCGGTTAAAACTTTGACCATGGTCAGCGGTGCAATTTTTGATTTTAACGATGCTGCCTTCAAAGATCGAGTGGTACTCGTTGATCAAGGTTTTGTGGCGGCAGTACTGGCAGAGACGGGGCGCGATGTATCGACAGGGTCTATAACACTGAATGGCAAAGAATTTACCATAGTGGGAGTTTTTGAGGGTGGCGCTGGGGGATTTGGGCGGCGTAATGACGGTACGGTGATTGTGCCGTATGCAGCTGCAGTCGGAGTACTGACCAACACAACAACATTTTCATCTATTGGTATTCGTCTCAAAGATACGCAATATTTTGAAGCTGCAGGTAAGCACATTTTGGAGTCACTCAATGTGTCACGCGCCGCAGAAAAGGATAGTGAAGATTATTTTAGCGTCACCACAGCACAAGATGCGATAAAAACCGCACAAGAAACAACCTCCATGATTAGTATCTTTTTGGGTATTGTGGGTGGAATCGCGCTGTTTGTTGGTGGTATTGGAACTATGAATATGATGCTGACGACCGTGACGGAACGCACAAGAGAAATTGGTCTTCGAAAAGCAATTGGTGCTCGGGATAGCGATATACTCCTCCAAATACTTTTAGAAGCCGTGATGCTGACCATTATTGGAGGTGCTATTGGTATTATACTGACCTATGGTGCATCGAATATAGCGAATAGGATTTTAACAGCAGACTCAATTATTAGTGTGGTTATGTCAGGCAGCGTTGTTGCGTATGCAACCGGTATTGCAATCGTAGTCGGCATCGTCTTTGGCCTGTATCCAGCTCAGAGAGCATCCAAGTTGCAGCCTGTCGATGCCCTTCGCGCAGAATAAGGGCTGTACAGGCGTTCAGTAAATCTTCAGCATCGTAGTGTACCCTTAAGACAATATGAAAGTAGTACTTGTTGAAGACAATAACGTTTTGCAGAAAAGTATCGAGAAGGTCTTAATACAGGAAGGGCATGCAGTCCGCTGTTTTTCTGATGGAGAAGAGGCGCTAACTTTTTTGTGTGAAGAAAAAGCAGCTGTCGATGTTGCCATCATTGATTACATGCTTCCTGGCATGGACGGCGTGACGCTGATTTCACACATGCGGAAAGAGCATGTCGCTACACCGGTCTTAATGTTGACTGCTCGTAGC
The DNA here is from genome assembly GCA_964402035.1 of uncultured Candidatus Saccharibacteria bacterium. Taxonomy (GTDB): domain Bacteria; phylum Patescibacteriota; class Minisyncoccia; order Phycocordibacterales; family UBA918; genus JAIETH01. Next base: position 99,429 of record CAYOAM010000001.1, read on the forward strand.
GAATTGAGTGATAAAGTGCATAGTCTTACGAGTGGAGCAGACTATTATCTTACGAAGCCTTTTGAATTTGATGAATTGTTGGCTTGTCTCACCGCACTCTATCGTCGACCAAAAAACTATCAACCACGCGTGGTAGACGTCGCTTCAGGAATCTCATTTAATACAGATACTCGCGTGATTCGTGGAGAGAAGAAAAGTGTCTTATTGACGCCTGCAGAAGCGGGAATACTTGAGCATTTACTGCGAAATCGTGGTACAACTCTTTCGCAGCATGACCTCTATGAACATGTGTTTGATTTTGCAAAAGAAAATTGGAGTAATACGATTGAGGTCCATATCAAAAATCTACGCAAGAAATTAACACCTATAGCACATGAAAATCTTATCAAAACTGTTCGCGGTATCGGTTACCGAATGGAAATACAATGAATTCTTTAAGGCCCGGGTGCAGCTGACGCTGCTGTACACGAGTATTCTCGCGGGTATACTTTTTTTGTTCTCCAGTTTTCTCTATATCACCGTTGATCGCAATTTTGAATCTGATGATAAAAATGTGGAAGAGGAGCACACTGAGTACCATGAGCAATTCGAACTGGAGTTTCTAGAGGAATTTTGGGAGAACCTCATTATCGCAAACATCATCTTGCTTGCACTCTCAACGATCCTCGGTTTCTTGTTGGCGGGAAAGACCCTTGCACCTATTCAGCGGAAAATGCGACAGCAGGAGCAGTTTAGCCAGGACGTAGCGCATGAATTACGTACGCCACTTTCTGCACTTTATGCATCCGTTGGTGCTACCTTGCGTAACCCGTTGCTGCAGAGCGAGGCTCGAGAAACGTTTCAGGATGTGCAGCAGGAGACAAAACGCCTTATCGAACTATCAGAACGATTGCTTGCAAGTGCGCGTGGCGAACCCGCAGTGCAACATACGCTACCAGTATCGCTTGCTGATGTAATTCGAAATGTACTAGTGAGACTAAAGGGTAGTATTGATGAAAAACAACTAACTATAGCGGCCGATTATTCACAGGATTTTGCTGTGTCGGGTGATCCTGTACGGCTGGAAGAAATGTTTATCAATATTGTGCACAATGCGATAAAGTTTTCACATAGACGTGGGACAATTGAAATACAGATTCAAGCAGGTGGTGTTGTGGAAGTAACTGATCACGGTATGGGTATTACAAAAGAAAACCTCGATCGAGTATGGAATCGTTTTTTTACCACCAATACAGCGCGCGATGAGCGCGGCGTGCGCGGTGCTGGCCTTGGACTTGCTATTGTGCGTGAAATAGCAAAGGAGCATAGCGCGGAGATTTCACTTGATAGTGAGCTTGGCTCAGGGACAACTATTCGAGTACATTTTTTGCAACTTGCAAAGACGATTTAATGGAATGCTTCGACAAAGAATGAACAATTGTGCGGGTTGTGCGTGCCAATTTTTTCTTGTAGCGCATCACAGGCTTTCACTTGGCCACACATATAAATATCTGCGTCACTAAAATCTAATGTTGATACATGATCCTGAATATAGCCTTTCCATGCATAGTCTTGCGCAATTGGATTTGATACTACATAGGTGGCGGTTACTTTTGGGTTCTTTGCGAGTAGTTCAAAGTACTCTTTGTAGATTATGTCATCTTCTGCTCTACTGCCGGTCACGATGACTATTTTTTCAACAACCGGATTATCTATGGCGTATGCAGCGATTGATTTTATAACACCGGCACCAATTCCGAAACCAAAAAGGAATAGGTTGGGTTTACTGAGTTTGTCTCCAGTATTGCTTCCAAATGGACCCATAACAGTTACCGAATTTCCTAGTATCGAGTCTTTCCAAAATTGAGGGGTAACCTTTCCTGTTGGTGTCAGACGGACTGCTATCGTAATTGTTTTTTGTTCAACATTTGCAGAGACAACTGAATATGCTCGTCGTAGTGTCTCACCTTCAATCGATATAAATAGATTGATGAATGATCCAGGCGGGCACTCAAACAGAGACTCAAGCGAGATCGTCACTTCTTTTGCTGTGGGTGATAGTGGTGTGACACGCGTGATGGTACCACTGCTTTTAAATATCTTCATATATGTTGGGTGTTATGTTCATACCGTTTTAAGGTATTGATAGTAAAAGCCAAGATGGTTAGTGAAGCCACAATGTACATGTAGTAGGCTACGGTCATATCGTGGTAGGCGAGGTAGACAAAGAGCGCGCTTGCAAAGAAATATACATAGGAAAGTCTCTGTATTCGTTTCCACCACTTTCCCAAGATTCTTTTAGAGAAATTATTTGATGTTATAAGCAGTAGTAGGGCACTTATGTCTGCAAGGTGTGCGAGCAGTGCATACCCTTCGAGTGACCAATAGTGCCATGCAAGGACGCTACCAAAAAATCCACTTGGATCAATGATTATTTTTGCAAAGGTGAACGATATAACGATTGATGCTGAAAGTACCCCAACTCCTTTTCGTAGTATAACGAGCGGACGCACGACAGGGATGCTCGGCAACATATCTGCAAGTGGACGAATGGTCATCACAAACAGTGCTGCAATGTGTGCAATGCTATAGAGAGCTGTCGCATAGCGGTTTACGGAATCTGGGTAGAATACAATTAAGACAGGCAGCGTGCCCATAATTGTAAGTGAAATCGCTAGAAATATTTTTTGTAGATAGCGGATTATGGTGAGGTATATTTTCATATATATGTATGTACCAATCCTGATTGAGTAATCGTGAATCCACGCACATGTTCACCGACAGTTTTTTCAACCTCATCAATGGTGAGCGCCATCAATATCTTTGTGTACGCGTCTGATGGTGCGCCATGTTCGTGTATGACACTAGCTGAAACAATAGGTGTTGTTGGGTTATGTTGACCATTTTGATCAAGGATATGGTGTATGGTGTCACCGTCCGAAATCCAAGTCCGTTTGTATGTCCCACTTGTTGCAATACTTCTGTCGAGGAGCGGTATTGCTATGGTCTCAAGTGTTACCGGGTTCGCAATTTCAAATATAAATGGCTCGTTTACAGCGTCGACTCCGCGAGCGTGTATATCGCCACCAATATTTACTATGACTCCTTGGATTGTGGGGTGTGAATCTTGGATCCGTCGCGCCTCGATTTCAGCGAGATGTCCCTTTAAAAAACCTCCAAAATCGAGCTTCTGGTCTTCTATGAGTGTGACTGTGCGATTCTCAGTATCTACTTCTATATCATCAATACAAATATTGTAAGTACCTTGTTGTGACTTTTGTGCAGTACCCTTTATTTTGTCAAACGTAGCGGTGTATCCGAAACGCTCAATCTGAAAGAGCGGATTAAAGTACCCCCTTGTCTTCTTTGAAAGTGAAATCCCCAGCTGCAGTATTTCAAGGAATAGAGAGGTGACGCGGAGAGTTCTTTTTTGATTGAGTTGTGAGAGTTCACTTTGAGGATCAAAACGAGAAAATTGTTTTTCATACGCTTGCAGGTTTTTCCATGTCGCCTCGAAACATTGATCTGCTGTATGCTGATGTTCTGTCACGATAGATACCGACAAATCGGTACCCATAATTTTTTTCTGAAACTCAAATTCTTGCATTGCTCAAGTATCGTATAGATCGCTGAAGAAAGACTGAAGATTGGCCGTACTCAATCTTCAGACTTTCTTCAGTTGTGTCGGTCATACTGGCGTCATTATCTATTAATAGAAAACAATATGTCTCAATATGTATGTTTGGAGTGTGGATGGATCTACGACGAAGCTCTGGGTATGCCGGAGAGAGATATTGAGCCTGGAACGTTGTGGCATGAGCTACCTGATTCTTTCAAGTGTGGAGAATGTGAAGTATTGAAAGGTGAAACACATAAATGGCAACGATTGGACTAAAGGTAATTATTTATTTTGATTAACATACATTACATATGAACACCGATCTCAGGAATGTACTGTTCTCATTTGGTGCAGTATTTCTGGTACTGTTTGGTACCAGCGATATCTATATGCGCACGCAGTTGCAGCAGGTCATATTGGAAAATGAGCAGATTCAAGAGGAACTTACAAAACAAACTGAGCTCATCGAGCTTAATACAGATGATCCACTGGCTACCATGGACGACGTCAATGATGCTCTCACGGACACGCCAGTACCAGTGGTACAAAAAGCTCCTGACGTCGTAGTGCCAAGCAAAGATATCGTGGAAGTCTCAAAGAAGGCTAGCCTTCCTGCAGTACCGAAGCCTGTTTCTGTAGATACCACAGCAGCCGATGCCGCTTTAGTTGCACGTCTCAAGGCTGAAGCGCAATTGGCAGCAGAAAAGCAAAAGGCCATTGATGCGGCAAAAATAAAAGCTCAAGAATTGGCAAAATCTATCGCCGCAGAGAAGAAAAAGATAGACCAAGCTGCTGCAGCGAAAAAGAAGAAAAGTCGCCAGTCACGAGCGAGTTAGTGCGAGATTATCGTACTATGGCAGCACACTATGTATCCAAGATTCTTGCTATTGCATTTTTTTTAGAAAAGCTTAGTATGCTTTAAAAAAAATGAAAAAAGTAGTTTTTAGTGTTGCCATTATTTGTCTCGTCCTGGTCCTTCCTAAATGCTCTATAGCTGCAGGGAATCTCATTGGTAACCCATCTGTTGAACAAAAGACAGGGCCCGGTCCCACTGACTGGTTACGCACAAAAAAGGGTAATAACGTCTCTGTGTTTGCCTATAAAACAGATGGTTATGGGGGTGGTAAAAGCCTCTATATTAACGTCACAAAGTACATAACAGGGGAGTCATACTGGTACTTTAAGGATGTGCCAGTTGTACCGAATGCTACGTATACGTATAGCGAATATTACAAGTCTTCGATGTCAACGAAGCTGTATGCGCGAGTGCGTACAGCAGCAGGTGTCGAGACGACGATATTTTTGAAAGACGTACCTGCGGCGTCTGCGTGGACGGAAGTTTCTGCAGAAATAGCAACACCATCAGACGCACAATTAATTACTGTATATCATGCTGCCAGCGCGCTCGGCTTTCTACAGACCGACAATTTTTCTCTTAATGAAAAGATCGTGGTGCCACAACCCGAGCCACCAATTGATCCGCCCCCACCGCAGGGTTCCCCTGACAATCCTATACCGAACCCTTCGGTTGAAGAAGTTTCAGATTCGGTACCTACATTGCCGGCTCATTGGACGAAAGTAAAAACAGGAAACAACAATGCAGTGTTTACCTATCAAAACACCGGGCACACAGGAGAGCGGAGTTTGAAAGTGGCGATAACCCGGTATACGAGTGGGCTCGCGTATTTTGCATTTGATACGGCACCCGTCACTGGGGGTACAACATACGACTACTCTTTTTTCCAAAAGTCAGATGTGTATACAGAAGTTGATGCAGCGATCACGCTATCGAGCGGGGAAGTAGTATATCAATACCTCGGTGTTACATTTCCATCATCTGATTGGACAAAGTTTTCCACGAGGATTCGTATGCCCGAAGGGGCGGTACATGTCTCGATATACAACATGCTCTATTCAAAGGGGTATTTGGTGAGCGACGACTTTGCACTGACTCCCGTACAGGTCGTACCTCTTGCACGACCACTCGTCTCGGTCACCTTCGATGACTTTTTTGATGCCCTCTACGACACGGTCTATCCCATGATGCAAGAACATGGCTTTGCAGGGACGGCATACCTCCTGTCACAAGATCTCGGGAAGTCAGAAACGTTGACGCCAGACAAGATCATCGAAATGTCGCATCATGGTTTTGAGATTGGTGGTCATACCGTGACCCATGCACATTTACCATTTATCACTCCCCAAGAAGTCGACTATGAATTAGCACAATCAAAAACGGACATAGCAGCTTTTACTGGTATTACTCCAATAAACTTTGCTTCACCGTATGGTGAGTACAATGATGCAGTAAAAGAACAGATCAAACAGCAGTATCGCTCGCACCGGTCGGTTGATGTCGGCTATAACACCAAGGACAATTTTGATATGTACAACATCAAAGCAATGAGTACGATTAACACGACGACTCCTGAGACCGTGCTTGAGTGGGTGGATGCTGCTATTGCGGATCGTGGGTGGCTTGTGCTCGTTTACCATGACATTATCGATAATGGGGCTACGTTTACCAATACTCCAGCACACCTTCAAGCTGTGCTCGACGGTATAGCTTCGCGCGGTGTTACGGTAAAGACCGTGGATAAAGCACTTGATGAGATTGTTCCGCAGATATAGCTTTAGATCGTTTTCTGTATGTTTTAAGGTAGAATAGAGTATGAAAAACATATTACTCATAGTTGTTCTTGTTGGATTAGGGGTCATTATTGGGTATCGCTATGGTGCGGGGCGAGGCGTAGCTGTGTCAGATACTCAACTTACTCCGGCCAATACTTCATCTGAAACTGCAACATCGACAACAAAACCACGACAGACCGTGACGACATCTGTCCCGATAGGTAAGGTACTCGATCTACATCAAAAGGGATTGACTATTGTGCCTGCCGATATTTTTAATAAAACAGATATAGAAGAGTTGGATTTATCGGACAATAACCTTTCTGGAACATTGCCTGCAGAAGTTCGTCATTTACAGAATCTCAAGGTCTTAGACCTGAGCAACAATAACTTCACTGGCGTGCCGGCTGAAGTGGGTCAGCTTAAAGACTTGCAGCTTTTGAATCTTGCAAACAATAAGATCACCGGTCTTCCGCATGAAATTGGAAATCTAAAAAAATTACAAGTTCTGGATCTCTCTGGCAATGAGTATTCTGTAGTAGATCTGGAGGTAATAAAGAAAGCTTTGCCACCTAATGTGCTCATAAAGACGCGATAAAATAATCGCGGTACAGGGGTGATATACTTTTGTATACATGGATACACTTTCACATGGGCTCTATGGTGGTATCGCATTTGGTCGTACGTCGAAAATCCGCTATGGGATTGCATTTCTCTTTGGCATTATGCCGGACATGCTTTCGTTTGGGATACTGTTTGCTCTTACCATCCTTGGCTTTGTGTCAGGTCCAGAGTTTGCTTCGGGTCCGCCACCGATGTCATCTATTCCCGAGTATGTACATCATCTCTACAACATCACGCATAGTTTTTTTGTCGCTGGGGCAGTCATCGCTCTTGTGTGGTGGTGGCATGAGGCACCGCTCATGGAAATGTTTGCGTGGCCACTCCATATACTGGTTGATATCCCAACGCATTCGACAAAATTTTTTGCGACACCATTTCTCTGGCCAGTGTCTGACTTTAAAATTGACGGCGTGAGTTGGAGTCATCCATATATTTTTATTCCGAATGTTATTTTTTTGTTAGGTCTCCACTTATGGTTTTATTTTAAACGTAGAGGACGACAACGTAGCGTATGATGCCAAAAATCTAAAACTATTATGAACATAAAAGAAATATTAAAACTTAGCAGCATTCCCGTTGTGCTCGCGTCGTTGTGCTGTCTCTCGCCAGTCATCCTTGTGCTCCTGGGTCTCGCTTCAGTGAGTTTTGCTTCCTCACTTGCAGATACGTTTTATGGGGAATACAAGTGGGTCTTTCGTATGGTGGGACTCATAGCCCTTTTAGGATCCCTCGCGTACTACTTACGCCGCACAAAAGGTATTTGCACGATCGATGATGTAAAGCGAAGACGAAATGAAATATTAAACTACATTGCACTCACGGTCATTGCGGGGGTTGTGGGGTACATTTTTTTCCTCTATGTTGTGGTGCACTATGTAGGTGTGTGGCTAGAGATTTGGAAGTAGTTGGTATTCTCTAACCCGTGACGTTAATATTTTGAGATGATGGGTGAGGTTTAGCTTTTGGATCCGATTGGTTTGCTGTGTTTATAGCATCCTTTATGATGGGTAAAAAGAAATAGATACTTGTCGCCATAGCAATGGAAGCGACAGTGAGAAGTAGATACGCTGCTTGCTTTTCATTTCCAACAATATGCTTCCTGACTAAAAATGCCGCCATGCCCCGTCGGAGACGTTGATGTTGTCCGTGTGAGACTTGTATATTTTCTTCTTGAAATGTGACTAATGTCATAAATGCTGGTCTAATTTTAACACACACGGTATGCCTTTATATTAGGGAGTGAGATCTTGCTTTAGTACTGTACTACGGTCATGGTGACGAATATATGCACGCGCTATCATCTGGTGCTCGGTTGAATACTACGTTGCCACCCCACGCCTCAATTCCACCAGGATCTATACCCCCGTCGTTCATGGTTGCATGGTATCTTTTACCCGCCCAACGGAATGTCATCCAGTATCCACCATCATAGACATGTACGCATCCAAGCCTCATGCCAGTGTATGCGTCGGTATAATTCATACCTATGTAGCTTGGTCCTATATGCTTTAGATATAAATAACCACTATATGCGCCTGGAAATGGGACTTGGGGGTAGTTCGGGTACGGTATATTAGCTAGATAGGGTAATAAAATGTTTCCAAGATCGTCCCACTCTGCCGGGTAGTAACTCTGACGTCTGAATGGTGCAATAGTGACAGGATAATATCCGTTTGTGTCATGATATAACTCCACAGCATTTTGTACGGCTCGCAGGTCAAGTGCTGCTTTTGCAATAGACGTCGCTTCACGCGACTTTGTAAGTGAAGCGAGTACCACACTTGCCAAAAGTGAAATAATAGCAATGACTACCATAAGCTCAATAAGTGTAAAGCCGTAAACATGATTCAGCTTTTTCAGTAGTCTCTTCATGTGCATCATTATAGGATACAAAGTTCTTTCCTCTATGTTGTGGTGCACTATGTAGGTGTGTGGCTAACCATTTGGAGCTAGTCTCTAAAGGGTGGCATTGCTTTTCTGGAAGCATAATCCATCCCTATAATTCTCTTTTTGGGTCCTATTTCGTGTGTTATGTAGTCTTTATTTTAACAAAATTGGGATCGTCGGGGTGAAATAATCTGGGGGCAAACGTAGTGTATAAAATATAGCCACTGAGAGCGAGGCAGAAAAAAATTACTACAAAAAACACTAGTATCTCTTTTTTTGAGTGTTGTGCTTTTGCCGATGTTCGGCGCACTTTTGTAACACTCTCTTCTTGAAATTGAATAGTGCTCACAGTTAATTGTTTATGAATATGTGACCGGGGTGACAGCCGGTGGGATCTGAAACCATGTCTACTGATCCTCCTGCCACCTCAAAGGCTTCTGGATCTGCACCACCATCATGTGTAGAGATATAAGATGGGCGATTTACCCACGCGCCATATAAATAATAGCCGTTTCTAATATAGACACACCCTACAGTGCCGGCGCTGATAGTACTTATGTTCAATGCTAGGTCTCCCATACCTGCAGACTGTTTGACATAATAATAGTGTGAGGTTGCTGTCGATGGATATGGGGGGTAGGGCATTGCCGATAAGTATGGTTGTAATAAGGTCCCAATACTATTTAGATACACATAACCCCAGAAATTGTAAATGACACCTAATTCAACGCGAGTCGAAGCGTCCCGTCTAGAGCTAATTGGTGGGTAATCGCCGTGGTCCTCTTTGTATTGTTCAAGTGCAAGCTGAATATTTTTTATATCTTGCATAACTTTTACCCACGTCGCTTTTTCTCTTGCCGAGCTTACTGAAGCAAGTACCGTACTTGAGAGTACTGAAATAATAGAAACCACTACCATAAGCTCAATCAGCGTAAAACCATACGCATATTTGTACTTTTTAAGATGTTTCTTCATCTTCGTCATTATATCTAACTATTAGGCGTTATCAAAGAAATAATTATTACCGTCTTTGCCCGGTATTTCTGTTATACTCTCTGTATGTTGATATCCTTATTGGTAGGAATTTTATTGATGTGTCTCTTCTACTTTGGGTACACCACAAATGTTAAGGATGCTACTACAGAGACACCTCCGTCAGTGACCATTGAAAATTATGATACCTTCATCGACAAGGCACATACAGCTACTGATCAGATTGAATCGAAGGCTGATCGCATGGAGGAGGTAGAGTAGCACTCGATGTGCTAGGCTAGTCTGTATCCATATGAAAACGACTGCAGAAAAGCACTTTGATGTCATCGTCATTGGGGGAGGAGCGGCCGGGATGATGGCTGCCGGCCGCGCCTCTGAGCGCGGCCGGCGTGTGCTTCTGCTCGAAAAAAACAAAAAACTCGGAGAGAAGTTGAGAATCTCTGGTGGTGGACGGTGCAATATCACCAATGCCGAGTTTGACGAACGAACACTTTTAAAAAACTACGGAGCAGGGGAGCAGTTTCTCTATTCACCCTTTTCACAATTTGGCGTACAGGATACCTTTGATTTTTTTGCATCGAGAGGGTTGTCGCTTGTCGTACAAGAAGGGAGACGTGCATTTCCACACACAGAAAAAGCAATTGATGTGTACACAGTACTTTATGACAATCTGGTAAAGACAGGAGTTGTAATCAAAACACATAGTCCCGTAACACACATCGAGAAAAATGGAGATACTATAGTGTCGGTTAGTGTGGGTGAGGAAACCTATACTGCAGATTCCTACATCCTCGCAACTGGTGGAGTCTCGCATCCGGAAACAGGTTCAACGGGGGATGGCTTTGCGTGGCTTCGAGGGCTTGGACACACCGTTTCAAAACCAACACCAAGTGTGGTACCGCTGGCGGTTTCGGATTCATGGATACGGTCGCTCAGTGGAAAGTCACTGCCTGACGTCAAGATCACATTTTTTCAACATCAAAAAAAACAGTTTACAAAGACAGGGAAAATACTCTGTACGCATTTTGGCGTTTCAGGTCCTATGATTTTAAATAGTGCGCATTTAGTCGCTGATCTTTTGCATGGAGGTGTGGTCACGGCATCAGTCGATCTGTTTCCAAAAGTCGATATGGGTGAATTGGACAAAACGCTCATTGCGCAATTTGAAATACACAAAAATAAAGCATTCAAAAATGTATTGCGCGAACTAGTCCCACCGGGGACAACATCAGGTATCATGATGGCTTTTTCTGATCGTATCGATCCGGAGATAAAAGTGCACAGCGTAACAAAAGAGCAGCGCAGGGCGGTCGCACACCTGCTCAAGGCACTACCGCTCACGATCACGGGTCTTATGGGTTTTGATCGCGCGGTCGTCGCCGACGGTGGTGTGCCACTTTCAGAAATCGACACCCGTACCATGTGTTCAAAAAAAATTAAAAATCTTTACATCATTGGCGACTTGCTTGATATCAACCGTCCCTCTGGTGGCTACTCACTCCAACTTTGTTGGACCACTGGCTTTGTGGCAGGAGATCACGTGTAGGTTTCGAACACGAACACCACTTTGAAGTCCGGCTTCCAAGTTAGAAAATCTTACTCGGGAGTTCAACTCCCAAGTGAGCTTATTGTGCATATTTTTGGCGTGCTAATATATAGTGTATGCATGCTCCAATATCTCCAAGAACATTACTTATCACGGGGCTTTTATTGGCTTTCTTCTCGGCGTTGCTCATGTTTGGGTATTCGTATCTGCTCAATTGTATCGTTACCTCGACAGATTTCTCTTTTGTAGATTACATGAGTTTTGTGTATGGGAAATCGATGCTCCCGCTTGCAATATTTATACTAATTGGAGTTATATGTGCGGTGGTGGGATACGTGTCGGGAGCATCAAATAAATGGCTCGCAGTTATGGTGGTGTTCTTAGCTATTTATCTAGTTTCTTCCATAACCTTATCTTTGCTTTCATTTTTTAGCCCACACAGTAGAGCGCCGACCGCAGCAATAAAAGCTGGTGTCTCTGCCCTTCGCGCACATGCAGAAGATTATTTTAATGTTCATGGAAACTATGGACCCTATGCGACGTCGTGCACACAATCCGGCTCTATGTTTGCAGAGACCGCTATGGTAGCAGGTATTACGAGAGCTGAGAAAAGTGCTAAGTTTAGCGCAGAGTGTTTTTCTGATGGAAAGACTTTTGCTGTCGCTGTCCCCATTGCACCAGGACTTTATAAGGAACAAGGACTATTTTGTCCGCAAGTACCAGAAGTAGATCGTAGTGGTCTAGAACATTATTGTGTCGATAGCACAGGATTCGCAGGTACTATCATGGGACCATTGACTTCGACGCAGTGTCCGGGAGTGCGACAGTGAATCACTTGGACTCAGAACTTGGAAGCCGGACTTCCAAGTGCTAGAAAATATTGCGTACCACAACAAATAGTGCAGCAAGTTTTTCAGGCTTTAAGGTCATGAGCAGTGTGCCGCCGATGATCAGGATTGCACCCGAGAATTTTGCCCAGGTAAAGGATTCTCCCAGGAAAAAGATTGCCAGAAAAACAAGCATGATAAGCGAGAGTCGGTCGATGGCGTTTACCGCTGTGGCATCACCACCTGCTTTGAGTGCCATAAAGCCCCAGAGCCAGGAGAGACCTCCGGCAACACCCGTGAGGATGATAAAAACCCAGGTCTTTGTGGGTACTGAAGACATGCTGGAAAGTTTGCCGAGGATGATGCTTGCAAGTCCCATGAAGAGTGCAATCGAAAGTCCTCGCACGGCAGTCGCCAGTGTAGGATCGATGCCAGAGATGCCAATTTTTGAAAATACACCGACAGCCGCAGCAGAAACGGCAGCGAGAAATGCGTAGATAATCCAGGGTTCCATAATAGATGTATAATACCACGTACATAAAAGCGATAACAAAATACCTATGAATCAACCAAAACGAGGATACATTGTTGCTATGGAAGATGAGACGAAAGCAAATACCGACTATCGTCGCGTGCTCTTTACGGCTCGCTACATGCAGCTAGTCCTCATGTCGATCGCGGCAGGGGATGACATTGGGGAAGAGACGCATACTCTTGATCAATTCATACGTATCGAGGATGGGGAAGCAAAAGTATATTTAAATGATGAAGAATTTCCACTGCATGATGATCATGCGGTTATCATTCCTGCGGGCACCAAACACAACATTGTAAACATTGGCACAACACCACTCAAGCTTTATACATTGTACGCACCGCCAGAACACAAGGACGGCATTGTCGAAAAGACAAAGGCAGACGTGATCGAAGAACACTTTGATGGGATGGTAAGTCCTGGCGCTGAATAATTTTAAAATTTAGCTACTTGGGAGTCCGACTCCCAAGTAGCTGTGCACATGCGTTGTGACCGCACGTATTCTCTAGGTGATACAGTTGAAGTATTATCATCTTAGAAAAAATATATGGCCAAAGGAGTCACTCATAGAAAAGAAAAAAAGAAACCAAAAAAGAAGAAATAGTTAAAAGTACAAACATAAAACCCCCGCGCATCGCGTGGGGGTTTTATGTTTTGAATTTCAAGAGAGACTATCTAGCAGGCTTGACCTTTTGTGTTTTGACATATAAAGATTTATATGGTTTGATGCTCGTGGCGAATCTGCCTATCGGTGGGTGCCATACGGAAGGAAGTTGTTATGCGTTTCAGTGGAGAAACTACTGGCGAGATGACTATCCGTCTTGTCTACAAGACCAAGGACGAGAAACCTTGGATTGACGGCAGCACACGTAGATTAACCTGCACGTACGAGAAGAAAGTTCCTTATAAACATATTAAGCGGCGCAAAGACGCAATTCAGATGCTCCTTTCCCCGGATATGGAGAACGGAGGGCCGAATTTTCCCAAGATCTTTTCGAGGCAGTCTCCTTGGTGGGGGATTGCACTTGGTAATCTGACGCAAGTCTCTTGGCATCGTGAAGTCACTGATGCGATGGTTTACTCATATTTGAAGGAGATGGTGTACGAAGATTCTGACGTCCAGGTGGATGATCGATTGCTCCACCGTCATACCGACCTCGAAGGAGAAACGGTTGACGGGGTGGAAATAGAGTCAGTCTGTGATCCTTTGATGTCGAGGGCAGGATTACTGGTTCCTGTGTGTCTCAAGGATGGGTCGTACAGGCTAATGTTCTATCGGCGGAAGGAAGGCTTCAAAGAGTTCCCCTACTGCGATCTGAGTACTCATGGGGCTCGTGCTCAAGAAATCATCAATAGCGCCAATTGGGTTTCGCCGCTCATTGTGTGGCCACATTCGCATGGTGCAAAAGTGCTCATTGAGACGACTACAACAGGTAGGGAGGGTGAGGGTCATTTGATCACGCTTTGGTTCCATGATGGCGATGATTTTTCCAGGGAGGCGATCTGGATTGATCGCATGATTCCTGAAGCCCGAGAGTCAGCGTCTCGATAGATCGATTGGGCGCTTCCTTTTCCGAGGGGAAGCGCTTTTTTCTTTTTACTGGTAGGAGCTATACTATGCGCATATGCAAGAAAATAAACCAGACACTACTGTAGAAACAAAGACAGAAATACCAGAGATTATTAAAGAGACTGTTTCACCAATAGATACAGTGAAGGAAACGGCGATCGTAGCGCGAGCACAGAGTTTTGTGCATGCGGGGCGAGGGCTGAAGCTTTTTTTTAAGACAACACCCAATGCGCTTATACATCTCGCTATTTTTGTATCAGCACTGATGTTTGGTTTTGTATTCCATATTACCTACATCGAGTGGGTGCTGATTGTACTCGCCGCAGCACTTGTGTTTGTGGCAGAAGCGTTTAATACCGCTATCGAAATTGACATTGATCTCACGTCACCAGAATTTCACCCATACGCGCGCGACACCAAAGATGTAGCGGCAGGAGCGGTACTCCTCGCCTCGATATTTGCGGCCGTGGTGGGCTTAATTGTGTTTGGGCATCATTTATCGCTCTACTTTGGTATCAAGAGTATTGCTGCCTTATTTTAGGATTTAGAATAAGCTATTGCCAAGGATAGCTTTCCATGCTATACTCTTAGAGTAACTGTATCTCATAGGTTTTTGTCGGAGGAAATACCTCAGATTTGAAGAAGCCATTTTTGGCACTAAAAACTCGCGAGAACTGGTCAGTCTTTTATTTTAAAGACCAGAAAGAGTTATAAAAGCTTGCGAGAGCATGCCTAAAATCCTCACCTACATCGTTGTCTTCGTCGTTCAAACAGAGGATTGAGAAATATGCCCCCGGCATATTTCTCTGCCTCGGATTTTCGCTCCAAGACGCCTCGTAATTGAGTCTTTTTGACACGCTCTTTCTGAAGTGCACAGGGCTTTTTCAAATATAAACAATTATGGAACAACGCAGATTTAGTAGTGCAAAAGGAAGAAGTTTCGGAGGTGCTCGAGGCGGTTCACGCTTTTCACGTCCGACACAAGGTGGATCACGAAGTGCGGCTCCTCGCGGAGACGGACATCGAAGTGCATCACATACGGGCGGGGCGCAAAGTCCTCGTTCATACGGCCGCAGTGATAGTGCGCACGGATCACGAACGGGTGGTCATTCGTCATATCGAGGTAGCAATACCGGTAGTTTTAGTGCACGTAGCAGCTACAGCCCACGTCCAAGTACGGGCCATACTACTCATGGATCCGCTACTGGCGGAAGTTATCGCGGTGGTGATTCCCAGGGGGGTTACCGATCATCAGGATCACGCCCTACTTCCGGATATCGAGGTAGAAGTAGTTTTGGCTCACGACCAAGCTATAGCGCCAGTCGTGGCGGTTCACGCTTTGGCGGAGGACGCAGCGGTGGTGGTCGCCGAGGTGGCGGATCACGTGATGAGCGCATTGATGCATCACGCTTTATCAACAAAGCGGTCATCACGGAAGAGATTGAACACTTTACGCCAGAGCACGCATTCACCGATTTTAAAATCGGTGAGGGTTTGAAGAAAGCAATTACTGCCAAAGGATTCAAGAATCCAACACCGATTCAGGATCGAAGTATTCCGCATATTTTGCAGGGCGCTGACGTTGTTGGTATCGCAAATACCGGTACCGGAAAAACAGGAGCATTTTTGATTCCTCTCATTCATAAGGTGCTCGAAAATCCACGTGAGGGGGTGCTGGTGGTCGTGCCTACACGCGAACTTGCAATGCAAATTGATGAGGAGCTCCAGGGATTTGTTCGTGGTTTGCAGGTACGAAGTGTGTGTTGCTTTGGTGGCGCAAACATCAGTCGACAGATTGAAGCGTTGCGCCAACACCGACACTTTGTGATTGGTACACCAGGACGTCTCAAGGATCTTATTGAGCGCCGAAAGCTCAATCTCTCGGGCTACAAGACTGTGGTACTTGATGAGGCTGATCGTATGCTCGACATGGGATTTGTGCACGATATGCGTACCATCATGGCGCAGCTATCGAAAGAACGTCAGACATTATTTTTCTCAGCAACTCTTTCGCCTGATATTGAGAAATTGATTGGTGAGTTCTTGAAAGAGCCAGTACGGATTTCAGTAAAGACGCGTGACACATCAAAAAATATTGACCAAGATGTAGTTCGTGTACCACGTGGTGGATCGAAATTCGATATCTTGGTAGATCTACTCAAAAAGACTGATTTCACTCGTGTGCTTGTCTTTGGTCGCACAAAGCATGGCGTTGATAAACTGACAAAGTTGCTCTTAAAAGCAGGAGTGTCAGCAGAATCTATTCATGGTAATAAAAACAATGCGAAGCGTCAGCAGGCTTTGAAACTCTTTAAGGCTGGACGTATTCGCGTAATGGTTGCTACCGATGTTGCGGCTCGAGGTCTTGATATTGCTGACGTAAGTCACGTGATCAACTTTGACGTACCAGCAACCTACGATGATTATGTGCACCGTATTGGCCGCACAGGTCGTGGTGAAAAGAAGGGAACTGCACTTACTTTTATTGAAGAATAAAGTCTAAAAATAGACAGCAAAAATGCGCCGATGGCGCATTTTTGCTGTTTTACGATGCACACCGTACCTCCTTGCCAAAAGTAAAGTAGAGGAGCATGATAAACGGCGGTGTCTCAAAGAGAGACGTCGCCGTTTTGCAAATGGGGAGAATGCAATGAAAAGGGAACCCTGTACTCGTTGTGATCCAAAAAAAGGAAGCAATGACGAGAGGTGTAACTACTGCAAGGGTGCAGGTAAGGTGGATCCTGTCCCAGGGACTCGCAAAATTCGCCCAGTGTTCAAATGCACAGGACCCAAGATGGCGAATCGATCTCCAAGACTTGTTCCTTAAGGGGTGAAAATGAATTGAAGTGCGTGTTTCTTTTGGGAACCCATAGAGCGCAGTGTTTTTAGCGAACGGAGTACTTGTGCCATTTGTACCAGAGTATCACTGGGTCCTAGATTCCATTGAGGCAAGAGCGTTGCACACAGATTTTTCTGCTGCTGCAGATGTAATGGAGAAATTTAACGGTCAACACTGAGCTCGTCCGACGATAATACCCGCGGTCGCTCTTTCTGGAGTGATCGTGGGTATTTTTATGCAAAAAAATAGAAATACGATACAATCAGCTGATTATGGAAACGACTGCAAAAAAACCGCGACTCTTTACCGGCATTAAGCCTACTGGTGACATTCATGTTGGCAACTACTTTGGCGTTATGCGCCAGCTGTTGGATATGCAGGATTCTTACGAATCCATTATTTCAGTCGTTGACCTTCATGCATTAAACCAAGTGTGGAATGCGGAAGCACTTAACAGCCAGTCGCTTGATATTGCAAAAGCATATCTTGCGGTAGGCCTTGATCCAAAGAAAGTCACGCTCTTCCGTCAGTCAGATGTGCCTGAGCATGCGGAGCTCTGTTGGATTTTTAACACCATTACTCCCATGGCGACTTTGGAGCTCGCGCATGCATATAAGGACGCAATGGCAAATGGCAAACCAGCAAATGTAGGACTTTTTGACTATCCAGTCCTTATGGCGGCTGATATTCTGCTTTATGATACACAGATCGTACCAGTAGGCAGCGACCAAAGACAGCACGTGGAGATTGCGCGAGAGGTTGCGCGAGATTTTAATCGCATATTTGGAGCGACGTTTGTAGAACCTAAAGAATTGATAAAAGATGACGTTGCGGTTGTGCCGGGTACTGATGGCAGAAAAATGAGTAAGAGTTATAAAAATGTGATTGGACTTTTTGATACGCCAGAAGCCACAAGAAAGATGGCAATGTCAGTCGTTACCGACTCAAAGGGAGTATCAGAGCCAAAAGATCCAACAACCTGCAATGTTTTTGCGCTCCATAAGCTCTTTAGTGGTGTGATGCTGCCGGATTTAGAAAAGCGATACCGAGAAGGAACTATTTCATACAAAGAGTCAAAAGAAATACTTGCTGAGAATATCAATAGTTTTCTCGCACCAATGCGTGAACGCAAAATTGCACTCGACCAAGATTCTGCATTTGTTGCATCGGTCCTCAAGGAGGGTAAAGAAAAAGCATCAGCGCTCGCAATGGCAAAAATGCAGGATGTGCGTTTACGATGCGGATTTAATACTCGCTAATTCCGCAGGCGTTATCCCCACTGCTCCAGAGTGGATGCGTTTAGGTTGATACACTAACTACGTGAGTCATTTCTATATAGGGTGGCAAGAGGCTACGCGTAATTCCATAGTGGCTTGTGTGATGTCGTTTGTGCTCCTTGCTTCTTTTGGATTGCATATGGTGGGTATACCACATGTGCATCATCATGGGAGCGACACTCATGCTGATTCAAGGGTTATGATTGCCGAATATGCGCATACGGCCGACAAGAAACTTTTTATATTTGCTCCGCTACTGGTATTCTTTTTCTTTAAAATACGGTTTGTTGCAGCTCAAGAAATACGTGCGGTTCTCTATGCTCGCTTCTATTTTTATCGTCAACGATGGTTCAACTTTTGTACGCGCTTGTCGCGGCTGTATTTAATCGGCAATGCTCATGTTCTGATCTTTGGATGAGGACTATGATTCAGGGTGCGCAATGGATGCTTAATATTATTCTCAATAACATAGGTACATATGAAAAACCTTTTGACATTTATCGCAGTACTTTCTCTCGTAATTGTCATGCCGACGTCTGTTGCTTTAGCAAATCATAGCGGCGAGGAGACCGAAGAGGCGAGCCATGCAACAACTCATGATGATGAAGCGACTCATGACGATGATACTACCCCTATTACCATCAGTGCAGTTTCTGGCGCCACCGAGGTACAGATCAAACAGCTGCAGACGCTTATCACGCTCTTGCGTCAGCTTTTGGAGCTCATGAATCACCAATCTGAACACGCAACGATAGAACATACTCACGATGCCGATGATGCTCATGACGATCATGATGATGATTCAAACGATGATGATAGTAATGATGACGCAAACGATGATCACGATGATGATAGCAATGATGACCATGATGAAAGCAATGACGACGATGATGCATAATTTTGGATTACGGTCTTATGAAATATAATTTTTGGGCTTATGGTGCTATTGCAGTACTTGCTCTAGTAGGTATCGGGTCACCCGTCACATGGGTTTCGGCCCACGAGGAACACGCCTATGAAATAAAGGGTGTTCCTTATGAGATTATTGTAGGGTCGCTTGGTGAACCAGTGATTGTGGACGATAAAACAGGTGTTGATCTTGAAATTGTCCGGAAAGGTACGCCGCTTGTTGGAGCGAATAATACATTACAGGTGGAGCTGATCGCGGGAGACACAAAGCGCACGCTTTCCCTGAATCCTGTATGGGGAAGTGAGGGAAGATACAAGGCAAACTTTATTACGACGGTTGCGACCACCATCTCGTATCGGTTCTTTGGAACGCTTGAGGGGGTGCCGATTGATCTTACGTATACCTGTAATCCCGCGGGACATCCGCAGTCAGAAGAAAACAAAGAGCGCGTCACGATATCACCGGACGTCGTTCAGACATTAAAAAGTGGAGCATTCGGTTGCCCGCAGTCAAAAGCTGCTTTTGGTTTTCCTGAACCAGCGTCAGAAATACATCTGTTAGCACAAGATGTAAAAGCACAAAGTGCCGAGGTTCCGGTCAATACAGCACCAGCAGCAGACGAGAGTAGTTCACTTATTACCACGCTCTTAGGATTTCTATCAGTCTCCGTGTTGGTACTGCTATTTCTAGTCGTACGACTCTACCGCAAGCCCACGCTCTAGAACCTGTTCTAGCCTACGTTCTAATACACTAATATATGCGCTTTCTGGCAGGAATAGGGTTGATGATTGTTCTAAGCATGCTACCCATGCAGGTTTTTGCGCATGCAACACCTATAACCTATACTCCTGCCGCGGGCGCATCAGAAACAAGCACACCGCAGATGATAGCGATCTATTTCAGTGAACGTATTGAACCTGATGCAAGCAGCATAAAGGTCTTAGGCCCCGACGGAAAAAGCGTAGCATTGGGTGCTGCGACATTGGCAGAGGATGATCCGCGACGTTTTGTGGTTGCGGTGTCGAACGCAGGAGACGGAATATACACGGCTCTGTGGCAAGTGGTGTCCGTTGACGATGGACATTTTACGAAAGGATCCTTTTCTTTTCTGGTGAGTAGTAGCGGAGAGCAATTTACCGGGAATGCTGAGTCGGTGCAGGTGATCTACGTCACACGCATCTCCGAGGCATTCCTTCATACATTAGGATTGATTGGTGAAAGTATTTTTATCGGCGTGTTGCTTGTCTATGCATGGGTTATACGCCCCTATTTTAAAGGTGTACTGTCGCCAGCATACACGAGTGCTGCGCGCGCCACAGAAAACATCTTGGGGTATGTGATGCTTGGGGGTGGTTTTGTGTTTGTACTCTCGACTCTTGTTGTCTACATAAAAAAGAGCATTGAGCTTGGAGGTCTGCGTGATGATAGTTTTTTGACCGCCAGTGCGCTTTTTTTCTCATCTGCTAGTGGAGGCGCGATGGTTATAAAAATGATACTCGGACTGCTGATTGCGGGTATGTGGTACTTCTTCCGTCGTCGTATCTTTGCTGCTCCGCGTCTGTCGATAGTTGAAGGGATCTTATTTTGTTTTGTTGTCGTACTCATATTCTTGCAGTCATATGTGAGTCATGCCGCCGCATCCTTCTTCTACCCCATACTTAGTGTTGCTATTACGATCTTTCATCTTTTTTTCAAGGAGCTTCTCGTCGGGGGGATTTTTGTGCAGTTCTTGTTTTTTGGCGTACTGTATCGCTATGGACTGTTACATACTGCGCGCCGCGCATCACTTGCGTATGATCAGTTGGTTGCGTTGGCAATTTTTTGTGGCGGCACCTCGGGTGCGTACATCACATGGCTACACCTAAAGCGATTTGAAAATCTTTTTAGAACTGAGTGGGGAGAGCGTTTTGTTTTGCTCTTGATTTGGGGAGGCATTTTCTCCTGCTTCTTGTTGTTGCGCCAGTTTTATCTAACGCCACGACTCACACGCACTGGCACAACCTTTTCTTTGCTGCGTTTTTGTATGGTGATTGAGATAGCCTGTGGCATCATGCTACTTTTTTATTCTGCGTATATCTCCATTACGACACCACCGTTTTTGGTTGAGCAATTTGCGTATCACTCAGAGACTCGTGCTCAAGATTTGGTCGTGCATCTTGAGCAGCATCCACTTGAACGCGATATGCTACGCGTGCGCTTTGTTTCACTAAAAGGCGATCCCGTCCCGGCAGACTCGCTCACCGTTGTCTTGGGGAGCGGGGCGTATGGTATCGAAGGTAATGTCGTATCTCCGCAGGCGCGAGGGATAGGGAGTTATGTAATACCAAAATCTGCATTCACTCCCTCGGGTTCTTGGAATGTTGCTCTCACTGCCCAGCATGCACATGGGTATGATACGCGCGCCGCATTTACACTCACCATGCCCGATGATGTTGTGGCGACTCGGTATTCTGATGAAGTGCGCAGCATGGATCGTTTTGCAAAAATCCTCATGCTTGTCGCGCTCGCGCTTGCGCTCGGGTCATGCGGACTTCTTCTCTATGCAAGCATGTTGAAGAAACGGGTACCGCAAGTATCCCAAGACCCATGTGTCGCGCAGACACCATTTCCGCTCATGGGTGTGTCGGTTGTCGCAGTATTTATTTTGGTGGCACTTGTCTTTGGTATACACGGCAGGCTTCTCACTTCATCGCTTGAGTCTGCGTGTCTCGCACAAGGTTTTGCGTGGAAGCAGGCGTTACCGGCGCGTGATATGGAAGTAGTTTCACCAAATGCCACATTGGGATGCTTTATGCATGATGGACACTATCATCTCGCAGATCCAGCAGAATTTGATTTTGTGGTGCAGACATTTTGATTTCCCGGCATTTCGCGTACAATCATCTCTATGACACAGGCAGAAGCACTTACTATACTCAAAACCGGTGCGAATGTATTTCTGACAGGTGAGCCGGGCTCAGGAAAAACACATACGGTCAATCAGTACATTTCGTATCTTCGCGCGCATGAAGTCGAGCCATCCATCACCGCGTCGACTGGTATTGCCGCAACCCATGTTGGCGGCATGACGATACATTCATGGAGTGGTATTGGTATCAATCGCTCGCTCTCGCCATATGACCTTGACGCGCTCTCGGGGAAGGAGGCCTTGGTAAAACGTGTGACAAGTGCTCGGGTGCTGATTATTGATGAGATCTCGATGCTCGACGCCGCGGTTCTTAATTTGGTTGAAATGGTAGTTCGGACCTTGCGGCAGCGGCCCGAACCATTTGGTGGCCTACAAGTCATTTTTGTCGGAGATTTTTTTCAATTGCCGCCGATTGCTGAACGAGGGGGAGAACCAGCGCGATTCGCGTTCGAATCTGAAGCGTGGAGAAAACTCAACCCAATCGTCTGTTATCTCTCTGAACAACATCGCCAAGAAGATACAACATATCTGGGGGCACTCACTGCTATTCGCCACGGCGAAATCGAGGATTCTATTCACGAACTTTTGAAAACGCGTTTTGATGTTGAGATTACTGATGAAGAGGTCACGCGCCTCTACACTCACAATGCCGACGTTGATCGGATGAATACTGATGCACTCGCACGCATCAAGGGCGATGCACGAACCTTTGTGATGGAAGGAGTGGGCAACGCTCGACTGCTCGAAGGGTTGCGCAAGAATTGTATTTCACCGGAAACGCTGACGCTCAAGATTGGTGCGACGGTGATGTTTACCAAAAACAATTTTGAGGCAGGGTACGTCAATGGGACATTGGGAATGGTGGTGAATTTTGACTCAATGTCGGGACGGCCTGTTGTGAAGACGCGTAGTGGGCGAGTTGTTGGGGCGGAACCTATGGACTGGTCGGTCGAGGATTCGGGGAAAATTCTGGCGAAAATCACCCAGATACCATTGCGTCTTGCATGGGCGATCACTGTGCATAAGAGTCAAGGTATGAGTCTTGATGCAGCACACATGGATCTTTCGCGCGCATTTGAATATGGACAGGGGTATGTGGCGCTTTCGCGCGTGCGCTCCCTTTCCGGTCTGTATCTTGGGGGCATCAATACGCGTGCACTTGAGGTACATCCACAGGTGCTCGCTACGGATACATCGCTTCGAGAAAAGTCTGAAGCTGCTGCAGAAAGTTTTGAAGAAATGGACGCTGCTGAGCTTTTAAAACTGCAGCGTGATGCATTGTTGTGGATGGGAGGAACGCTTGAAGAAAAAAAGAAGGTGATAAAAAGTGTTGTCGGAGCAGATGGGAAACCTAAAAAAACGATGGCGGACATTCGTCAAAAGTTCCCGAACGCCGGTCGGCCGTGGTCAGGCGACGATAGTGACGAAATGGTGCGACGTTTTGAGAAGGGAGAAAAAAAAGCTGCGATTGCAAAACACTTTGGACGCAAACCGTCCGCAATTCATGCGCGACTTGTGCATCTTGGGATTATTGAGGAGTAGACTTTTCACTCACGCAACTCTGTAACAACGCAAAAAAATGACCCACTCCTTTCTTGGTGGATAGCTAGTTAGCAGTGTTTTCTTTTTTTGCAAAATAGAGAAACAGTGCTCCACTTATGAGCATGACAGAACCTGCTATGGCGGGGATACCGATAGAAACCAGTAGTGACTTGTCTCCAAAATCAAAGCTCGCTCCAATAAGAACAAGTATTGATGAGGCTATCGCTGATAACGGCAAAAGAATACTGATAAAGGTGAGATAGGGAAGTTTTGTGAGTCCTGCGCCATATGAGAGGAGTTCGGGGACGGGGAAGAAGGTCATGCACGCAAAGAAAAATCCTTTTGGTGTGTTGATTTGCGCCATAATTTTTGCGAGCATGCCGCCTTCCTTTTCTGCGATCATACGGAGGACTATTTTTTGTCCCAAAAATCTGCTCAACATAAATGCCGTCGTGTACCCGACAAAATCAGCCAATACCACATAGAGGACACCGGGCCAAAATCCAAATACAATGCCAGCGAGCGGATATAGTGGTCCTCCAGAAATCGGTGCAATAACGATCGTGGAGACTTTGAGGAGGATAAATATAAGTGGTGCCCAAAAGCCTGCCTGCTCCACCCACGTTTTGAGCGCATTGATATCGATGATGAGTGACAGCAATACGATAGCGACAATGGCGATACCGATGCCGAGTGGGTGGATTTCGGGAAGTTTTGGAAACATAGTGGCATTGTAGCAGTTTTTTAGAAGTACGGTATGTGGGCGTAAGGCAGAGGTTCTTTGTCTGCGGGAGACAGTGTAAGGACTTCCACTCCCACATGTTCCGAGCACCTACTTTTCTCTTTAGAAAAGTAGGTGCTCGGCCATTCCGCTCGAAAAACAATTTGTTTTGTGGAAAATATTATACAAAACAAATTGTTTTCCTGTGCGAGGGTCGTGAAAATCCTTACACTTTCTCCCTCCTACGCGGACGTCGCCAAAAAACACATCTCCCGTTCTGGGTGTAGAATACCCATATGGAACCACTAGCAAGTCGCATGCGGCCAACGTCACTTAAAGACTTTGTGGGGCAGGAGCATTTGGTGGGGGTGGGCAAACCACTCTTTGAAGCGATCAAAGGTAAGCATCTCTTTTCTTTTATCCTCTGGGGTCCTCCTGGTACCGGGAAGACGACACTGGCACGTATTTATGCACAAGCGCTCAATGCTGAGTTTTATGAACTCTCGGCTGTGTCGGCAGGCAAGGAAGATGTTCGTGAGATTATTAAAATGGGAACGTTGGGAAAACCGAAAGTATTATTTCTTGATGAGATCCATCGGTTTAATAAAGCACAGCAGGATTTCCTTTTACCTTATGTTGAGATGGGTACACTCTCGCTCCTCGGTGCCACTACCGAAAATCCGTCTTTTGAAGTCATACCTGCACTACTTTCTCGTTGCAGGGTTTTTATTCTCAATTCTCTCACCGAGAAAAATATTCATACGATACTCAAGCGTACAAAGGTCAAGATTCCAAAAGATGCTGAGGCGTGGCTTACGCGTGTCGCTGATGGAGACGCACGCCAAGCACTCACGATTATAGACGCCGCACTTTCTCTCTATGGTGCCGTGACCTTAGAGACACTCAGGGAGGCAGTTCAATCGACACATATTCGGTACGATAAAAAAGGTGAGGAGCACTACAACACTATTTCTGCTTTTATAAAAAGCATGCGCGCAGGACACGCAGATGCTGCGCTCTACTATCTCGCACGAATGGTTGCCGCAGGCGGGGACCCCAAGTTTATTGCGCGTCGCATGGTCGTGTTTGCGAGCGAGGATGTGGGGCTTGCACAGCCGACAGCACTCGTAGTTGCAAACGAAGTTTTTCGAGCGGTCGAGATGATTGGGTATCCCGAATGTGCTATCAATCTTGCGCATGGTGTTGCGTATCTATCACAGTGTAAAAAAGATCGTTCCGCGTATGATGCGTATCTTGCCGCGCGCGCAGATGTTGAGGCACATGGTGCGCTCCCCATACCAATGAAACTTCGCAACGCTCCAACAAAACTTATGAAAGTGGTGGGGTATGGTAAGGGATATGAAATGTATGATAGTGAGAGCTATCTACCAGAGAAATTGAAAGGGAAGAAGTATTTGCCACCGAAGGGATCGGGTGGCTGATTCTGAGGAAGTAACACGGCAGAGCTTTCTGCTCCCACATGTTCCCGGCCTTAAAAAAGTGCTGGGCCACTCCGCTCGGAAGGTAAAATTTTTAAAGAAAATTTTACCTTCCTGTGAGAGGGTCGCCAAAAGCTCTGCCGCGCTACTTCTACTGTTACTTCTGGATTAGAAGCTTTACGCTTCTCCCGGCGATGGACATTTGGTGTATAATGAAACTTATATGGAACAGAATAAAAATAAAAAAGTGATGGTGGGGGTTGGGCTCGCAGTTGCATGTGTTGCGATTGCAGCATTTGTATATTCGTCAAAAGTAGATGCTCCGACGGAGGTAATGGTTGATGGAACAGTGCAGGATCAGCGAGCTACCGCAAAAAAGGGCAACACACTTCGTGACCTTTTGGCGCTTGGTCAAAGTCAAAAGTGTACCTATAGCTCTACGATTGAAGGAACGACAAGCGATGGAACCATGTATATTTCAGGAGCAAAAATGCGCGGTGATTTTGCAACAAAGACAACCGTCAACGGTACGACCGTGTCGACTGAATCACACATGATCACCGATGGCAAAGAAATGCGTATGTGGACCGAGGGCGAGAGTATGGGAATACTGATGGAAAATATCGACGCGCAAACGGATACCAAAAATCCAAATACGCCCGTGAAAAATGATATGGTCGACCTCGACACAGACATGAACTACAACTGTGAGCCATGGACGGCACGCAGCTCGTTTTTTGAAGCACCAGGAACGGTGACGTTTCATTCAATGACCGATATGATGCAGATGAATATGCCGAAGACAGCACCAGTCACGGATGTGGGTGGCGATGTAGGTATGGGAGCGGGGATGGAAGCGGGTGGAATGGCAGATATGAAAGCGATGCAGTGTCAGATGTGCGCTCAAGCTCCTGACGCAGCAAGTAAAGCGCAGTGTTTGAAAACCTTTGCGTGTGAATAAATACCCTGAAGTACAAGGGTGAGGTGCGATATCATGACGAGAAACAACATGCTCGGTAATTTTCTGTTCATATGAGTATGCTTGCTGTAAATAGAGAAGCCGGCTTTACTTTGGTTGGTATGTATGCAGTCCTGTTACAGCGCTATGATAAAAACGCTTAGACAAAAGTTAGAAAAAGTCTTCGATAAAAAAAGCGAGGGGCAGGATGCTGGCTTCATGCTTACTGAGTTGTTGGTGGTGATCGCGATTGTCACTATTTTGTCTTCAGTTGCGTATGCTGCGATTAGTGGTGCACGAGATAAGGTAAAGGATAAGGCGATTATGGCAACCATGCTGGGTATACAACTTCGCGCCGCAGCGCTTTACGAAAAAAATGGATGTTACTTGACAACCAGCAGTTGTGCGCTTGTTTCGTCGGTAACATCAGTGGGATCGTATGCTGGTTTTCTTGATCGGTCTATATCAAAAGACCCAGATATAGCTAATGCGCTTATCTATGTTGATCAACAGACCAGGTTTTCGATGAGTGTACCGATTGTGGGTTTTTCTGGGGATTGGAAAAGATGGGTTGTGTCTGCTCCCTTAAGGAGTGATCGGACAAAATGGTTTTGCGTAGATAGTACCCGAAACCAACGAATCGTCAGCGTCCCACTAGGCTCTTTCCTAAATTATGGATTCAATACGATTTCTTTACGCTGTAGGGATTCATAACCTACCGTCATTCGATGATTGTGAAAGTCCAAAGGTCAACTGCTGATAGCTATTAATTGAGTTGCGTTGATAGTCAGCACATTCAAGCAGAAGTTACTTTGTTTCGTTTCTGTCTAATCATAAACGTATGTTGGTATTTATAGAGTCAGCACAAGCTATTCAAGGATTGCTGCTTAAAGATTTTATGGAATATCATGTAGGTAATGATATTTCTTGAGGGGTAGTGTGTACAGA
Organism: uncultured Candidatus Saccharibacteria bacterium; assembly: GCA_964402035.1. Classification (GTDB taxonomy): domain Bacteria; phylum Patescibacteriota; class Minisyncoccia; order Phycocordibacterales; family UBA918; genus JAIETH01. The sequence continues at coordinate 127,182 of CAYOAM010000001.1, forward strand.
TCAAGTCTTTTTAGTTATTGCGTGCTAGTATTGAATTAGTAGGTTCGTATGCTGTCTTGGTACAGCGCTATGATAAAAAAGATTAGACAAAAGTTAAAAAAATTATCAAAGAAAAAAGGTGAGGAGCAGGATACTGGCTTCACGCTTATTGAGATGTTGGTCGTGATCGCTATTATCGCTATCTTATCTTCGGTTGCGTATACTGCGGTTGGTAGCGCGCGTGCAAAAGCGACAGATAAGGCAATTATTGCGTCACTCGAAGGAATGAGACTGATAGCAAGATCAATATATGAAAAAAATGGGTGTTATGCCGCAAGCGTAGAAGCATGCACGGGCTTTTTGGAGCGTGGTGTACTTGTAACGATTGATGGACACGGAGCGTACGATTGTCGTAATGGCTCTACAATGTCGGCGTACGCAGGTACCCATTATTTTGATAGTGATCCAAAAATCAAAGCCGCATTAAGAGCAGTAGCAGATCATGTGGGCAATGTTCCGTATTCTGTGTCTTGCAAATCAAGCGTTGGTGGTGCAGATTGGGTTATTTCTGCTACTTTGAAATCTGATCCGTCTAAGCGATGGTGTGTGGATAGTAAAGGAAATAGCAGGCTCGTAACACCTGGTACGTTTGCTTATCCACCAATTCTTGCAATACCTCCTAGTGATTTTGGTTTTACAAATCCAGGGTTTGATGGAATTTCGCATTGTAAAAGCAGTTAGTGTTTATCAAGCCCCGAGCATCTGTTCAGCTAGCTATTTTTTGATTTGTGTTGTAATATAGCCTCTATTCGGGGAGCCCGCGATGCGGGCGTTTTTAGTCACTTTCGCCGATTTATTTGTTGTTTTTGTTTTATTACCTCAATTTTTATGGAAATACGCAATATCGCTATTATCGCGCACGTGGACCACGGCAAGACCACCCTTACGGATGCCTTAATGCGTCAAACAGGTGCGGTCACCGATGCGTCAGTATCTATGGACTCAAACGCTCTTGAGCTTGAGCGCGGTATTACGATTTATGCGAAAAATGCGTCAGTAAACTACAAGGGTACAAAAATCAACATCGTTGATACTCCTGGTCACGCTGATTTTGGAAGTGAAGTTGAACGTGTGCTTCGATCCATTGATTCAGTGCTCCTTGTCGTCGATGCACAGGAAGGGCCCATGCCCCAGACACGCTTTGTACTCAAAAAGTCTCTTGAGCTCGGTCTCAAGCCAATTGTCGTCATCAACAAGATCGACAAACCTGCAGCAAATCCTGATCTTTGTGAAGAGCAGGTGCTTGAACTCTTTATTGAACTTGGGGCAAATGACGCACAGGCAGATTTCCCCGTGATCTATGCGATCGGCAGACAAGGGATTGCAAAAAAGAAGTTGACGGACGAATCAAAAGATCTCTCACCACTCCTTGATCTCGTTTTGGAGCACGTACCGCCTGCAGTCGTGTACAAAGACGGTGATCCATTGCGCATGCAGGTTTTTAATCTCGCATACGACAACTTTGTGGGACGCCTTGCAGTTGCTCGCATCTATGAAGGGAAAATAAAACAAGGACAGTCGGTCTTTATACGCAAAGCTGATGGTACGGTACGTACGGGAAAAATCACCAAACTCCAAGCCTTTCAAGGGGTCACTCGCAGTGATGTAGCCGAGGCTACGGCTGGCGATATTGTGATGATCGCAGGTATTAGCGACATTTATATCGGAGAAACGGTATCCGATAGTGCTGACGCAGCACCACTACCTACTATTGCTGTTGATGAGCCGACGATCGCACTCAATTTTGTGGTCAACAATTCGCCTTTTGCCGGACGAGAAGGGAAATTTGTAACTTCAAGACAAATTCGTGATCGACTTGAGCGTGAGCTTGAAATCAATGTAGGGTTGCGTGTGACATTTGGATCAGGAGATATTTTTAATGTATTGGGGCGCGGTGAACTCCATGTCGCTATTCTCCTCGAAAACATGCGCCGCGAAGGATATGAACTACAGGTCTCACAGCCACAGGTTATTATCCGTGAAGAAAACGGTGTAAAGCTTGAGCCGTACGAAGAAGTAGTGATCGATACACCAAGCGAGTATCAGGGAACCATTATTGAGAGACTTGGTCAGCGTGCCTTTATCATGTCTGATATGCGTGTGCATGATAACTCCGTACGCATTGTTCTTAAGGGTCCAACGCGTGGACTTTTGGGATATAGAGGGCAGTTTGTGATTGATACAAAGGGTGAGGGGATCATGTCGTCACGAGTTCTTGGTTTTGAACCGTATGCAGGGGAGATAAAGAAGAAACAAACAGGATCCATGATCTCGATGGCGACCGGAAAAGCGCTTGGTTTTGCACTATGGAATCTCCAAGATCGCGGTGTGCTCTATATCACTCCAGGAACTGAAGCGTATGAGGGAATGGTGATCGGAAACACATCAAAAGGTGAAGAAATGCCGGTAAATCCTACTAAAGGAAAGAATCTTACTAATGTGCGATCATCATCTTCTGATGAAGCAATTACGCTCGTGCCACCATGGGAACTCACCATCGAACGTGGGCTTGAAATTATGGCAGGTGATGAATATCTCGAAATAACTCCAAAATCAGTGCGATTGCGTAAACAACACCTCACTGAGTCTGATCGCGCAAAATCTCGCCGCTAGTAGCACATAAGCCAAACCGTTATCATCCAAGGTCCGGCCTTGGCTTGGATAGATGGCCTTGTGGCCTTGGATTTAGAATTTTGCTTTATGCTTTGCGTGAAAAGTCTTTGAAATTATTTCTAGTTTAAAAATGTCAAGGTTTAACCTTGACATTTTTAAAATGAAAATCGCATTGCGTGTTTTTATTTTTTGTTTTGGGGTAAAAATCAATATTGCATTTCTTTTATTTTATTTTCTGATGATGAAGAAGCGTAACTTCTGCACATAGTGTGCACAGTTTATGCAGTAGTTTTCCACACCACTTTTTTATATTTTCTGGCTTAGTTATTTACTAGGCTTAAAAGTTTTCCACAGAAATGTTTGTCAAGAACATATTTTTTGACAGTGTGACGATGTAATGGTTTTAGATTGTTGACGGTCTATGATGTATAGACGAATGCACTCGTCATGCATGAGAGCTTCGATCTTTATACATTTGTTATTAATAAGTTGTTCATTGAAAATGAAAAGAATAATCACAAGTATCGGTATGATCGTCTTTGTTGGGGCGATGATATACGGAGGTACCGGCGCGTTTTTTAACGATACCGAGACCTCAGTCGGCAACGTCTTTACTGCGGGAGCTATTGACCTCAAGGTTGATAGCCAGCAGCATTACAACAACATGATCTGTGTTGAAAATCCGTCACCAGCTGAAGGAGACTACTACTGGCAGCCAGAAGTAGGATTTACTCCAGGTGTTGGACATTACCCAGCGACGGGTACTGTTTGCGATGGTACCTGGACACTTACTGACCTTGGCGCAACAAACAAGTTTTTTAATTTTAGCGACGTAAAGCCAGGTGATCAGGGCGAAAACACCGTTTCACTTCATATTGACAACAACCCAGCATGGGCATGTGTCAACATCAAGACGACTGCAAATGACGAAAACACTAATATTGAGCCTGAAGTAACTGCAGGTGATAACACCACTGGCCCAATCGGAAACGGTGAGCTTGCGGGAAATATTAATTTCCAAGTATGGCTTGACGATGGTGCTATCGATGGTTTTGGGGGTGAGGACGTAGGAGAAGGTGACAATATCTGGCAGGTAGGTGAACCGGCACTCGCAAGTGGCGCCATGAGCGACATTGTGGGAAATGGTCTTACGCTCACACTTGCTGATGGTGGTACTGGTAATCCTCTTCCTCCAACAGTAACCGACTATATTGGTATGTTCTGGTGCGCAGGTGATGTAACAGGTGGTGCAGGAAATCTCGGTTGCGACGGATCAACGATGGATAATACTTCACAGACAGACTCGGTGACCGCTGAAGTTACATTTATGGTTGAACAAGCTCGCAACAATGCAGCGTTCCGTTGTGTTCCACCGGTAGTTCCTCCAACGGCAACTACAACCATTACGGTTAATAAAGTAGTTGTTAACGACAACGGTGGTACTGCGGTAGTGGGAGATTTTGCTCTCACTGTGAGTGGTATCGGAGCGGTTGTTTCTGGAGCAGCAAATGTTGTTGCAACAGGTACCTATGATGTCAATGAGACGGGAATTGGTGGATACGCAGCAACATTTGGTGGCGACTGTGATGTTGATGGAAACGTGACCGTTACGTCAGGGCAAAATGCTGTCTGTACTATTACCAATAATGATATTCCAGCAAGCATCACGCTCAACAAGGTGGTCATCGGAGGTAATGCAACGACTACTGACTTTACACTCCGTGTAAATGGAAACGTAGTTCCATCGGGCGGATCAGTGTCAGTCAATGGAAACAGTACACATACGATTAATGAAGATGCACTCGCAGGATACAACTTCACTTCAATAACAGGTGATGCGAAGTGTCCAGCAGTACTAGGCGGCGCAACATCGGTGTTGAATCTTGCAGAATCAATAACCTGCACGATCACAAACACAGCAGAAATATTCTAGTCCTCTCTAGCCGTTCAAAGCACCATTCGTGGTGCTTTGCGGGCTGCAGAGAACAGCACTTATATATTTAATAACTTTATATGCCGCGCATACTATTAAGCCTTGCTCTCATCGCTCTTGTCGGTGGATCGCTCGTGTTTGGAGGCACGACTGCATTTTTTTCGGATACTGAATCGTCCGCAGCAAACGTCTTTACGGCGGGTGCTATCGATCTTCAAATCGACAATGCGAGCTACTACAACGGTGTGTTTAATGAGGGGACATCGTGGGCGATGACGGATCTAACAGAGACTGAAAAGTTTTTTGATTTTGCTGACTTAAAACCTGACGACTACGGTGAAGACACCATATCGATTCATGTCGATAGCAATGATGCATATCTCTGCGCGGATGTGACCTTGACCACAAATGATGACAATGGTCTCACGGAACCAGAAGTTGATGTTGATCCAAATGGTGACGGAGCTGGCAACGGTGAACTTGCGGATTTGGTGAATTTTATATGGTGGGCAGATGATGGGGACAATGTACTTGAGGACGATGAACATGCAATATCAAATGGACCATTGGGCGCCCTCGCACTCGGTGAGGTGAACACTATCCCACTTGCAGATACGGAGAATAACATTTGGACCGGTACAGCGGGTCCTATCGCTGGTGGTGTAACTAAGTTTATTGGCAAGGCATGGTGCTTTGGTACGCTAGGAACTACAACGATCATCGCTCAGGACGGCGTGGGAGATGTGCGCACACCAGCGGATGATAACAACGGAGACCTTGTTGCAGGTACCCCTGAGGATGGAGGTTATACCTGTGACGGCTCAACGTTAGGTAATGAAAGTCAGACAGATTCTTTGACGGCAGATATCAGTTTTGACGCCGTGCAGGCTCGACACAATCCAAATTTCACCTGTCTGGGGCCAACAGGCGGGTCAGTGACGACACTTACGTTGGTGAAACTTGTGATCAATGATGATGGTGGTACAGCGTCTTCATCAGCGTGGACGCTTCAAGCCGATGGTCCGACTGACATTTCAGGCACTTCAGGTAGTGTAAGTGTTACGAATGCACCGGTCGTACCCGGAGCATATACACTCTCTGAACTCAATGGACCTGCGGGATATGTTGCTTCGCAATATAGTTGTATCGTAAACGGTGGAGCACCGGTAGTTGGGAATGCAATCAATATTGCGGAAGGAGAATCGGCGGTCTGTACTATCACAAATAACGATGAGAATGTGAGCTGTGAAATATCAGAAGTGCAGACCCTCATTCCTGACAGTGGCTTTGAAAACCCTGAAGTGACAGCGGGAGCGCAATGGGATGTCTTCAATTCTCCTGCGGGCGCATGGAACGTGTTATGGCGCGATGACATACCTGCAACCTTTGGATCACAAAATCGCCCAAATCCTGCACGTCTAGAGATCCATGAAGGTGTGCTTGGTGCCGCCTTTGAAGGAAATCAATACACCGAGCTTGATAGTGATTGGGGTGGACCATTGGATAGCGGTAATGGCGAACCAGCATCCGTCACCATATATCAAGACATTCCGACAACACCAGGGAACACGTACAGAATCAAGTTTGCCTTTGCTCCTCGTCCAAATACCGTAGCGGCTGAAAATAAACTCGAAGTCCGTTGGGGAGGAGACCCTGTGTTTGATAGCGGTAATGTTGCTGATCCAAATGGAGGTATTGAGTGGCAGCCAATGACCTTTGATGTCCTTGCTACGACAACAACAACACGACTTCAGTTTACGGATCTTGGCACTGCAAATTCGCTTGGTACATTCCTCGATGACATAAAGCTGTTTGGTGAAGTGTGCCAGTAGATGTCTTAAGTCCTCGTCGATCGCGAGTGCACATATGTCACGCACCTACATAAAAATAGGAGTACGCACAACCCTCATAGTGGGGGTTGTCGCGTTACTGGTGTATGCACTCGGTGTACGAGGATCTTCTGTTGGGGCAACATTTGCAACGGGGTCAGGCACCGGTGGTCTTGAGATGAAAATTGATAGTCGTACGATCTATAATGGCGTCTTGCAACCAGCGCTCTCGTGGGCACTCAAGGACCTCACTCCGTGGGCAGACCACTTCTTTAACTTCGGTGACGTAAAGCCCGGAGATCACGGTACCAACACGATCTCAATTCACATCAAAAAGAACCCAGCATGGGTATGCCTTGATTTTGTGAACCTCAAAGACAAAGAAAACGGCAAAAATGAACCAGAATCACAGGTTGATGGAACAAGTGATGGTGAGCTCTCACATGAGCTTGAGTTTTTCTCGTGGATGGATGATGGGGATAATAAGTACGAAATAGGGGAGCGCGCCCTGTTTGGGACATCCACGCAATCTGCGTTTGAGGTGCTCAAAGGAAAGAGCTATGCACTCGCGGATGCACATACTGGCACAGCTTTTCCTGCGGGACAAACAAAGTATGTGGGTGTGGTGTGGTGTGCGGGTGATCTCAGTGTCAGTACGACGACGGCCTCTATAGCATGTAATGGTGAGGCGATGGGTAACGAGGCGCAAACTGACTCCATGAGCCTTGATGTGGCGCTCCGTGCAGTCTCATCAAAAGATCAAAAAAGGTTTTCGTGTACCAACGATACACCTGAACCGGCGTTGTGTTTGGCGCGTGGCAACCTCCTCAAGAATGGTAGCTTTGAAAAACCAAAAGTGGGGAGAGCAAAGTGGGACGTATTCCCTTCAGTTGTGGGCGGACTCGAATGGACGGTCGCTTGGGTTACTCCTGCAACCAATTCTCCTACGGTACCACTCTTGGAATTGCAGCGAGGACTTCCTGCGTTCGAGGGCAAACAGTTTGCAGAACTCGATTCAGATTTCTATGGACCTCCGGGCGGCAACTATAAAGGCGAAAAAACGTCTGTCGCGATTTCGCAGCTTGTCGACACAACTCCCGGCGCTCGGTACACACTGACCTTTGCTTTCTCTCCATTGCCGAAAACAAATGCTGCGGACAATGCGGTGCAGGCAGTGATCGGTGGAGTAGCGCATGGCGCGCCAATCTCACGCAATGGTTCAGCGCTTACGACAACATCATGGACCGAACATACCTTCTCGTTTGTGGCGACGAGTACCAAGACCCGGGTAGCGCTCGTTGATGTAGGCAAGACCACTTCGTTTGGAACACTCGTGGATGATGTCTGGTTCGGATGCAAGAATCAGCGAGAGGATGATGCAGACGATCATAATGATCATAACGACGACTATGATACGCCGTGGCATGAGGAGCATACGCGTGGTGGCTGGACGTCTGTTGTTGGGTACTGCAAAGAACTTTGGGATGATATAAAAGGTAAGGGAAAACGCGTATGAAAGTCTTCTACGCCTTATGCCGAGGTTTGTTTATATTCCTATTGCTCGGGGTTGCTGCACTCTTTTTGGTACCGGTACTTCCTATAACGGGTAATATTGATATCAAGATTGTGAAGTCAGGTTCTATGGAACCTGCGATTATGACCGGGGCGGTTGTTGTGGTACGGCCACAAGGGGACTATCATATTGGGGATGTGGTGACGTTTCAGAGCGCTTCAGCGGATATTCCGACTACGCACCGGATAGTGGAGCAGCGTGCAGAAGGAAATGCGCTTTTTTATACAACCAAAGGAGATGCCAATGAAGAAGCTGATACAGAAGAGTCGCCAAAAACCGCGGTTATTGGAAAGGTTCTGTTTTCTATACCGTACGCAGGATATATTCTCGATTTTGCACGACAGCCATTGGGATTTATGGTCCTTATTGTACTCCCGGCGTTTTTGATAGTTTTTGATGAAATAGAAAAAATCTGGCGAGAGTTTAAAAAATTGCGCAGCAAAAAAGAAATTGTCGGTGTTGCTGACCTAAATTCGAATAGCGCAGTATCACAAGAGACGGCAGTTGATACGCGACCGCCGCTGCGTATGATGGAGATTAATGTGCCAGTGTATCCGCGGGGATACGGCAACAAAGCACTAAATGCCTATGGCCACACCGCTATCTTGTCCCTTCCACAAAAGCGCTCACTCCCTGCGTATGTTGAATGGTGTATGGCAGCATTGTTTTCTGTTGTTGTGTCCGTAGCACTCGTTGGTGTAGGTTCTGTCGGATCGACGGTCTCATATTTCAGTGACACCGAGGGGACTATTGCCAATGCACTCATGGCGCGTTTTCTAGATTTTACTGCTAGTGCGGATGCGCAAACACTCACGTTTATTGGTACGGAACTTGCCGATAATAGTGCCGTCGCGTCAATGATTGTACCCTTGTCTGGGAGCGCTGATGTGCTCTACACCATGCACGTAGAAACGGCGACCGGTACTGATGCATTTTGTGGTGCGATTTTGACGCATCTTGATTCACCGATTAGCTATGATGGTCCACTTCGTGACCTTTCATTTGACGAAGCGCTATTGCTTGGTGACGATTGGCAAATGTTCCCGACACTTGCGCCCGATGCGGTCTTTGTCCCTGGGGAGATATGCGTGCTCGATATTGTCTATCAAGGGCGTGATAGTGATAGTCCGGTTGGTGGGTACAGTGATGAAGAACGGGTGAGTCTACAATTTACCGCACCTATCGATATTAGTGGCGCAATCGTAGAACCGTTTGCTGCACCAGCATTTCTGATATTTTCTGAACATGGAGAAGCTGAGTTACCTACTGAAGAAGCTACAACAACAGAAGATGAGCATGCGTCGTCAACTCCACCTAGTGAAGTCTTGGACATCGTGTCACCTGAGGCAGTGGTGCCAGAGGATATACCATCTGCGAATACGGTCGAAATTGAGGATGAGGAAGTGACGGAAGAAACGGAGGAAGTGGAACTCCCGATTGACGTGGAAGAGGAAACAATACAAGAAGAGACGGTAACTGAACCTGTCGTGACGGATACTGTATAAAAACGCCCACGAGTATTGCTCGCAGGCGCGTGTTAATGGAGTGTTCTGTACTCGAGGGGTTCCTCATCGTTGTTTTCGTTTGGTAGCTCCTCCTCCGTGATAATCTGCCACTTATGATTGATGTTTATTATATTTTCGAACGGTATCTGGTACGTTAGATGTGTTTCTATGCCGAGCATATTTTGGGTCAGTTCAAGGACACGCTCACATCCTTCTTCGTCAAGCTCATTTCCGTCGATGACGCCGGGAATTTTCTGGTCGAGCGCATGTTGCATCTGCATGTACAGTGTAAATACTCTTTTGATATCGTCCGTTGCTGGACCCCAGACGTACAATCCGTCTCCCTCAAGTTCAGGAGTAATGAATTCAGAAGGCACAAGTGCGCTCAGGTGAGACGCTATCATCGTGAGAAGGTCGGGGAGGCCTATGTGCTTGGACATCTTCTCCTCCAATAGGAACGGGAAACCTGCTGCATTTGTACCATGTTAGATTTTTGCCGGCAAATGAGGCTGTGTACGGTGCGGTTGACTCTTTTTTGCATCTATGCTTGAATACTGGGTACCAAGGACACTAGCACTACAAGGTGGTCGGAGTTGCATAGGTTTCGTTGGTTTATTTAGTGGTTATCTTAAGAAAGTACATGAAGGGAACTATTGCACGTTTGACAGATCGAGGGTTCGGCTTTATCACTCCAGAGTCAGGGGAAAAGGATGTCTTTTTCCATGCTCGTGAGCTCCAGGGCGTTGCATACAACGACCTTAAGGAAGGTGATATGGTGACATTCGAAGTCTCAAACACCGATCGCGGACCTGCTGCAACAAACGTTGCACGCGCGTAATCTAGAGAAAATAGCCCCGACCTCAATGAGGTCGGGGCTATTTTCGTGCCAGATACGGCACCATCTATAGAACGGTGTATCGTCGCATGACGAGATGAAATGCGAGACTGATCGCGATGCCAAGTGTGCTACCTGCAATCACATCAATTGGTTCGTGGACCTGCAACATCAGTCGGGTGTAGGAGACACCCGCAACGACACAGAGAGCCAGGAGCAACGATAGCACGCGTATTTTTTTTGATGCATAGTGTGTCCATACATACCAGACGATAGTTGTTGCAGCTGCTGCAACAAGTGACGCATGCATACTCGGGAATCGATAGCCACTAATAGCTACTAGTGCATCCTGGGGTCGTGCGATATGGGTAAGTGATTTGATGATTTGGGTGATGCCTGCAGTCATACCCATGACCATGAGAAAAATGATGCCGTACTGCTTCTTTAGGAGGCTCAGTACTACGCTGCCAACAGCAATGAGCACAACCATAAGCCATGGATTTTCAAATCGGTTGAGCAGTAGTGCTACAAAGTACAGAGACGTCTCCATGATCGTCAGTTGGTTTCAGCAAGTCTCGACTTGAGGTCCCCAACTTCACTCGGATTCAATCTGAGCGGTTTTTTAAATCCCGGTCCTGAAAGCGGCAGATCTATTATGCGAAGTCGCGCCTCATCACTCTCTCGTGATCCAGCAAATGCAGTAAGCAGGGTAAAGGTTCGTCGTTCGCCTTTTGGAATACGGTATGCAGCACTAGTCGAACCATAATCAGGGATGATTATTGCTGCGGCAAATCCATCTGTAAGCACTTCTTTGTTTCGTGATTCGAAGAGATAACGGAGCGGGTAATTGATGATCACCGAGTCGTCGCGCTGTGCGATCCCCGGTATCAGCATGTCCGTTGTAAACGCTTCAAGCGAGAATGTAATGCCTAAAATAGTGATAGGTTTTCCGTTTGCATCCATGGTAATCGTCTCTGTCGTGTCTTCGAGCGTGATGCTGTTTATGGTATCAATCGTGCTTGGTGTGACCGTAGCTCCATAGCTGTACGAAACACCACCAAAGACGAGGGACAACGCAATAACAAGCCGTAACATTGTAGTATACATAAAATATAGTTAGTGAGTTATATTTTACACTATTATTGATAGATCAGGGGTGTGGATTTTGCGCAGTCCGCGGCATCATAGATATTTGTCTTTTGGCACGGTATACTCTCTTTATATGCAAACGGGAGATATGGAAACGCACGATGAGCTAGAGTTAGTTGAAGAGACACGCTTTCCAACGAAGGTCGTGGTATCTATTGTTGTGGGGTTATTGGTCATTTCGGGGCTCGTATTTTTCTATTTTGCGAACCAGGTCGGTACCAAAGCCAATGTTGAATGTGCCTATCGCGGTGGAACGTGGTTAGGTGACAAAGCGGAATGTATTTTTGATGATACGGCAGGGGGAAAGCAACAGCGTGTTGGTATGGTAGTTGCATCCATCGAGATTTTAGTACCAGAATCCAAAGAAACAGTAAGGTTTCTAAATGTTGAAATTGGAAAGGCAGGAGCCGCATCACAGACGTTTGCAATACCACAGGCTTCAAACGGCGTCATTTCAATCATTGATAAGCTGGGTCGGGTGCATACAGCGTCAGGAGACCTCGTATTGCCTTTTGTTGTGCAGTATGGTGGATCTGGAACATTTAACTATCTGGGGCTATTTGAAAAAATGGATCGCACGTATGTGTTGCGTGACTCACTACTTATTGGTGATAGGGTTGCGCCCGAAGCGCTCGTGATACTTGCTAATACTCAAGGGGAAGTAGGGGAATTCACTGCTCGTTTGTCGTACCGCGACCGCAAACTGGATGAGCCTATGTCGGCTATTCCTACGGAACCACGTACCATGTCTGTATCCGTAAAAAATCACCGGAGCGATAGCGTTGCTATCCTGTCTCGCGATGGGCATCATTATAAAGATCTGCTGATTGTGAAAACTCCACTTGTTGATGAAGCAATAGCTACACCACTCTCGGTTGTCGGTATGGCTCGTGGGTCGTGGTTTTTTGAGGGAAGTTTCCCTATCACTCTTGTTGATGCTGCAGGCAAGACGCTGGCAGATGGGCAGGCGACAGCATCGGGAGAATGGATGACTGCAGAGTACGTGCCTTTTTCGGCAACGCTTACGTTTACGTTGCCATCAAGTATGACTGAAAAGCGGGGGAGACTCATATTAAAAAAGGACAATCCTTCAGGTTTAAAGGAACATGATGATCAGTATGAAATCCCAATAACGTTTAAGTAGTGTTTTTGAAACGAGTGTCTACTGATTATTGTTAGTGGTGCATACGGTTGCACATGCACATATAAAAAAGAGCCACGCGGGGCATCCCCGCGTGGCTCTTTTAACCGTCCTCTTAGTTACTTATCGTGATGTCAATAACTTCAGATACTTCATCTTCTGAAAGTCCAGTGCGATCGACAATTTCAGCAATGATCTCATTTTCATCGGTGAGATCAAGAGTGAAACTCTGGTGAGAGTCATCCTCGTAACTGATTCGAACGCTTGCTTCACCATCTTCTATTTCAACTTCAATCTCGAGCTCTCCGTCTTCAAAGCTGATAAGGTCCCGTACGGTATCTTCATCAATATCAAGCTCTTCGGCAATACCCTCAATGACTTCGTTGTGTTTGGTGGTATCAAGTGAGAAAGAATCCTCCGTTCCGTCAGCAAATTCAACCGTAACCTCAGAATCTCCCCCATCAAATTCGACGCTAATATCTTCCACTTCATCTGCTAGGTCAACAAATTCGATCAGGTCATCGACATCTTCGCGGTCCATGTTTAGCTCGTCCGCAAGCTCGTCTATGATGTCATTTCTATCGGTGGTATCGAAACTAAATGTCTCGGTGTCACCATCTTCGAACGTGACCACTGCTTCGGCTTCGTCTTCCTCCTCGTTCAGCGTCACTTCAACCTCATCTACTTCTTCGGAATCTTCATCGTCGTTTGAATCGTCGTGATCATCATTTGACTCATCTTCATCATGATTTGCGTCGTCATGGTCGTCATTTGATGCATCATCATGACTGTGACCTCCTTGCTGTTGCAGTATGCTGAGGAGCTGTCTCAAAAGTGTTATCAGTGCCTGCATCTGCTTTATTTGAGCAGATTCAGCGGTACCAAGTGTAACAGTAGCAGAGTGGGTTTTTGCGTGACTTGCTTCACCTTCATCTATGCTGTGGTCGGCGGCCACTCTTCCGAGCGGGAGAGCAATAAATGCAAGGATGACCAACAATGTTAACGATGTTTTTTTCATACGATTAAGTTCAAGTTAAGCGGCCAAAAGGTCCCATAGCTAATAATAGAGTACTACACAAGAATCCGCATAAAACTCCACACGACGTTGGAGTACTGGGTCCTTATGGATACAGTATACGGACAAAAGCACTTTGAAGCGTGCTTTTGTCCACAGCATGGAGACTTCTTTTTTGAAGTATTTGTTTCTGAAATATGGGAACATATATACCATCGATATAGGGTGTTGTTAGGGGGGTGCCCTTTACAGACCCTAGTATGTCCTGTATGATTTTTTTAAACTTTGTCGTCCACGAAGAAGGGTCCGATTTCTCGGTATTTTATTGATATAACACGTTTTAGATAAACCTATGAATAGCCTCACAAAATTGGGCTTTGCGGTAGAAAAAACACTTGCTGTGCTGCTGCTTTTGAGTATGGTATTTGGGCAGTATGCATTGGTATTTGCTGAAATTGAAGGGGAGACTATTCCCCCTGTAGAAGAGGTTGTCAATGAACCGGATACACTAGGCGATGCTCCGGTTTCAAATGAAGAGACAGCGACCGATGAGGAGACACCTCCACCCGTGCCTGCGGACGAGTCGTTTAAAGAAGAGACTGAAGAATCGTCCCTTGCACCTGCTACTTTCGCTGCAGTGGTGCCACTCTCTACGATATCCGGGTTCAAATTTGATGATGTTGATGCTGACGGTGTGTGGGATGCATCTGAAGCTGGTCTTCCTGGTTGGACGATTGAATTGCTTGATACAGACAGCGAAGTAGTGGGCTCGGATGTCACAGACACAACAGGGCAGTACTCATTTGATGTCGCTCCTGGCATTTTTACCGTTCGTGAGGTCGCACAATCTGGATATATACAGACTGCACCCGCGGATCATACTTGTTTTTTTAACGTAGAAGAGGATCCGGTTTTGGATCAAAATGAAGGCGCAAAATTTGCTGCAGCACCACATGGTTATATCTGTAATTTTGGTAATCACCAGATTGAGGTCCCGGACGACACCATGGGGCAATGTATTGGTGAAAATTTGCTTGCAAACGGCAGTTTTGAGAATCCTGATGTTGTCGATGGTGCTGGGTGGGATATCTTTACTTCCGGAACTTCGGGCCTTGCGTGGGTTGTTTCGTGGGTCAGTGCATTTGTCGGGGCACCGTCTGTAGCAAATATTGAGTTTCATGGAGGAGTTAATGGCTGGTTGGCAGAAGATGGAAGCCAATATGCTGAATTAGATTCCGATTGGGCGGGGCCAACCAGTAATCAGGCTGGTGAACAGGCATCATCACGCATTAGTCAAACAGTCCCAACTATTCTTGGGGGAACATACCAACTTACCTTTGATTTTTCTGCGCGTCCTAACTATGGAACAAGCGAAAATCGCGCTGGTGTGTACATTGATGGCGTACTTACCGATACAGTGTCTGCAAACGGTACCGCTCTTTCAAATACAAGCTGGACCGAGCACAGCTACTCATTTATCGCGGATACCTCAACGGAGATTGCGCTTGCTGACGCTGGTACACCAAACTCAGTCGGTTCATTTGTGGATAATGTCTCACTATGCCTCATTGAGCGGCCAGTAGTACCACAGTGTGCACCGGAACTAAATGGTGGATGGGCAGATCATGTTGTGGGGACACCATCTCAGGGCGATAGAAAAGACGGATCCGATGTCTTGGGGTCCCGTTCTGACGCCACCGATGCACTTGATGCTTCAGATTGGGAGCCAGGAGATACTGATGGCTTTTATAGCCTCGGTTTTGGTGGATCGATCGTAGTGTCTTTTGACAGTTTTGTGCCAGATATCGCTGGAAACGATATCTCGATCCATGAGGCAACAAACGGAGCATTTCCAGCTGGATACCCTGAAGAAAAGGCATTGATAGAGGTAAGTCAAAATGGTACCAATTGGTTTGCCGTTGGCACTGCAACAAATCTTGTTGCCGCTGATCGTGTGAGTTATTTTGATGTTGCAAGCACAGGACTCTCGTGGATCAAATTTGTACGTATAACAGATACGTCAGACACGGCACTATACGCTCAATATCCTGACGCTGACGGTTTTGATCTTGATGCTGTTGATGCAACACAAACCGTGTGCGATGAGCCTGAAGACCACGAACATGACACCGCGACGCTCTATGGATATAAATGGAATGACCTAAATAACAATGGTGTAGAGGATGAAGGTGAGCCAAAACTTTCAGGATGGACCATTACCGCCACCGTTGGAACCACAACGTATGTTGATGTGACTGACGCACAAGGTGCGTATAGTTTAGAGGTGCCGGCAGGGTCAGTGGGTAGTGTGGATGAGACTGCACAGGCAGGATGGTTGCAGACGTATCCACTTGAAAGTGGTGTATGCAATTTTGAAGTTGGTGAAGGGGCAGAATTTTTCTGTAAATTTGGAAATTACCATCTTCCCACACAGACTACCTGCGATGCCGAGGTAAATCTCTTGGGTAATGGAAGTTTTGAAGCACCCGCCGTTGGTGAGGCGCTGTGGGATGTATTTCCTTCTGAGCTGGATGGACTGGTGTGGACTGTTGCATGGCTCGATACGACCGGAGCGCCAGAAGTACCACTCCTTGAATTGCAAAGTGGGCGTACGCCAGCAGATGGGTTGCAGTTTGCAGAACTTGACTCAGACTTTTATGGTCCGCCCGGTGGCCCATACAGTGGAGAGCATACCTCAGTGAAAATATCACAAGCCGTATCCACTATCCCAGGATATCTATACAAGCTTTCATTCCAGTTTTCTGCGCTGCCATACTCAGCCTCGTCTGATAATGCAGTAGCGGTTAGATTGGGAGGGGTTCAGCAGGGGGCACCGGTCACTAGTGATGGTTCCTTAAGTCCTGATACCGTATGGTCAACCTATACCTATAACTATGTTGCTACAGGGTCTACGACAGAAGTTTCTCTTGCTGATGCAGGATTAACAAATTCGTTCGGTACATTGGTAGATGATGTCGCCTTTACATGTCTGGGCGCGAATCAGGGCGATGGACCAGAGGGAAGTGGTGATAATCCGAACCCTGACAATACCGACAATGGTGGAGGCGGTGGCGGAGGTGGCGGTGGTAGCCGTATAAGTCTCTCGGGAGGAGGAGGTTCGTCACAAGGTGGAAATAATAATAGTTCTGACGGGGAAGTGCTTGGCGACAGTGACCACAAATCTGTACCTGAAGTTGCTGGCGCTCAGACCGCCATCTTGCCTACCGGCGCTCCTAATACTGGTTTTGGTGGTACATCTGACGCAGCAACAACTACGGCACTTGAAATAATTGCCTTTATGTCGTTTCTTCTTATGCTCGGGGGTATTGTCGTGTTGCGACGCATGGACGCATAAATGAACCCACAGCAAAAAAAAGAAAACATAGGTCGCCACCGTCGTGTGGCGACCTATGTTGTAATGGGGCTTGCATGCATAGTGTATCTAAGCGCAAGTTACCTTTTGTGGAAACAGCGGGCTCCTCTGGCCGAAACCATCGTACAAGAATCAATACCCACAGCAACAACATCGCTTGGAATATCTTTGCCTCGTGCAATACCAATACGTCTTCATATACCGAAAATAGGGATTGATGTACCATTTGCGGCTCCGCTTGGTGTAAAAGAGAACGGGGAAGTTGAAGTGCCGAAAACATATGATGAAGTTGGGTGGTATCAACATGGTCCAACGCCGGGTGAGCGAGGTCCATCGGTCATCTTTGGCCATGTTGATTCGAAAGCAGGACCTGCAGTGTTTTATTCGCTAGGACAGGTTGCTCCAGGTGATGAGGTGGTCGTCGATCGCATCGATGGGACGAGTGCAACATTCATCATTCATAAACTGGAACGGGTTCCTCAAGGTTCGTTTCCTACTGAATCGGTGTACGGAGACGTCGATCAATCTGAATTGCGACTCATAACATGTACTGGTACGTATGATCGCGGAGTATTGCGCTATAGTCACAATCTTATTGTATACGCAACGCTTGCAGGCAATATTTCTGCAACGACGTCACCGGTTAGTTTCTAGTTTCGTACACCTATAGCGCGGGTGGAATCTATGTGTCGTCAAGGTTATACTATTCATTAATATATGATGAAGTTTCTTGGAAAGCTGTTTATCCCACAAGAGTCGAATAACTATCAACCTACTATTCTGGAGAAGGCTGCTGCTCTAGGTATACTCTTGTTGATTTTTCTGAGTTTTACGGTCGTCAATATCCAGTCATTGGTCTTGGTGAGTTCTGATTGGTTTGCTTCGGCTATTCTCCCGTCTGTGCTTATTGATCTCACCAATGATTCAAGAAAGGACGAAAAGATGTCGTTTTTAACTCGAAGTGCCGTCTTGGACGAAGCGGCATCACTCAAAGCGCGAGATATGGCAGAGCATGAGTATTTTGCTCATGATAGTCCGCTTGGCATAACACCGTGGTATTGGTTCGAGCGAGCAGGTTATGACTATGTTTATGCGGGTGAAAACCTTGCAGTACATTTTACTGATTCTGACCAGGTCGTGGATGCGTGGATGAAGTCGCCCGGGCATCGAGCAAATATTTTGAATGAACATTATACCGAAATTGGCATAGGTACTGCGCGTGGTACCTATAAAGGTGCACCCACTATTTTTGTGGTGCAACTTTTTGGGCATCCTATGACTGAAGCGGAGAAAAGTCGCGTTGCAGCTCTTACAAGAGCACCTAAACAGGCTGCGACCATTGTCGCATCATCTACGACAATCCCCAAAGCTTCTTCAAGCGCATCAGTTCTTGATGCGCAGGATGAGCAAGCGGTGCCTGTTGAAGAGGTTCAGATAACAACGGTTGCCGGTACAACATCACCAAAGATTACTCGCATGGAGCCAATTCAGGATAACGTTCCCACTACTACACAGGCGACTGCAACGAGGCCTGAGCTTGCTAGTGTTAAGGATACATCACCGACGATTTCTCAAACGCAAACGTTCATGACACTTTCTGATGTTGCAACAATCTCCCCGTTCGTCGGGCGCGGCATCTTATCGTCAGACATTGGTGAAACGAGTGGAAATACAGCAGAAATACGCCAAAGTACACCGCTCTATGCTGCGGCTACGCGACCACACCTGGTGTTATCAATCATATACTCACTTCTCGCACTCTTTGTCTTTTGCTCGCTAGTACTTTCGATTATTGTGGAATGGCGTCGTCAACATCCTACACAACTTATGTATGGTATTGGACTTATGGTTGCTCTCTGGATTGCACTTTACGTGCACTCTGCACTAGTTTCAGGTGTACTCATTGTCTAAATTGCACATGACGTCACGTTCTTTAAGACATTTTTTCATATGTCGCATATATTTTCTAACGGTCGCTAATTATGTCCGTAAGAAACTTTTTGCTTGTGAGATTTGTTTGACAGTTATCAACACATAGTGTCACACAAAAAGTCAATGTCCTTGTACAATAGATATTGGGTCGGTCGAAGTGGGTACTGGTATTGTCCTTGATTAAAACGGCTGCATCATATTTTGATGCGTATCGAGAACGATATCTCTCCACACACCTTGCTTCGGTCCGGACTACAAAACAAAAATATAAAAACAAAAAAATGTTTTGTATGTATAGTTATTTAAAAATAATATTAAAAGTACATGTACGTTCTACACAACAAAGAAGCGCATAACGCGCTCCGAGCAATCGCGATGCTCGTTGTGGTAACACTGATGCTCTGGATCGTTGGTGCGAGCCCCTTCTCCCAGAAGGCGGACGCGTCTAACGTGACAAGCTTCAGTGATACACTCAGTGATTCTGACATGAATGTGGGATCAGACCACACAATCAGATTCACGTTGCCAAACGGAGCGGTAGCAGGTGCATCCATTACTGTTACATTTCCTGCAGGTTTCAGTCTTGGCACAAATACCGCCACCGGTCTTGACTTCAATGATATGGATCTCAAAGATGACGGAGTAAACCTTACATTGGACTCGTCCCCGGCAGGTGCAACATGGGGTGTTGCAACCACAACGTCAACTATTACATTTACGAGCGGTACCGATGTTATTGCATCGAGCTCCGTGGTTCAAATATTGGTCGGAACGCATGCATCTTCAGGTTCAACGGGAGATACACGAATCATTAACCCAAACAATGCTGGGTCATATGAAATAAACATTTCGGGTGGTACGATTCAGGATTCTGGTGCAACAAACGTAGCAATTCTGGATAACGTTGTTGTAACAGCATCTGTTGATACTAGTTTCACCTTTACGGTGAACGGTATTGCAACGAGTAGCGCCGTAAACGGTACGACGACGACTCGCACGGCAACAGCAAGCACAATTCCTTTCGGTCTCTTGACTAACAGCGTCATACAGACACTAGGTCAGCAGTTGCACGTCTTGACGAACGCCGCACAAGGATTTACGGTAACAGTGTACCAAGACCAAAATCTTCTATCGTCAACAGGAGCCGACATTGATGGTTTTGCAAACGGAAACTACTTGGATACACCTGGTGCTTGGTCTCATCCAACCAACAGTATTTCGGATGAAAAGACATGGGGCCACTGGGGTCTTACGACGGAGGACGATGTAGTTGCAGGTGGTGGTGCATTCGGCTCAAATCAATGGATTTCAGCAAGTACGACACCACGCGCCATCTTCCATCACAGCGGTCCTGCCGATGGTACGACTGCAGACATTGGATCAACAACGGTTGGTTATCAGGTAGAAATAACCTCCCTCCAGGAAGCTGCTGACGACTATACGACGACACTTACATACATTGCAACTCCTATTTTCTAGGACACGCGATATGTTCAAAAAAACTCCCAGACGGGGAGTTTTTTTGTTGATTAGTTTTATTTTATTGTACCGCTTAATGTTATGATAGATGGGTTATTTATTCGTAGTATTTTATACATGCGTCGCATAGCATTTTTTTTAATTCTATTTGTCTGTGTTGTTTTTTTTCAGATTCATGATGTGTATGCACAAGAGTCTGCTGGTGTTGAACTCAAACCTTCGACGATTGAGCGCGGAGCCAATCCAGGAGAAGTTTTTGAAGAGATGCTCACCGTTACAAACATCAGCGATCTTGAGCAGACGTATTTTCTTCTGAGTAAAGACATTAGTGGTGTAACGGATACCGGTGCCCCTATTTTTGCTGACGCAGGAGCAGAAGTGACGGGTTTTGAATTGAGTACGTGGTTGTCGTACTCAAGTGAAGGCATTGTATTGCCTCCTCGGGCCTCGGTGCAGGTGCCACTAAAGGTGACGGTACCAGAAAATGCTTCACCAGGTAGTCATTTTGGAGGAATTTTTATAACGGTACAACCACCGAAGTTGCGTGAACTTGGTGCTGGAGTAAGCTACCAAGTAGGAGCTATTGTAAGTATTCGTATTGCGGGCGATGTCATTGAATCAGCACGCATCAGAGAGTTTTCAACGGAAAAATTGGTCTATAGTGAACCTCGTGTGACATTTCTTGCACGAGTAGAGAATCCAGGAAATGTACTCATTCGCCCTCGAGGACCGCTTGAAATAAATAACATGTTGGGTAAACGCGCTGGGTATGTCTCCGTAAACGATCAGAAGTCAGGTGTCTTTCCTGGTACAACACGGGCGTTCGATATTAAGTGGGAAGGGACAGGACTTGCTTTTGGTCGCTACCAAGCGATCATTGGGCTTGTCTATGGTGAGTCGGGACGACAATCTACCGTATCGGGTACCGTTTCGTTTTGGATATTACCAATAAAAATAATTTTGCCGGTACTTGGAGTACTGTCACTCGCTGTACTCGTCGTCTACCTCGGTATCAAGTTGTATATACGCCGTACACTGGATCAATTGTCTACTACGCAGGGTAAGCGCATGGTCGTTCGACGCCGCCGCGATGCGCAAATGTCTCGACTTATGGTTACTGCAGTGACCTTACTCATCGTAACCACACTGTTCCTCATCGGTCTATTGTTCTTGTTCGCATAAATATCTATTGCTAACAGTATAGCTACGCAGTAGGATTAGGGTATGTACAGCGACTCTCTCTACCATAAATGTTTGCGTGCGTCCGCACTCGTTGTTGCTTTTCTGCTCACGATGCAGAGTGGGATTATTGTCCCAGAAACGACGTTATTCACCATGCAGGCACGTATGTATATGGCAAACGTGATAGGTATCACCGCCTCAGTGGTGCCAAATGAAATAAATACTTTAACGGGTGAACTTACAAAGAGGCAAAAAGAGCTTGATGAACGTGAACGTCTTATTGATGCGCGAGTGCGCGACAGCGAACTACAGTCATTTCGTTTTTCAGACTATATATTGAGTAGCATACTACTGCTGCTCCTCATACTCATCACAACAAATTATTTCCTTGATTATATGCGTGCTCGTAAAAATGAGCGGTTAGACTATGCGGCGACATCTTAAAGCTGGTCTTATTGGTCTTTCTGCTGTGATACTCACAACGTTGGGTATCTCTGCGTCCGATACCCTCGAAGGCGTTTCGGGCTCACTCCTAAGCATGGCATTAAAAAGTGAGGAGATTAGAACAGGGTGCCCGTCTGATATGGCTGAGGTGACGGTTGGCTCTCGAAGAATATGTGTTGATGTGTTTGAGGAGAGCGCGGCACCGGTGTGTCCGCATCGTGACCCACAAAATGTACAGGAAACAGAACGAAATATTGGTGGTGCGGGGTGTATTCCTGAAGCAAAAAAGGACACTAAGCCGTGGAGATTTATAAGTATGAGTCAAGCGCAACGCGCATGTGCGAGCGCTGGTAAGCGTTTGCCAACCAACGAAGAATGGTATCGTGCGGCGCTCGGTACGCCTACAAATAACGACAGGTTATGCAATCTCCATACACCACAGACGCAAGAGCCTCGAAATGCTTCGGAAACTGCTTGCAAATCAACCGTCGGGACATACGATATGATTGGCAACGTATGGGAATGGGTTGATGAATCTGTTACGGAGGGTTCGTACAGAAACCGTCAAATACCGCAAACAGGGTACGTGTCCGGTGTTGATGCAGACGGTGTTGCATTGCTTTCGGCGACGGTAGAGGACGCACTGTATGGTAATGATTATGCATGGTCTACTCCTACAGGGGTACGCGGTATGATACGTGGCGGCTTTTATGGTAGTGGTGAAGACGGTGGTCTCTATACATTGAATGCATCGATTGATCTTGCTTTTAGCAGTACTGGTGTCGGTTTTCGCTGTGTACGAGATTACGAAAAATAAAGCGAGTATCAGCTATACTATAAGGTAATGAAACGCGTCATGAAAAGTGCGCGGTGGATTTTTGTCACCGTTGGTGTCATTGCTCTTACGAGTATCACGGTAGATGCTACCTTGAGTGGACATTCGCTATCACAATCTGCTCTAGGAATATTAGCGACATCGGTAACGGAGACCAATACTGGCTGTAGTGATGGTATGGCGCTCATTGGCGGTGATTTTAATGCCGTGTGTGTAGACATATATGAGGCGTCGCCAGGCGCAACCTGTCCAAGCAAGGAGGTAGCGAATGTAAACGATACACGTACCAACATAAACACAGGCAGTTGTCTCCCGGCATCAACAGCCTCTGCAAAACCGTGGACGTATGTGACGTTGAATCAAGCGCAAGAACTCTGTGGTAGGGCAGGTAAGCGACTGTTAAGTAATGCAGAATGGTACCGCGCGTCGTTAGGTTCTCCCGATATCGGAGGAGAAGTAGCATGTAATATTAGAACAGATGGCGCTATGCAGACGGGCAAGTACCCACAATGCGTCTCAGGTATGGGTGCTTTCGATATGATAGGGAACGTATGGGAATGGGTTGATGGGTCGGTAGAAGAAGGAAAGTATCGGGATCGTATGCTACCGACAAGTGGGTATGTTATTGAAACCGATGCTGATGGTGTTGTTACGAAGACACAGGGGTCCGCTTCGTCCGATTTTCATGAAGATTATTTCTGGTCTGAAGCTTCTGGTGTGTATGGTATGCTGCGCGGCGGGTTTTATGGGAGCGGAAGTGATGCAGGGGTGTATAGTCTCCATGCAAAAACAGCAACATCGTTTGCAGGCGCCGCAATCGGTTTTCGCTGCGCACTTGATTTGAAACGTTAATATGCAGTATTTTGCACTTTTACGCACAACAATGTTCGCACGTATGAGATTTGGTATCTCTACTGCTCTCGTGTACGGCGTTTTTTTCTTGCTTGGGATCTCTATCATTAGCGGTTTCTTATTTATATACAACAATCAATCACAAGCACGCAATATCACGACCTTTAGTGATACCTTGACTGATTCGGCGCCGGGTGAGTACTCAAATCATACGATTGAATTTCAGCTGGATGTTGCTGTCCCAGCAGGCGGATATATTCGTATTACACCCGAAGATGGAGCCTTTACCATCCCGGCCGTCGATTTTGACATTGATCAAGTTGAACTTTTCGTTGCCCCACCATCCTTGGGCTATACCGTACGAGCCGCATCAAGTACTGCTGACGCTACGTATGATGGTATTGCTATAACAACCGGTACATCGGGCAATGTGCTCTATACATTGAATGCATCCGCAGGTATTAGTGCAGGAAGCGACGTGCGAATAAAGATAGGTACACACACCACAAACTCCACTACCACGGATGTTGGTGTGTTGAATCCTGTAGCAACAGGCACGCGTCAAATACTCATAGAAGCTGGCGGTGGTGCGAGTGATGCAACAGCTCGAGCTCTTGTTGCAATTATTGATTCAGTTGGTGTTGGCCCAGTGGATACGACAGAAGAGATACCGCCTGTGCGCTTCAATGGAGCGCCAACGGGGACGCTGTCAGGAACTGTAACCGGCGTTGAGATTTCCCTTGAAACAGATGAATTTGCACGCTGTAGATTCTCTACTGCTTCAGGGACGCCCTTTTTGTCCATGACCGATGAGTTTACCGTGACGGGGTCTATTTTTCATTCCTTGGTGCGAACTGGGTTATCTGCAGATACTACGTATACATTTTTTGTGCGTTGTATAGATGATGAGAACAACTACAATATCGATGACTACGAGATAACGTTTACCATTCCACCACCTCCCGAAGGAACCCCAGGTGATGGAGATGATGGGAGTGATGGCGAAGACGATGGTTCAGGTTCTGGTGATGATGGTTCGGGGGATGGTACGACAGGTGGCGATGAAGATAGCGATGAAAGTGGTGGTGGAACACGAGGCGGCGGCGGCGGTGGTGGTGGAACAAACAGCGATGATGATGTGTACGAAAGTGGTGACGCAACTGTCATTATAAGCGGTTATTCATTTCCAAGTAGCAAGGTGTCGATTTTAGTCGATGGCGATATTGCAGATACAGTGACCGCAAATAGTGCAGGTGTGTTTTCTGTCACGCTTGATGCCATAGCGAGGGGTGTCTACAGCTTTGGTGCATACGCTACCGATCGCAGCAATGTTAAATCTTCGACTTTTTCAACGACATTTACGGTTACCGGTTCTCGTGTCTCTACACTCTCGAATATTAATCTCATGCCGTCGATATCTGTTGCTCCAAATCCCGTTGATGTCGGAGCGACAGTCACATTTTCTGGCTATGCAATAGCAAATAGCACCATCACGATTGAAACACAGCAGGACAAGAATGGTACGTCCCCAAAAACGCTTACCGCAACGTCAGATGGTATCGGTAAATGGTCTGCAACGCAGTCCACGGCAGGTTTTGCCAAGGATAAGTGGAAGGTGCGCGCTAAGTCCGCGCAAATTGAGGGCAGTATATCTACAAATTTTTCGCAGTACACATACTATGCTGTGGGTACTGCAGCGGTGCCACCAACGGGTAACAATTCTGACCTAAATCGTGATGGAAAAGTAAATTTGATTGACTTTTCCATCCTGCTTTTCCATTGGAACACGAATGGTGGTGCGTCTGACCCTCCTGCGGACATCAATCGCGATGGTCGTGTTAGTTTGACTGACTTTTCGATCATGATCTTCAACTGGACCGGCTAATGATGTGGGTAAATCATGGCAGACGTTATGCGTTTGTATCGTATAATGGTGCTATGTAGTTTCGGCACTATATGTCCTTTCTTCAACGTCTAAAAGGTAAAGGGGTCCACGCGCAGAAATTGCAATCTGCCGAGGAGGAAACTGCACTTGATAAAATAGTGCAGCTGGATGTTGATGTATTTCAGACCGATGACACGATCGTCGTGTATGCACAGGCAGCTGGAGCCGAGCTTGCGGATATTAAGGTTTCAATTGAAGGGGATGCTGATATTGTGCTTATAGAAGGAAAACGTTTACGTCCTGATCGCATAGCATTTCCTAAAATAAAACCTGAAGGCGCTTTTTTTACGGAAGAGTGTATTTGGGGAGATTTTTACCGACGGATCATTTTGCCAGAAGGTGTTGACATAGCACATGCTGAAGCAAAGGTAAAAAATGGTGTTTTGATACTCATTTTGCCACTCCTGCGGTCAGAAGAACGTGAGAAGGTGCAGCTGCATGTAAAAAATGCCGAAAAAGGTCGCAAATCATAATATGGCGTCACGTATTAAGTTAAAACTACTACTGGCAAGCCTCGGCTTCGTCGTCTTTAGTTTTTTTGGTTTTATGACGACCACGTACGCAGCGGAGGTTCTGATTGCACCAGCGTCAGGAACCTATACTGCAGGGCAGACATTTACAGCAGCTATACGTGTCAATCCACAGGGCAAAAGTGTCAACGCCGTGGAATCAAAACTTGCATTTGATACTTCAAAACTATCGGTGGTGAGCTTAAGTAAAACAGGGTCCGTCTTTTCACTATGGACAACAGAACCGACTTTTTCTAATAGCGCAGGTACTATCGAGTTTGGCGGAGGGAGTCCTACACCTTTTACCTCACAGTCGACATTGGTGACGGTGACCTTCAGGGCTGTTGCTGAAGGTTCAGTTACGGTTGATTTTAAAAATGCATCGGTGCTCGCTGCTGACGGCCTTGGAACAGACGTTTTTTCAGCATCAGTGAAGGGTGCGTATATCATTACTGCGGCTGCTACTCCTACGACACCAACTGAAACACCAACAGATGAAACGCCAAAACCTGAGCAAGAGGAGGAGAACAACGATGCAGCGATAACCTTTGGTGATCCTCCATTGCCACCTGAAGTAGGTTCCAAGGTATTTCTTGATTCGGATCTTTGGTATGCAACATCAACAGGACTCTTTACCTGGGAGATACCATTTGATGTGAATGGACTGGCGGTTGATGTATCAACGTCTTCGGATTTTGCACCGGTAACCAAAATCGATCCTCCTGTGGCGGAGATGCTCTTGACGGAGAAGGAATTGATGGACGGTGTTCAGTACCTAAACGTACAGTTTAAAAACCAAGTGGGTTGGGGAGGCATCACGCACCGTCTCATAAAGATAGACACGACTCCTCCTGAGCAATTTACGATAAATGTACGCGCTGGTAATACCCCAAAAACATTTCCGATATTGATTTTTGAAGCAAAAGACCCAACCTCAGGGGTCCAGAAGTATGAGTTATTTATCGCTGATCGTGAGCCAGTTACCGTCACACCAGATGAGGCACGCTTGGGCTATTTGCTCACTGACCTCGTCGATGGCACGTATACCGTCAAGGTTATCGCCCATGACAATGCGGGCAATATCCGAGAATCATCAACACCACTCCTTATTACCGCAGGCTGGCAGCCGAAGGCTGCCGAAGACAAAGGTTCTGCATTGTGGGCTCTCTTTACATTTACCAACGTATTTATACTTCTACTCATAGCGCTCATTGTTGCTCTTACGGCATATATTTTCTACGAACGAAAGCAGTTTGGACGCAAAGAAACAAAATTGCGCAAGGAAACCAAGGAAATTCAAGATCAAATGGAGAAAATATTTTCGGCCCTACGTGACGAGATCCAAGATCAAATTAAGTCTATTACCAAGAAGCCGCGACTCTCAAGAAGTGAACGCGAAGCGGTTGAAAATCTCGGAAATGCACTCGAAGTATCTGAAACCTTGATCGAAAAAGAGATTGTAGACGTACAAAAAATACTTAAATAGGCAGGTAGTGGTTCATATACACATCTGTCATACGATGACTGATGGAAGGGTAGGCTATAATTTATAATAGCCCCAATTTTAACCAATTTTTGGGGCGTGGTTTTGACGTATATAGTGCCATACATTAATTTTCTCAAACGCCATACCGTGGTTCTGCTACTCTGCGTGAGTGTAGTTGTTTTGGTATGTGTCTCTGTGGTCCATGGTGATGAAACTCCATATTCACTTCGAACGCTCTACGTCTTTCCAAGCTCCGTCACCACGACGTCGTGGGTTGGAGTCGAGAAGATATATTCGCAAGAATATGACGATCATGCGTTGTACCAAGATTTTAGAAAAAGTGGTGCTGCGTATCTTGATACAACACCGGTGTATGTCGTGCCCGCTCCCGTCCCGGAATCAACGACTGATACTGTAGGTACCGATCGAACGGACGCGGTTTCCGACCCAGAGACATCTTCGACCGATGCTATAGATATTCAGGCTCCATCATCAGATAGCGAAATTAGTGACGCTCCTATTGATGCCGAGGTCGATGCTCCGGTCGCGCCACCGGTTGCACCCCCATCCACTTCAGAAGATGAGACATCGACGCCCGAACCTTTACCGGAAGCAGCAACAGAACCTGCCGCTCAAACCGAGTCGAGCGAACCTCCCGCTGTCGAGCCTCTAACAAAAGCTGAAGGGAAGTGGTCCTTGGTATTTGCGCAAGTATTTGAGCGCGCATTGTCGGTATTTGCAAGCACAGAAACTGAAATTACGTCTTCAACGAGTGATCCTACGCAAGGAAGTGCAAACGTCGCTCTACCGCAAGATGAACCAACGTCAGATATACCCACAGTAGTGGAGAATGAACTACCTGTGGTGCCGGAGAATGTACCCGACCTGAGTCCAATCGCAACGTCAACATCGGATGTTCAGACGGATGCTGTTGAGTCAGACAGTCAAACTGCTGAACCGTCGAATGACCTAGCAGAAAGTGTGTCACCGTATTTTTGCGAGGGACAGGAAGGTTGTGCGGTGTCACCGATCGTATTTGATGGATTTGCATTACCTGAGCTTGGCTCTGGTGAGTTTATTGAAGATGCGCAGTTGCGACTTTCGTTTGCGGGTAAACCAAAGAAAGATTTTGCAGGAGAAGATCAGGGACTCGTGATTGAATATATGTTGGACGGAGCGTGGAATGAAGCGGGTACGGTACCACTCAATGAAGAGGTGTCAAATGCTATTAATGGTGGATACTATCTTTTTGCATTACCAGCCATCGATAGTGTCGCACGACTCAGTAATCTCCATGTGCGTGTTACCTACTATGGCAATCCAGAAAACCTAGAAGGAATCTATGTCGATAGTTTGTGGCTGGAGCTTGGAGTGCAGTCAATAGATGAAGCATCACTTCGTGCCCATGTATTACCAGACGCCCTGGAAGAGCTAAAAAAACCTGCTGAGCATGAGTTGTTGAGCACTGAGCTTGATTTCACGCTTGATGAATTGCCGAATTTTACGCTCAAATACATCGAGCAGCGTAATGCCATCATTCAGTTTTTCCGCAGTATTTTTGCGGACAAAATAGCTGAAGTAACGCACGTGATATTGGTACATGAGGACTTTGGTGATGTGGGTGTAGAGCCAGAACTCTTTATGACCGATGAAGGCTTGTGGACCATCAAGATTCCTGAAAGTGAACGAGAAAAAATGCGTCCAGGTCTCTACAGTTTGCAGATTGAGGTTGCAGAAGGCAACGCGCTCTATCGAGACTCATTTGAATTCCAATGGGGACTTTTGGCACTCAATGTAAACAAAAGTGAATATGTAGTCGGGGAAACAGCGCGTATTTCGCTTGCTGCACTTTCTCAAAATGGAAATACGATTTGTGATGCGAGTCTGTCACTGTATGTTATTGCTCCCGATAATTTTATACAGAAAGTGCCGGTTGTGGAGTCTGGTCTATGTAAAGGAAACAACGTAGTCGATGTTCCTGACTATGCGGGCACCTTTGTGACATCCTTGCCCGGCACCCATACATTTTATGTAGAACGACTGGATCCTTCTGGCGATGTTATTGCGCACACCGAAGACACATTTGAGGTGGTTTCTGATGCGCCTATTTCGATTGAACGATCGGGACCAACGCGTATTTATCCTGTTGCTCCGTACACCATGTCAGTAACCGTTTCTGCACGAGCAGCGTTTACGGGCACATTTGTAGATATTGCACCACATGACTATGAGATTAGTAATACTGATGCGATTATCACTGTTGAGGACGATAAGAAAAAATTGACATGGGACATTGCACTTTTGGCAGGTGAATCAAAAACATTTACGTACACATTTGATTCCCCAGACATAAGTCCCTATCTCTACATGCTAGGGCCGGCGTCAGTTTTGCTTGATGGAGATATTTCAACAATGTCAGAAGCGACACCGACAGATAGAGTGGAGCCGCAGATGACCGAAGAGATTCCAATATTCGATGATGTAGCAAGTACATCTGCACTCGATAGTGTGGTACCGGTGGAGCCACTCGCTGAACCAACGCCTGTCGAGCAGTCAAATGCTGAAAACGTAGACGTCCCCGTCACTCCTCTTGAGCCGACGTTGTCTGTGCCTACTGAAAGTGAAAATACCGTCGTAGCGCCAAGTGCGGAAACAGATACCACTCCAGAATCTGCTCCACTGGAAGCTGAGGTCATACCCGAAGATGCGAGTTTATCAGAGACCCCGCCACTTATATTGCCTTCTGATACTGAGACATTGTTCCAAAGTACCTACGTTGAAGAGATGGGAAGTACGACCGGAGCACTCGTCGATGCTGTAGATACCGGTAGAGATGCTGTGGCTGTTGTTCGGTCATTTACGGAACATCGCCGCTGGCAAATAGCGTCAGATGCCACCGGGAGCATGATTGTACTCTGGACTGACGGCGCTAGTATTCCATCGGGGTGGACCTGTATTTCATGTAATGCTACGCAGACGGCATTTCAGCGTTTTCCAAAAGGTGGAGCAACGTATGGTACAACGGGTGGCGTTTCGACAAGTACGCATACGGCAAGTGGTACCGTAGCCGCTTCCGCAGCGGTTTCATCAGAAAACAGAGCTGGTACCGAGGTAGCAATTAGTTCGCATGCCCACACGTACGATCCCGTGATTGTGGCGACTTCAACATTACCTGGATATCGCCAATTGCGACTCATACAAAACAATAGTGCGGGTCAACCGGCATCTCTTCCTGCAGGTGTTGTCTTGATGTTTGACTCAACGGTACCTTCTGGGTGGGCACGGTACTCGCAACTTGATGATCGTTTCCCCTATGGAGAAAATACTATATTGACCGC
The DNA here is from genome assembly GCA_964402035.1 of uncultured Candidatus Saccharibacteria bacterium. Classification (GTDB taxonomy): domain Bacteria; phylum Patescibacteriota; class Minisyncoccia; order Phycocordibacterales; family UBA918; genus JAIETH01. The sequence continues at coordinate 158,189 of CAYOAM010000001.1, forward strand.
TGGAACGAGCACACATAGACACAGCGTAATAGGTACTACTACGGGTGCCAGTGGATCAACAGTTGATGGTCGTACCTTAGGTACGCAGGTAAAAAGTGCTTTAGCTGGTCACCAGCATATCGTCAATGGTACGACGACTGCATCGAGCAATGAACCTCCTTTTATTACGGTAATTTATGGCACAACCACCGTTGCAACGACGACACCCGTGAATGCCATCACGATGTGGACCGATACACCACCTGCGGGCTGGCTCAATCGTTCAGCGACGGCTGGTGATCCGTTCTATGATGTGTACCCTAAAGGTTCTGCTTCCTACGGTTCAACGGGGGGGTCGTTGACACATAGTCATAGTGATCTTGTTATAACTTCCAGCACATCGACCGAAGGCTCTGTCTCGCGTGTCGGTACTGCTGGAACTCCTGCCACAAGTACACATGATGTAACGATCAGTAATATTGCGTACACAGACCACCAACCGCCATACGTAACCGCTATTTTTGCAAAATATTTAGGCGCAAATCCAACATATACGCAACTCGCATACCGATGGTTTGCAAATCTGGCAACATCCACAACACCAACGGATGCTTGGCCTGCTGGGTCTGAAGACTTGATTACCAATGAACAAATTGGTGCAACAAATACACCGGTAAAGAGCGGTGATGTGGTGAGGTTGCGCATGCAAGTAGGCGTCTCGGTGTCAACATCGACGGCTGTTGCGTTTAAATTACAATTTGGTTCAACGACCGCAGAATGTAGCGCAATTACAACATGGACTGATGTGGGTGCTTCAACATCAACGGTGGAATGGCGTGGTTATGACAATGGTTCACTCTCAGATGGCGCCGTACTTTCTTCTTCAACAATACTTGGCACCGATACTCTAGAGTCCTATGAGGAAAATAATCCCTCGACTACGACTCCAAATGATATTGGTATTGGTGAAGAAGGGGAGTGGGATTTTGTATTAGAGCAAAACGGAGCATATGAAGGTTCCACGTACTGTTTCCGTATGGTGAAATCAGATGGCACTGTATTTTTTGCCTATGACAATTATCCAAGTCTATGGACGAATGAGGCACCAGATCTGCCGACTCAAGCAGTGCCATTTAATAATGAAAAAGTTTCATCAACGACCCCTCTCTTTGAGTTTTCTGGGGGTGACACGGAAAGTGACACACTCACGTATCAGATACAGGTCGATGATGATTATGCTTTTACATCAGTCACAGTAGATAGGAATAGTGTTTCTCATGGATCCCAATTTGAAGACCTGACCTTGAGTTCAAATAAGGATCCGTTTCCTGCTGGGGATGATATTGAATTTCATCTGACGTCAGCACTAACTAACGGGACCACATATTACTGGCGCGTGCGTGCGAAAGATCCTACAGGGTCAAATCAATGGGGAAGCTGGTCGACGATTCGCAGTTTTACCATCGACACGACCGTCACTATTTCAACCTGGCATCAGACCATGGAGGAGCAATTTGATACTGACACGCTCTATGGAACAGACGCTCTAGCGGCGGATACTGTAGAGCTTATTGTCGGATCAACAACAGGAACAACGACTTCCTCGGCCATCACCTTCTCTGAAGGCTCGATCGGTAATGCGTGGGGGTCTCTTTCATTCAATGATACTGAAGCGACCGGTGATATAAAATATCATATTGAGTATTTTGATAGTACGACGGCTACCTGGCAGTTGGTGCCTGATGGATCACTCTCGGGAAATGCCGCGGGCTTTGATGCAACACCCGTGAGTCTGTTAGGAGTTGATGTTGAGACGTACCCCATTATTCGGGTTGCTGCTGATTTTACCAATATTGCTGGAACACCCACATTGTCAGACTGGACCGTCGCATGGGGGTATCGTGTGGAAACTCCAACAATAAACTCACTCTTTTCCCATGAAAAAACGGCTACGACGACACCAACATTTGAGTTTTACACAACCGATCCTCAGAATGACGATTTGCAGTATGAATTTCAATGGTCAACAACGTCAGCTTTTACGTCATCAACGACGCGTACATCAGGTGTTGATTCAGGGTTTGTCAATATAACGACGGCGACAGATACATCATCATTTATTTCTGGGGACATCATCCAGTTTACTATTCAACCAGCTGACGCACTCCAAAACAATCAAACATATTGGTGGCGCGTGCGCGCACGTGATCCTGCACCAGGAGCCAATGTGTATTCATTTTATACCGACGCTCGGAGTGTTACTGCTTCAACATCGGTCACGGTCTCGACATGGTTTCAGACAACAGTCGAACAGTTTAGTGTCAATACCAATGTCGGTATTGGGTCAGTCAGTACCACAACCGCCACCGTTTCTACGACGACTGATGATGCCCTCGTTGCATATGCGGAGGGCGCTGTTACCACACCTCGCTATCGCACATGGGACGGGACGACATGGTCGGCCGAAGGTACCGCTGTTGATGTGGGAGCTACGATAAACTGGGTCGTGACTAAGAACTCGCCTGATGGAGGAGAGTACGCGCTTGCAACAATGGGTAGTGATGCCGATGTGAACGTTCAGGTTTTCAATGATGGAACATGGGACAATTTGCAGGAAATTACTGCTTCAATTCCAAATACCAACATGCGTGGTTTTGATATTGCGTACGAGACTCTGTCAGGTGACTTGATGGTAGTTGCGTGTGATGGCGACTCAAATCCGACATATTGGATATGGGATGGCTCGTGGACAAATGGTGGTGGTATTGGTCTTACTGGAGGAAACACCTGTGGGTGGGTAAAGCTTATTTCAGATCCAATTTCAGATGAAATAATAGCCATAACGCGTGACACAACCGGTATTACATATGAAGCACGCGTCTGGTCCGGTAATGGCTGGGCAAACTCAGCTACGTGGGGATCAATACAAGCAGCTGATGTCAACAAAGAAGGTATCGCTGCAGCATATGAAGAGAGCGGAGACCAGGCCGTCATAGCAGTGGCAAACGGATCTGCCGCTAGTTTTAGTTGGCGTACGTGGGATGGTCTAAACTGGGCTGGCGCAAGTGTGGTCAATAGTGCTATTGGTAATGATTTTGAGTGGGGAACACTCGCTGCCGATCAAGGGTCAGACAACATGACGCTCTGCTACGTTGATACCGATAATGATATTGGATACAAGATTTGGACAGGAGCCGGTTGGTCTGCTGCCGCGGTTACAGAAGTAGAGACGACAAACGGTGTAGATACAGATCGGCGTGTTGATTGTGTGTATGAAACAAGAGGTGCACGAGATGGGCGTACGATGATAGCGTACAACGACACAGCGTCGCTCAAATATCGTTTTTATAATGCTGCTATTTCGGGAGAAGGTACCATTGCAACCACCACGACGACGTCTTCGTCGACCGTACAGTTACGCAGGACGGGCGATGGCAAAATTTTGGAAATGAATTACAACAATACGTTTGACCGATATGACTTTTCATATTGGTACGGTACATTGGTTGCATCATCGACCTGGAACACGCCAGCACAAACGCTTGAGAGTAATGCTTCGAACAATGCAATACCCTTTAGGGAACCCTTTATGATGGCGGCACAAAACCCAAGTACTGGTGGTGTGATGACGGGTGAAGCAATTGACTTTGATGATGGTTCTGGCCCGTATTGGCAGCAGTTTTCGTGGGTAGATAGCGAGCCGAGTGGGTCAACCTTGGTCTATCAAGTCGAGTACTATGATGAATCGACGAGTGAATGGACATTAGTCCCCAATGGATTGATTGCGGGAAATTCGTCAGGAACAACTACGAGCCCAATAAATTTGACGAGCGTGCTTCCGGTCACGACGTACAATCAACTCCGACCAAAAGCTACTTTCACCTGTAACCTGGGCGTATGTCCGACGCTTTCGGATTGGACTATTACTTGGGCTGCAGGTATTACGGTCTCTGGAACCGCGCATCAATACGATCAATCATCAAATGTCACCTCAGGGACGGTGGCGGTGGCACTCAATGGCACACTGCAAGTCGGAAAAACAGGAACTATAGCTGCAGGTACGTGGTCTATCGCAAACGTAAACGCTGCTCCGGGTGATACGGTCACGGTATTTGTTCAGGGGGCTGCAACAAATAGCCGTGCGGTTGGTGTGACGACGTATGACGGAGTTGGAGACATTAGTGGTATGAACCTGTATGAGCGCCACGTCTCTTTGGGGTCAAACGACAACGGTACGACAACAAACTATTCATTGTCCCGTTATGACAACACCAACACTAACGACATCTTTTACAATGTCGATGCGTCAAATGATCTTACAGTGTGTGCTATCGGCGGTTGTGAAGATGCTGAACTGATCCTTAAGGCAGGAAATCTCTATCAACCCGGAGCCGGTGCCGATATTGTTACCCATGATTTTGAAAATAACGGCACATTTTTGATCAATGGAAATACCATGCGCGTCAGTGGTTCTTGGGATAACAATGCCACCGCGACATTGGCGACGTCAACACTGATATTTACTGCGACAAGTACGTCTGAGAATTTTGATGATACGGGTGCGGTTGCTGTCACCTATAACAACCTTACCTTTGGGGAAACGAGCGGTACAGCCTCATGGACCGTGGGAAGCAACCTTGATATCGATGGTAATCTCACAACCTCGTTTGGTACGCTTGCGCGAAACACACGAGTGATTACGGTTGCAGGAAACCTCACGAACAATGCAAATGGTTTGTGGTCAGGTACCAGCAGTACCACGTTTGATGGATCGACCGCAGCAACTTGGACTGACAATGCAGTATCTAAAGCCAATATCGGAAAAGTCTTGATTGATGGTACATCAAAGACGGTAACGTTAGGGAACGACGTAAAAGCAGAAAGTATTATTATTGGTGCCGATGATATTTTGGATGCTTCAATTACAGGATTTGACATTCAGCTCTATAAAAATTGGACCAATAACAATACGTTTACGGCGCGAACTGGACTTGTTCAGTTTTCAGCAACCTCTACCGGAAATGTTATTACACCTGGAAGCTCAAGTTTCTATGACATATCTTTTGATGGTCCTGGTGCGTGGTCCGTCAATGCAACCAATATTACGGTCGGAAATGATTTTACGGTCTCAACAGGTACCATCACATTGCCGACTGGTACAACAACCGTAGCGGGCACATGGAATAGTACTGGTGGTTTGTTTGCACACAACAATGGTGCAGTCACATTCTCTTCATCGGCGGCCGAAGTTATTACACTTGCAGGCAGCGCGTTTACGAACACATTCTACAATCTTGCCTTTACGGGAAGTGGTTCGTGGTCGTTTGGAAGTGCTAATGCTACGACGTCAAACAACCTATTCGTCTCTGCTGGTACAGTCACATTTCCATCGGGGATTATGGCACTTGGCGGATCATTGATCCGCTCAGGTGGAAGCATTACAGCAAATAGCGGTACGCTCCAACTTACTGCAGCGACAGCAAAAACACTGGAGACTGGTGGCTCGGCACTCGCCTCGATTTTGGTAACCGGAGGTGGTTCGTGGTCATTTGTCGATACAAACCTTACCGCAGCAGGTAACCTAACCGTTTCAAATGGTACCCTCACATTGCCGAGTGGCACTTTAACGCTCGGAGGTTCCTTCACCAATACTGCGACAGTGACCCATAACTCGGGTACGGTCCTGTTTAATAGCACAACGACAGGGCGCACGATAAATCCTGGAAGTTCCTCGCTTTACAATGTGACACTCAATAGCACAACGGGAGGATGGACGATAGGGGCAAATGCTACCGCTACGAACGCCTTTACGCTCACCAATGCCTCTTCGTTTACGCTGTCGTCTGGTTTCTATCTTTCTGTAGGGGGAACATTCACGAATAGTGTTGGCGGTGCATCAACCACATGGACTGGTTCGCGCCTTGCGCTTGTCAGTAACACGGCGTACGCCATCAATACCAAGACCAACAACGGCGACCTATATGACACTATGATTTTGACGGGGACCACCAGTCCAAATATGTGGTTTTCTTCAAGTACGGTATATACACTGAGTGCGTCGTCGTCACTCTATTCTCAAGATCACTTTAATGTTGACGGTAGCCTTTATATTTTTGGAGCGTATGCACGTACGAGTGGAACCGAGTATTGGAATTACTCAAACGATTTTGATGGAACGACATTAAGTGGTGTGAGCCAGCGTCAGGTAAATGTACGATTTGCTTCAGGGTCCACAGCAGCATTCAGCAGCAGCACGCTGTCGATTGTTGGTACGAGTACCGCATCGACAACGATCGCCGCTCAGTCGGGGACATATACACTTTCTGTTGCAGCAGGTACGACGACAGCTTCGTATTACGCCTTTAGTAATCTTGGGCTCTCTGGGCTCACACTTGGCACCTCGACCAAGGTAACGACGCTATCCGATGGTTCATTTACGGCAGGAATCAATAGTGGTACTACGATCACCGTTTCTTCTTCGACGATAGATGCAAATCCTGCGTTACAGATATTTAGAGTAAACTTTGCGACGACGACAGCAATATCGGCAACGAATGTTACGCAGACCATCGGGACACCAACCTCGTACTGGTGGTTTAGATCTTCTACAGGAAATCTTGATGGAGAATTTTATGACAATGACTCTGGAGATCCCGGATCGATACGTTGGGATGATAGTAATCTCACTATTACGGTTGGTGGAACCATTTATGATTCGACCGAAGTAACACCATTAGGTCTTCCGACATGTGATGGTTTCACTGCCGTAGTTTCGGTAGTCGTAGATGGAGGGACAAGTTATACCGGTACCTGCAGTGCTGGAGTATACAGTATTCCTAACGTCGTTATAGCTGGGGACCCCGTACTGACAGTGTATCTCAATACAAACGGTGGTGTCCGTGCAACGACGATCACCCAGACACCAACAACTGATATTTCGAATCTAAATCTATTTGAAAATCGAATTGTAACAAGACACGAAAATACTGATCCTTTGACGATTGCAGATATGGCAGTTTTTGACGAGTCGAATGATACAGATATTCGTTTTGATGCGGCAACCGGTAGTGCACATACCCTCACGGTACGTTCAAATACTGAACTCCATGTTGCCTCAAGTACTACGTTTGTTCCGGGTGGGACAGTGACGTTGACTTCAGGTGGGACCGGCACCACGTATGATGGCTCACTTCATATTGATGATCTGGCGACATTTACGGGCGCTGGTACCACAACGTATAGTATTGGTGGCGGCTTTGCTGTGGATACCGGTGCCACCTTTACATCAGGGTCTTCAACCGTAGCGATGACCGCAACAACAACAGGAAAGAGTATTACGACACCGGGAGCTCAGTCGATAACATTTCATGATTTACAATTTACTGGTGTTGGTGGAGGCTGGTCCGCTGATGGCGATATTATAGTTAATGGATCATCAACGGTTTCAACTGGTACACTTTCGGGTACCAAAAATATTACGATTGAGAATGGATATTTGACTGGAAATGGAACCGTGGCATTGACCGGAGGTACCGTCACTATAAAGAAAATAAATGTTCTCGGAGGTACGCAACCATGGACATTTAACAATCTCACACTCGGTAATGGTTCTGTAGTAGGTACCACAACCCGCGCTTCGAATGCAACGACGACCGTGAGCGGAGTGCTCACGGTTGCCGCTGGACACAAGCTCTCAATGGGTACGTCACAATGGAATCTAGCAGGTGGTGGAACACCACTTTCTGTCGTTGGAATCCTGGATGCGGGTACGGGTACTGTTCGCTACAGTGCGACAACATCGGCAAATATTGTAAGCACAACGTATTACAACCTCGATCTTAATGCGTCAGCAAATACGCCGACCTACACAGCAACTGGTCTCGGCATCACGGTACAGGGAGGGCTTTCAGTGGGTGGCGCTGCAAATACCACCGTCAATTTTGATACGAACGATGCAGCACTGGCTGTTACGGGATCTGTGCTGGTGCGTTCTGGTAGTACCTTGGTTGGTAGCAATAGTGGGTCCTTCACGGTTGGTGGTAGTTGGGATAATGATGGCACATTCACGAGTAGTGGGGGCACCGTATCGTTTGTTGGAAGTGGTGCTCCGACGATTGCGGCAGGGGCATCGTCGTTTGGTACGCTCACTATAAATGGCACCGGTTCCTTTACGGTGACTGAAAATGCTACTGGTACGACTGCGGTCACACTCACGGCCGCAAGTGCCTTTACCGTAAATTCTGGTATCACGCTTGCTGTTGGGGGCACCTTTAGTAATGGTATTGGAGGAGCGGCAACGACATGGACTGGTTCTATCCTTTCTCTTTATGGGGGAGGTAATTACCAGATAAATGCGTCGACAACCAATGATATATACGCAACACTGCGTGTTGATGCAAATACCGATATTCGTATGTGGAATAGTAGTGCAACGACGGTCAGCGTCGACAGTACCGGCTCACTATATTCGCAGGACCACGCTGCGGCTGATGGCGCACTCTACATATATGGAGATTATTACAAGTCATCTGGAACGGATTATTGGAGTTACGCGACTGACTTTGATGGAACGACGCTCGGTGGATCATCGCGCGCGGTGACCGTTTCATTTGCACCAAATGCGACAGCAACTATTTCGGGCGGTACGCTCAATATTGTTGGTGGAAGTGCCGCATCAACAACGATGACGCGTCAAAGCACTGGAAACTATGCATTGATCGTAAACGCAGGTACGCTTAATGCGCAGTATTATGTTGTGCGCCACATCAATGCAAATGGTTTGGTATTAACAAACACTCCTACCATCACAACGCTTTCAAATGGCGATTTTGAGGTGTCTCAAAATAGTGCATCAGCACTCACGGTTGGTGGTACGGTGATTGATCAAAATCCTGCCAAAACATTTTCAGCGAATGCATTTGGTACATCAACCGGAATATCGCCCGCATTCAACGTAACGGCGACGGGGACCACGATTTCATCATGGCGATTTACAAACCATACAGGAACTATTGATGGTGAGTTTTATAACGTAGATCCAGGTGGTGATCCTGGCTACATAGTGTGGGATGACAGCGCAGGGACGATAACAGTTTCTGGAAACGTATATTCCGATGAAGGTACAACCCCCATCGGAGCTGGTACCTGTAACGGTTCTTCAAATGTGCACTTGGTAGTACAAGGGGTCACGAGTTATACCACAACCTGTAATGCTGGAAGCGGTCTCTATACGATTCCGGGCGTTGCATACAGCCCTGGAGATACACTTATTGTGTACCTTGATACCAATGGTGGAGCACAGGCTGCCAATGTGACGGTTGATCCACTTTCATCGATTGGAAATATGCATCTTTATCAGAACCGTGTCATCGTGCGTCATGAAGATACAAACCCAATCACGATTGCAGATATGGCGTTGTATGATTCTTCTGATGACGCTGACGTGCAATTTACGGCAGTTGATGCGGGTAGTGATACATTATCGCTGCCGGCAGATAGAAAATTAATAGTATGGAATAGCAAGAGTTTTGCTCCTGCTGGCAATGTGACCATAACGGGCGGTGGCGCAGGAGCTGATTATGATGGCACACTCGAACTTTTGAGTAATGCGCAATTTGTTGCAGCAGGAACGCAGTCGCACACAATCGGTGGTAGCCTTATTAGTGGAGTGGGCGCCACGATTACGGGCGCTCAGGCGACATTTACCATGACGACGACCGGGGCTGCACGAACGTTTGATACCAACAACGGCACGCTCTATAACGTGACCTTCAATGGTGCAGGAAGTTGGGTCATGAGTGACACTACATTTACGGCTTCAAATGATTTTTCGATAAGTGCAGGTGCAGTGACATTGCCAACGGCTACCACAACGATTGGCGGATCATTCCTAAATACGGGAGGTACGTTCTATCACTCAAGTGGTACCTTAGCATTTACAGCAACTGCAAGTGGAAAGACTGTGCGTGTTATTTCAGATATGTACCGTACGCTGTTCAATGGTAGTGGCGGCGCATGGTCATTCTTTAATCCGCATGCAACTGCTACCGCCTCGTTTGCTATTGATGCCGGAACGGTGACCATGCCAAGTGGGACACTGGTCGACGGCGGAGCGTTTACGGTTTCAGGTGGTGCGTTTACGCATAACTCAGGTGTTGTAAAGTTAACAGCAACAACCTCGAGTACGTCGATTACCACAAACGGTTCTGATTTCCATTCGCTGACGATCAGTAGCGCAGGTGGTGGGTACAGTATGAATGATACAAGTGTTGATCTATTGGGAACACTCCGGATTACGCAGGGAACACTAGCGATGGCAACAGGTACGGTATCGATCGGCGGTTCGCTCCTAAATACGGGTGGTACGTTTGCTCACTCGTCAGGAACGATCCTCTTTAATTCATCTGATACGGGAGAAAGTATTACTCCGGGCAGTTCGATCTTTAACACGGTATCGCTTGCCTCAGCAAGTGGCGGATGGACCATAACGGGGCATGCAACAACTGCAGGAAGTTTCTCCCTCACCAGCGCAACTCAGTTTACGATGGCTTCAAATACAAAGCTGTATGTAGCAGGTGTATTCACAAATACGGTCGGTGGATCGGCAACAACCTGGGATGGATCGATCCTTGAAATACCAACGGGTACAAACTATACGATCAATACCGCACTTGCGGGTGGTGATCGTTATAATACGCTCATGGTTGGGACAAGTACCGATCTTCGCATGTGGAATAGTAGTGCTACAACAACGACCGTTGATGCTAGTGGTTCGCTCTATTCTCAAGATCATGCGGCGGTAAACGGTGCGCTCTATATATATGGAGACTATGGTCGAACATCAGGCACGGATTATTGGAGCTATGCCACTGATTTTGATGGAACAGCGCTTGGTGGATCTCCTCGCGCCGTCACCGTTTCGTTTGCGTCAAATGCCACAGCAACCTTTACGGGCGCAACGCTCAATGTGATCGGAGTATCGACAGCTTCTACGACTATTACCAATCAAGGAAGTGGCACCTATGCGCTCACCGTTGATGGCGGAACACTCAATGCGCAGTATTATCGAGTGCGTAATGGTAATGCAGATGGGCTTATACTTTCAGGACTTACGACTATTACATCGCTTGCATACGGTGATTTTGAACTTGCTACAAGTGGTGGCAGCCTTATCACCCTTAGCTCTTCGACCCTCAATGCAAATGCATCAATAGTGGTGACTGGTATGCGTTTTGCTACCACGACCGCTATCACAGGTTCAAACGTTGAATTGGTTGGCACCACTCCGAGTGCTTGGACATTCACGAGTCACACAGGCAATCTTGCAGGTGAAAACTTTGATGTTGATGGTGGGGATGATTGTGGATCATTGCGATGGACCGATAGCACCTGTCTTATTACAGAACAGACACATTATCGCTGGCGCAATGATGATGGTGGAGAAAGTGTGCCCGACACGGAGTGGTATAACGTTAGCTGGACAAAAAGAAAACGTATAAATATCACCAATCTAGATGCGACAGTGTACACGGATGCGGTCGTCGAAATACCGGTCACGTTTGACAGTGATATGCAGGCTGACTTTGATGATCTTCGCATCACAGACAGTAGTGGTACGACAAGTATCCCATATTGGATTGAGACCTATACCCTAAGCACCAATGCAGTCGTGTGGGTAAAAGTACCAAGTCTTGCAGCTTCCGATGCAACCAGCATCTTTATGTACTACGGCAATGGTGGTGTTCAGGACATGAGTTCCGGAACGACTACCTTTTCAACGTTTGATGATTTTGAAGATGCGAATATTACTGAGTATTCGGGTGATACGTCATTATTTACGACTAATACCAGCAACGTCTATGAGCGAACGCGCCGACTCGAGGCTTCGAATGTCAATGGACGAACAACCGATGGTATTTACAATACGTCAGTGACGACCAATCAAGGCAAGACCATTCGATATTTCCAGTACGTTGATACCACCAGTGGTAGTGGTGATGAGGCGTGTACACTCTTCGGTGTGCAAGCTCCCGGAACAAATAATCAGAACTATGCAGTATGTCTCGAACTGTTTGGTATCGACCGCGTTTCTTTGGCAAAAAATGTGTACGACAACGATAGCAATGGTACGGTGCTCGCATCTTCAACTATCACCTATGCGACCGGTTGGCATGAAGTTGAAATACGTTGGACGACAGGCAATAGTATTGGCGTCACCGTAAGTCGTAGTGGCGTGGAGGTTGCGACAACTTCAGTCACTGACGCGAGCTATACAACAGGAGGTATCGGATATACATTCTGGTTTGCGCATGGTGGATGGGATACGTACACCGTTCGACCACTACTCACCACGGAGCCAACAGTCACGTTTGGAGTCGAGCAGGTTTCGGGTGGTGCTTCATGGTATGCGGACCTCGATACAGCGGCCAGTGGGGTTTCTATCGATACGACAAAGCGTGTTCGCTTCGTCATTGAAAATTCAGGACTGACGATAAGTAATCAAAACTTTAGGCTCGATTACGCTGAAAAGGGTGCTGCACCAAGTTGTGAGTCGGTTTCAAGTGGTAGCTACGCTGCGGTACCAAACGTTGCGAGTTGCGGTACGTCACCAATGTGTATGAAGTCGTCAACACAGTATACAAATCTCGCTTCAACGACTGATCAACTTACCGGCGATGGGACATTTACGTATGGTCAAATAATTGAGGACCCCTCAAATAAAACAGGCAATCTCACCGTGCAGGCGTCAGAATTTACCGAGGTTGAGTATGCACTTGCTCCAACATCTTTTGCAACGGATCCCAGCTATTGTTTCCGTATCTCGAATGACGGTTCCGGGTTGGATTCCTATACTCGTGTTGCTGAAATGGCGCTCCGTTTTGATCCAACAATTACGAGTTGGTCGTTTAACAGCGGGCAAGATATTGTACTTTCGCCGGGTGCAACAACGACGATCTATGCGACAGGCACTGTCTCCGATCAGAACGGGTACGCTGACCTTCTCTATGCAACGTCGACGTTCTACCGATCTGCCGTTGGTCCTTCATGTACTGCAGACAACAACAATTGTTATCAGGTAGCAAGCACATCATGCTCGTTCACTAGCTGCAGTGGAAATTCCTGTGACCTCAGTTGTTCGGCCGGTATCTACTTCTTTGCTGATCCTACCGATGCAGGGACCTATGTAGCACAAGATTGGCGTGCTGATGTGCAGGTAGACGATCAAAGTAGTGGTGCTGACACACAATCAACCTTTGGTTCTGATATGTTGACCTTACGTGCGCTTGCCGTTGATAGTTCAATTGCGTATGGTTCCGTCGAAGTGTCTTCCGATACTGGTGCGTATACACCAACAACAACGGTGGAAAATATTGGTAACGATGCTATTGATATTACCCTCAATGGAACTGATCTCTCGGACGGTGTAGCTTCCACAATACCAGTTGCGACACAAAAATATGCCACAAGTACTTTCTCATATGGTACGTGTACATACTGTACGCTACTCTCTGCGATTAGCACCGCGTACGAAGTTGATCTGTCAAAACCAACAACGACGACACCAGTTCTCACCGATGATATTTATTGGGGTATTAGTATTCCATTTGGTGCATCAGCAGCTGCGCACGAGGGATTGAACACCTTTATAGCAACCGGCGATTGAGTATGAGTATGCGTTACAATAGATTGATGTCTTGCTTCCGTTACGTCTTTGCTTTCGTACTATTTTCTATTTCGATGTTTTCTACGACGGTTATTCTTGCTGCCGATACTACCGCTCCGGAGATTACCGATGTCGTTGTGAGCGATATTACCGAAACATCAGCGACAGTGACATGGCAGACGGATGAAGAGGGAGATTCTGTGGTCAATTATGGCTTGCAGGAGGACTACGGTATTGTGCGCGATCCCATAGCGGATAAAAAAGTACACGTGATATCACTTACTGGTCTTGAACCAGGGAGAAAGTATCATTTTCGCGTGGTAACGTCAGACGAGGAGGGAAACCAGGGAATTTCTGCAGACTACCAACTTGAAACGAAAGGTGCTTCATCGGATAGTGGTTCTGGAGCAGGGCAGGGAGAAAGTCAAAGTCAAAGTCAAAGCGAATCAGAGGCACAGACCGAAAGCGTGAAGACTGAAGAAATAATAGAAACCATCAAGGAGATTACTTCACAAGAACGACTCCAAGAAATTCTTAATGAAGTCGTCAAAGCAGTACAAGGCATCACCGAAGATCTCACGATCGTCGGACCTCCAACGGTGATACCTGAAACAACGACCGCTAAGGTTTCGTGGACTACTGATCGAGAATCAACTTCAGAAGTACTTTTTTCGCCGAGCGACCAATATGTAGAGGGTGCGTATACCTACTCACAGCAAAGTACCGGGCCAACAACAAAAGAGCATGAAATTACACTTATCGGACTTGAAGCATATACTGAGTACCACTTCAAAGTTAAATCAGAAGATTCTTTTGATATTACTGGAGAGAGTCGTGATTATACCTTCAAGACAAAGGCTTCACTGCCACAGATTAAGAACCTCCGTATTGTAAAAGTCGAAGAAAACGCAGCGACGCTCGCGTGGGATACGACCGTACCTGCAAAGGCACTTATTGAATACCAGGATCTTACGACGGGTGTACAAAACTCCAAAGGTCGCCCAACGCTTGCAACGACGCATCAAATGCGCATTTCTGACCTTACGCTTGGCGCCCGCTATCTGGCCTTTGTGATTGCTGAAAATGCTGGTGGAGATCGCGTGAAGAGTAACCCGATCACATTTGTGACAATCCGTGACCGCGAACCACCGATCATTTCCAATGTAACCAATGAATCAACGCTGTATCCCGGCAGTGAGGCTCGTATTCAAACACTGATTTCGTGGGACACCGATGAGCCGTCACTCTGTACGCTGCAGTATCGAGAAGGTATTGCACCGGGAGTTGATCCTATTACGCTCGAAACAAAAGATCAGAGTTTTACGGAGCGCCATGTTGAAGTTATTGTCGACTTTGCACCAGGTACCGTCTATAAATTTTGGCTTGTGTGTGGAGATGAAGCAGGCAATAGCATAAATTCTGAGGACTTCGTGCTCTTTACGCCGGTAAAAGAGAAAAGCATCATCGACATCATCATTGAAAACTTTGAAGGAGCATTCGGATGGATTAAAAACATCAAAGGTTAGCAGACAATAAATGGCGGTAGTGTGAGTATCCGCTACATAAAGAAAGACCGACCCGTGCGATAATGAACGCATATGGCGAAGCCCTACATTATTTGTCGTGACCTTGATATTACCTATAACAAAGGCAAATCAAATGAGTACAAGGCACTGCAAAAAGTAAATACCGACATCTATGAAGGTGAATATGTGATTCTTTTTGGTGCGTCCGGTTCTGGAAAATCAACACTCATGTATGCCATTCAAGGGTCACTGCCACCCGCAAATGGCACATTGCTCATTGGCGGCGATGATATCTATTCGTATCCACCGAGCGAACGAGTGTACTTTCAGCGATACATCATGGGTATTATCTTCCAGTCATTTAACCTCATCGGGTCATTGACGGTGCTTGATAACGTAGCACTACCACAAATTTTTTGTAATACGGATAAAGCTGCACGCGAACGACGTGCACAGGGACTTCTTGAGCGTTTTGGGGTAGGGCATGTCTCGCATAAAATACCTTCGATGCTTTCAGGAGGTCAGCAGCAGCGTGTGTCCGTTGCTCGTTCGATGGTAAATGATCCACGTATTCTGCTCGCAGATGAGCCTACCGGCAACCTCGATAGTATTTCAACACAGCAGGTTATGGACAAGATCGATGAAATCAATTCATTCGATCAACGAACTATTATTATGGTGTCGCACAATGCTGCCCACCTGCAGTATGCACATCGTGTGTATTATCTCGTTGATGGACTTATCGTGCGCGAAGTAGCAAATCCACAGCGTAAACAAATAAAACCCGTAGAAGAAGGTGAGACGATAGTGACCGAGCTTGAGCAACTTGCTCGTTTATTTCCCTATGATTCCGTCGAAATGCTCCGTGTGCGCAGCCTCACCAATTTTTTGACACAACCATATACCTTTGATCAACTGAGTCGACTAGAACGAGCGGTCATGTTTTTGATTATGGGCAAAATAAACAAAGATCAGTTCGTAAAAATGCTCACTACTCGGTATGAAGAGGGTGGCGTCAACCTCGATCGCGCAGAGTCAGAGCGCATGCTAAAACGTACGATTCATATCATGGATCAAGCAGAAGATATTCGACGATTCCGCAATTCAAAAAATATGGACGCTGCATTTTTTCAGCAGCATAAGTTTGCCGAGCGCCTTGTAGAGTATTTGACCGAA
This sequence comes from uncultured Candidatus Saccharibacteria bacterium, assembly GCA_964402035.1. Classification (GTDB taxonomy): domain Bacteria; phylum Patescibacteriota; class Minisyncoccia; order Phycocordibacterales; family UBA918; genus JAIETH01. Next base: position 174,533 of record CAYOAM010000001.1, read on the forward strand.
GCGCATGGCATACGTCTGTCAAAGGTCGGTCGTGAACGTATGGCGGAGCTCATTGCTGATCGTGTGTCAGGAGTCTCAAACGAGGAGGATTTTCATATGGCGCTTGAAGAAGCAAAAGGAAAGGATGGATTGGGTTTTAAAGCGGATGTGACTGATGCAGTGACGCGCTATCTCGAGAAGCTCATAGCACAAGGAGTAGATGTAAGCTATAAAAAAGGCACTTAATCAGGAGTATGTTTAAAAACCTCATCTACTTCGTTGCATGCGTCGCTCGGACCGCTTCTTACAGAAGCTGTACACCTTTTGCAAAGAAGCAAAAGGTCTTGCGAAAGCTCCAAGTGTTCGCTTCCTCACACCGTACATCAAGTACGCCTCGGGTTCTCGCTCCGTGGAATGTGCTGGGAGCACATTCCACCCTCGTATCTGAAGCTTTTAAATATACTCCTCGTTAGAAAATCTTATGCGTACCATTGACCTAGCACGACTTTCAACAAGAATGTTTAAAACGAATCCACTGCGTACGTGGCTTACTATTTTAGGTATGGGAGTGGGCACGGGTGCTGTGGTGATGCTTGTGGGGCTTGGGTTTGGTTTGCAACAAATTATTATCGAACAAATCGTGTTCGGGGAGACATTGCTCTCACTCGGAGTGTCTCCAACTGGTGGGCAAGGATTGAGTATCACCGATGAAACCATTTCGGAATTTGAAAAAGGAGATCATATTTTGGATGCAGCACCACTTGCGCGCTTTCCCGCACTCGTTACGTATCAGGGCCTCACGGGTAACATATTCTTGCAGGGGGCGGAGCCTGCCTATCTACGATATAGCGGAGTAACAGCGGCAGAAGGCACCATATTTACCGATGAAGATTTGGGCGACGTCGATAGTGTGCTGCTTTCGCCTGCGGTATTGAAGCTTTTTGGTGTAGAAGATCCAGCACTCGCTATTGGAAAAACGGTGTCATTTCGTATTTTAATTGAATCAAAAGAAACCCCCGACAAGGTTGATGAAATTATCATTGATAAACCATACCGTATAAAGGGTATTACCAAAGAAGAGAGTGTTCTCAATGCGCTCATACTATTGCCTGAGCTTCGTCAGCACGTCGGTATTACGGAGTACGATCGAGCACAGGTGCGTGTCGAGGCGAGTGAATTTTTGCCTGTCGTTGAAGCATCACTCATTGAGAAAGGTTTTCGTGTTACCGCGCTTTCAAAGACGGTTGAGCAAGCCAGCAAGATTTTCCAAGGAGTCCAGGCAGTGCTTGGGGCCTTCGGTGGTATTGCGCTCATTGTATCCGCCATTGGTATGTTTAATACCATGACTGTGACCCTCCTTGAACGTACAAAAGAGATCGGTATCATGCGCACTATTGGTGCTTCGCCACTTGATATCAAGCTGCTGTTCGTTTCGGAATCGATTCTTGTGGGGTTTCTTGGTGGGGTAAGCGGTATTGTGATGGGAGTGTCTGTCGGATTGCTGCTCAATTTGGCGCTCAATATTCTGGCAACCAATTTTGGAGGAAAGGCAGTGAGTCTGTTTGCATATCCTGGCGTGTTCCTCCTGTTTATCGCCGTGTTCTCGGCTGCAGTGGGATATTTGACCGGTATTTTCCCTGCACGACGCGCCTCACTCTTGAATCCTCTCGATGCTATTCGATACGAGTAGTTCAAAAAAGATACCGTGTGGACACACTGTGAATAACTTTCCTGTTTAATGTCAAGCATCGCGGTACTATAGAGCTACAATTAGAGCAATAATATTATTATGTCACAGAGCACAGATCATCTTTCAGATGCAGGAAAAATAACAATACTCACTACCTTTTTGGGGGTAGTGATTTTTGCAGGGGTTTTTCTCTTCAATATTGGAGAACAAACACTGAAACAAGTAGGGGCTGCTGAATACGCAACTACATCGGTGACCGTTCTCAACACACCACCAGCATGGACGGGTGACGCTCAAGAGCGCTATGAGTCGTCAACCAGCACGCCGACTGACGCAGGAAATGTGGTTTCGTGGGTTGCGACAGGAACGGATGCCAATAGTGAGCGATATTACCTCTTGATTTGCAGCAACACAGCTACACCAACCGCAAATGCTCTAGCAGCTCCTACGTGCGCTGGTGGTACACAGTGGGCGGTCTCAGCTTCAACGACGAGTGGCACTATGGCAACGGCAGCAACCACAAGTTTGACTGCATGGTCAGAGACGAATGACTGGACTGGCTGGATTTGTGATGGAAATGCAGGCACGCCTCGCTGCAATAGTGCGTATAAAAATGGCTCAACAACACCCACTCTTGAATCTCCGTTTGTGATAAACCATCGACCGGTATTCACCGTGTATAGTGATACATCGCCTGCTGACCCTGGATCGGTCGTGACATTTTATTCTACATCGTCTGATCCTGATAGCTTGGGAGGTGCAGATACAGTCCGGCTGTTCGTCTGTAATCTCAACGACTTTAGTACAACGACAAATAACTGTGGACCGGGAGGAGGCCTCGCATCAACCACCGTTGGTGTTACGAGCAATGCATCATCATCGTACACGGTCGTGATACCTACGCAAGATCAAAACTACTCTGCCTATGGATTTATCATCGATGAGCATGGTTTCGAGGCTACTGGTGGAGCGCATGGTACTGATTCGACACTCTCAGTAAATAACGTTGCTCCAACGATAAGTACTACGATACCTATAAACGGTGGTTCCGATATGGTGCTCACCATCGCGTCTGGGCAAACAACCGGCTTCGCATTACAATTTACCGCTATTGACGCAAATAGTTGTCAGACAGCAGCATCGACGAGCGAAATTGTCGGGTATGTAGCAAGTGTCTACCGATCAGGGATTACTACCTGCGATGGTAGCGCAGGATCGTACAATGCAAATAATTGCTATCCAAGCGGAGTAGGTACTACTACGTGGAACTTGAACTGTACACTCGATACAAACAGTTGTTTCGGAGCACTTGATCAGCAGGCTGTCTACAACTGTACTTTTCCACTCTGGTACATAGCAGACCCAACTGATGGAACAGCGACATCAACGCAGTACCCGCTTGAAAACTGGCTTGCTGTCGTACAGGGTATTGATGATGACTTCGCGACTGGGTCAAAGGCAACAAGTACTGCTGGGCAAGAGGTAACAAGTTTCCTTGCATTTGCCTTAAATACCGTGACGATCCCGTATGGTTCACTTGAACCAGGAACGCAGACAGACCCAATCGTTGCAACGACTACCATGGCTGCCACTGGCAATATCGGACTTGATGAGCGACTGTCTGGTGAGTCTATGTGTCCTACCTATCAAACAGGTGTACCGTGCCAAAACTCAGCGTCTTCGACCATTAACGCAGATGAGCAGGTCTATGGTACTAGTACGGTCGCATATGCGTCGGGAGTAGCTCTATCTTCAACGACAGTAACTGAGCTTGAGTCAAACGTACCAAAGTCAACCGCTACCTCTACCAATGCAACTGCTGATACGTTTTGGGGTATACGAATTCCAAGTTCTATATCACTTTCAGGCAACTATACTGGAGAGAACACGTTCATTGGAATTGGTGGAGAATCAGCTAACTGGTAGTCCTAACCACTCGTCAAAAAAGCTATCGTATGAAAATGACGATAGCTTTTTTGGTGCCGCGTACCCTTGATTTGACTATAAAACGGCTTAAACCTCTTGGTTTTATGCAGGTTTGGTTCTTGCGTACTCTCAGGTTATCTCGCATAATAGTAAGGTGTCGCGCACTCTGTGTGTGCGCTTGTTGCATGAAGAAATTATTCTTGCTCTTTAGTTTTATTTTGGCTTCAACGCTGTTCTTTTCGCCTGCCTACGCTGGCTTTGGTATTACTCCTCCGTACGTACGCAATGTGAGTTTGGTTCGAAACTCAGTCTATGAACAAACAATATTGTTGGTCCGTAGTGACCCTGTAGGTGCTCTCAAGGCACAGATTAGTATCGATGTGCCTGGTATTAATGATTGGATCACCATCGCTGAAGGGAATGAGTTTTTGTTGCCACAGGGTGAACAGAAAGTTCCCATGACCGTGCATGTCAAAGTTCCTGATGATGCGGAATTTAAAAATTACTTAGGAAATATTCGTGTAAAGACGGTGGCAGCGGATGGCGCAGTTGGTAGTGGCGCAGTCAATATTTCGCTCGGAGCACAGATTGATGTTGATCTCTCAGTCATTGATAAACAGATTAAAGATTTTAGAGTGAGGAGAATTGGTATAAATGATTTAAACGAGGGACACAAGCTTGGATGGCTGTATTTCCCGGGAAAAATTAGATTTGAGATGATGCTTGAAAATACCGGGAATGTTGATATTGCGCCATCCGCTGTGGTGTTTCGAATATATGATTCGACTGGTCAAATACTGCTCGAAGAAACTCGTCAATCAAATCGTATCCGCAAAGTAAAGCCCTTTGCGACGGATACGGTATTTGCAGAGCTCCCCACACGATTGCCATCAGGAAATTACTTGGCTCGATACCAAGTTATGAACGATGCGGACATAGAACAAGAAGGTGAAATTAATATCAGTGTGTTGCCGTATGGTTCACTGCAAGCCGCTGGATATGGCTTTATGGGGCTATCTGTAGCTCATAAATTGTCAGTATTGCTGCCATTGGGAACGCTACTCTTTGGTGTTGCATTTATCTTTGTTCGCGTTGGAGCAAGAAAGCGAGGAGTTGGAACACGCTCGCGTAGTCGAAGTGGATAGATATGTATGTAGGTCGTATAACATTCTCCGTCATTCTAGGAATACTTTTTGTGTGGGTGACCTTTTTTGGTGCTTCCTATGTATCTGCCGTTGACACTTTTATTGTATCCACCACAACCTTACGTATTAGTATTTGTGGTGACACTATTGTAAATGATGGCGAGGAATGTGATGTGCCAGGAGAAGTTGGTGTATACAGTACGACGATCATAGGAAGGCAGTGTTCTGCACAGTGTCTGTACGGACCGTACTGTGGTGATGGCATTTTGCAAACGACGTACGATGAGGAGTGTGACGATGGCAACAATACCTCAAACGATTTTTGTGCAGCAGATTGTACGGTTGAAAATGCGGGCGGTGGCGGTGGTTCATCGAGTGGAGGAGGAGGTGGATCTTCTGGCGGAAGCCCCGATGGACCAATGGGAGACACTCAGGTCAGTATTACCGGTAAGGCGTATCCTAATGCGACCGTAAATGTACTCTTGGACGGTGACGTCATTGGTACGGTGCGCGCCAACAATCAGGCTGACTTTACATTTAGTACAGATATTGAACCTGGTACAAATTCCTTCGGTTTCTGGGCAAAGGATTCAAACAGCATTAGATCTATTACCTTAAATACAACATTTGACGTGACGCAGGGTGCGGTGACCACTATTAGTGGCATTATGCTGCCTCCAACAATCGTTGCAACTCCAAGTCGTGTTGATAAAGGTAGCCCTATCACATTTTCTGGTAAAACAGTCCCAAACTTTACCGTGAAATCATATATTGACACGAGTGCATTCGTAGAATCCGCTGTGGCAAACAGTAGTGGGGAATGGCAGCTTGTCTTTGATACATCGCGCCTATCTGAAGCCACACATACGGTAAAACCAAAATTTGAGCAATTGACTGGTGGGAAACTCACGGAGAGCAATTTTGGTCAAACACTTTCATTTTATGTAGGGGCTGGCCCTACCGGTGAGATTTCAAGTTCTGATCTCAATAAAGATGGAAAGATAAACTTGATAGACTTTTCGATTTTGATATTTTGGTGGGGGACCAATGGAGGAAATTCAAGTCCTCGCGCAGACATAAATGCCAATGGCAAAGTGGGCCTCGAAGATTTTTCTATATTGTTGTTTAACTGGACAGGCTAGATATTATTTTTTTGTGTATAACTCACGCAATGCTTGTTGCTGTGCGTGTACAATGTAAGTACGTTTGACACAGAGCGTTGTCCCCATGAGTATCTATACGAGTGGGGACAACGCTTGGCAAGAACATGCATCAGCAAACCAAATTGACGCCAGTCCTTCGTAAAGAAATTTATGAGAAATGGCGCAAAGGTAAGGGGTCATGGTCATTGCGGGTACTTGCAGCCGAGTATCATGTAGACAAACGGGTCATTAGTCGAATACTTGAACGCGGAAGCCGTGGAGACTTCAGTGTTCATAGCAGTGCTAATCTCCGATATCGAAAGAGCACGATATCGAAGCGCTGATTTTATAAGCGACTGTGGCAAGAAGATAACACAACAAAGAGCATATGAGTCACACGGAAGCGTCCGTGCGCATGCTCCGAGTAGTCGCGTGTGTTGTGGGAATTGCACTATTTTTTTGGAGTGTTAGTTTCCCAACACTCTTTAGGGCGGTAGAAGCAGCTTCAATCACGTCTGCGAGTGATACGCTGTCGGATTCTGATCAAAATGTGGCTTCAAACCACGTTATCAGATTTACGACACCAAATGGTATCCTTCCAAACGAGACCATCCTCATCACATTTCCAGCAGGATTTGACCTGACAGATAACACGCCGACAGGTCTAAATTTTGATGATTTGGATTTGACAGATGATGGAGTAGAGCAAACGTTAGCTGACTCAAACGGTGTCGCACAGTGGGGCGTTGCAACAACAACGACCACTATCCAACTTACGGCTCCGTCGGGTTCTACGGTAGGTTCTAGTTCGGTCTTAGTGATTGAAATTGGTAATAATGCAACATCAGGGTCAACGGGTGATACTCAAATCATCAATCCTGGGTTGGGTTCTTACACAATCGACATTGCTGGTAGCATGGAGGACTCAGGTTCACTCATGGTTGCTATCGTCGACAATGTTGTCGTGACTGCTAGTGTTGATACAAATTTTAGCTTTGCCGTTGCGGGGGTTGGGACGGGGCTTTCCGTAAATGGAACGACCACCTCGACTACCTCAACAGCGACCGCTATACCATTTGAGACATTATCAAATGGGGTCATCAAAACGCTAGCTCAGGATCTTACCGTTACTACAAATGCCTCAAACGGCTTTGCAATAACGGTGTACCAGGATACCAATCTTATTTCATCGACAGGGGCTGACATTGATGGGTTCGCTGATGGGGCGTATACCGATACACCCTCACCATGGGCACATCCAACCGCTAGTCCTTCGAATGAAAAAACATGGGGTCACTGGGGACTAACGTCCACTGATGCAGATCTTTTTGGAAGCAACTTATGGGTTTCTCCTAGTACCACACCGCGAACCGTGTTCTCACACACTTCAGTAGTGAATGCGAGCACAACACGTGTTGGATATCAGGCAGAAATCAGTACCCTCCAAGAGGCTGGTGATGATTACACGACGACACTAACGTACATCGCAACACCGACATTCTAAAGAAGCACGCTTTACTTTGTGGAGCCGAAAAACCCTATCTCCCACCACGAGTGGGGTTTTTTCGTTCTCAACATTTCTCTACATGTTAGAAAAAAAACGAATCAACTTTTGCTATACTATGGTTATGCAAGTACGCACTAAGCGATTTTTTTTCTCTATTGCGCTCTTTGTTTCTCTATATGCTGCTTTTCCTCATTCGGGTATGGCAGCCACATTGTATGTAAGTCCGTCGACTGCAGATGTGCTGATGGGTGACTCAGTGAGTCTAGATGTGCGTATCGATACGGACGAAGGCGAGTGTATCAATACCGTAGATGCAGTCATTACCTATGGAGATGGTATTCAAGCAGTTGATGTATCGCGAGGGAGCTCAATTCTAACGTTGTGGGTCGAAGAGCCGCATATTGATGATGGTACGCAAACCATCACGTTTGCGGGCGGTATTCCAAATGGATATTGTGGACGCATACCCGGAGATCCAAGTCTGACTAATGTTATTGCAAAATTGGTATTTCGTGCGCCTGGATTTTCTGTTGGTGCATCACAAAGCAACACGGCGACCATCGCATTTGATAGTGCAACGCGCGTGCTTTTGAATGATGGATTCGGAACACCGGCGCAATTACAGACATTGGATGCAACGGTCCAATTGATAAAAAAGGTTGGCACTACGACGAGCGATATTTGGCGTGATGCAATTACTGATGATACACAGTCGCCGCAACCATTTAGTATAGAATTAGTACACAACCCTGACGTGTTTAGTGGAAAATATTACATTGTATTTAACACAACAGACAAACAATCTGGTCTTGATCATTTTGAAATATTTGAGGAATCAGCAAACGATCTATATTCATTTTCTTGGGGAAGTGCGGAAACACCATGGACAAAAGAAGAGAGCCCATACGTACTACATGATCAAGATCTACGGAGCACCATACGGGTAAAAGCCGTCGACAAGGCGGGTAATGAACGTATTGCGACACTTATACCAGATGAAAGTTTACGGAGAATCCCAGTAATTGTGTATAGTATCGCCGCTTTTGTGAGTGTGGTAGGTATTATATTGTTGGGTCTTGCTGTGTGGTATTTTGTGCGCCGTCGCAAAAAAAAGGGTGCCGCTCTTACGCCGGAGTCTGATGTCGGAGACACTATCTGATATATGTATAAAAATTTGTTTCCACTGTCAATGCCACTCGTGTACGTGCTTTTTGCTGTGTTACTTTTTTTTACGTATGACGTTGCGAGCGTTGCTGCAGCTAATCTTCGGCTGTCACCAGAGACGGGCATATATACGACAGGGAATACATTTTCAGTACGTGTGCTCGTGAATACGCAAGGGCAACCCATCAACGCTGCTGAGGGAGAAATATCATTCAATCAAAGTGATCTCTCAGTTGTCAGTATTTCAAAAGTCGGGTCACTGTTTACGTTGTGGACTCGAGAACCAGAATTTTCAAATAGCACGGGAAAGATTTATTTTGGAGGCGGTTCCCCGAGTGGGTATACCGGTGCAGCAGGCACCATCATGACGATCACCTTTAAGGCAAAATATGCTGGCAGCTCACAGGTCAGCTATTCTTCTGGCTCAATCCTAGCCGCTGATGGTCGCGGTACAAATATTCTTTCAACGATGCAGGGCGCAACCTATACACTCCAAGCTGCTTTGAGTGTGCCACCTCCAGAATATGTACCTCCTGCAAATACACCCGGTGCTCCCATGGTGACATCTACGACTCATCCTAATCCTGCATCATGGTACAAGAGTACGTCGGCTCAGCTTGCGTGGGAATTACCCAATGGGATCACTGCCGTCCGTACCGCGCTCGATCAGAAAGAGTTGACCATCCCAACAAAAACCTACGAAGAGCCGATACGTGAAATCACGCTTTCTGATCTCAGTGAAGGTGTTTCCTATTTTCATATTCAGTTTAAAAACGCTGATGGTTGGGGTCGCGTTACGCATTATCGTATTGCAACTGATAGTGAAAAACCAGTGTCGTTTGCGCTATCGCTTGCAGATGGTAATGATCCAGGAAATCTTGAGCAGGCTATACGTTTTGACGTGGTGGATCAAGGGTCAGGTGTCTCGCATTATGAAATTCAATTGGATGGCGGAGAGCGCGTTCGTTTTGAAGATCCTGAGCATACGAAGACATATAAGACGGCACGCCTAACACCGGGGGATCATACGATTGTTGTTGAGGCATTTGATCACGCTTTAAATAGTATTGTTGGTTCACTGCATTTCAACATACAGACGTTTGATGCGCCTCTATTTACGGAATATCCGCACGAAGTGAGTAGTGACGTCATACCGGTACTTCGTGGTACCACTCGAGGAAATGCACAAGTCACCATCGATCTTACAAAGATAGGGGCCCAGACGCAGACCTATGTCGTCACTTCGGACACAAACGGCGTCTTTACCTTTATACCGGAAGGCCGATTTACGGAAGGAGTCTACGAAGTCACCGCAATAGCGACGGATGCATTTGGGGCACAAAGTGAGTCCTCTGAAAAAATTCGCATCGCGGTCCAAAAACCTGGCTTGATTCGTCTCGGTGGCATTGTGATAAACTTTCTTTCAGTAATAGTACCACTACTTGCACTACTCGGCCTTTTGATACTTACGAGCTGGTACGGGCTGCATCGTATACAGCGCATGCGACGTCGTATACGTAAAGAAGTTGTCGAAGCGGAGCAGAGTCTCGCACGTGAATTCGCAAGCATTGTGGCTGCAGTAAAGCGAGATGTGGTGATGCTTCGTGATGTGCGTAAAGGAAAGCTCACCAAGCAAGAGGATGTGCTGATTGATGGATTGACCGAGAATCTTGCGGTAGCTGAAAAACGTATAAAGAAAGAAATCGAAGACATAGAGAAATTGGTGCGCCGCTAACGTATGTTTGTCACTTCACAAAAATATCTGTTCAGCTTGCTCTTTTTTCTCTTGCTCGGTGGCATAGTACTCGTCGTCCTCTCTACGGTACATGCACAAAAAAAGCGAGACGTACTGCATACCATAGAAGAACATATCGATAGCGTTCGATCGGTGTTGGTTGTTGCGCTGCAAACGACCAGTAGCAATGATGTAGATCCAGATGTCAATGCACTAATAAAGGATTGTCAAAGACGAGACGCTTTTGACGCAGAACTTGGTAGGCTCAATACCTTGACCACTACAGAGTTGCGGACGCTTACTGGTCTTTTTGATGCGTGTGGCGATTACTTTTCGGTACGAAAAAAATTGATGGTCTATAAGATTGATTTTTTGATTGATGCAATGCATACCGATGTAGAGTACATCGCTCAGTATGCAGACGGTACGAAGTATAGTGCACTAGCGAAACTGTGGTCTGACATTGGTGCGCAAGAGCGACATCGTAGTGAACTTCTTGGTGAACAGGTGACATTGCAGGGTACGATCATTGAAAAATTGTTAGCACGTGATCAGCCTTCACTCAAAACGCTTGTTGAACGAGCGCAAGATATTGGCCAACAACTACAAGTCTTGCAAGTTGAAATACAAAATTTGGTTGACCGTGAAGCTTCGCTCTGGAGTACGGTGGTTGAGCAGACATAGAATATGAATACCTTCCGACGATTATATCGGACATGGCGAATGCGGCATCGACGCGAAAGAAGCATGACCGTCCGCTTTGCATTTCCTGCGGTGGTTGTTTTTTCTGCTTTTATGGGACTTGCGCTCACACTATCCTCAGAATCATCCTATGTGCGCATCGACACCACCCCAAAAGAAGTAGCTGCTGGTGAGACGTTTACTATCAATATATACGCTTCGGCACATGTGCCGACAAACGCCATTGATATAAAGGTAACCTATCCCGAACAGCAACTTGATATTTTAGGTGTTGATGTTGGAGAGTCGATTATTACTATTTGGACCGAGGAGCCTACAGCAAAAAATGGCGTCATACAGCTACGGGGCGGTGTGTACCGCAAGGGTTTTTTGGGTGAACATGTTATTGCGCACGTAAATGCACGTGCTGTAGATTCTGGTGTTGCACGAATACTCGCATCAGAAACAGTCTTTTTGGCAGGCGATGGTAGAGGTTCGCAGGTGCCGGTCACGAAACTGGGTGGAGAAAAAGCAGAGATTTCTATTGGAGAGCGTAGTCTCGAGGGTACACTTGAGAGCAAGGTTACGATCGGCATCGTTACTGATATCGATGGCGACGGGGATGTAGATCTTACCGATATAGAGCGTTTTCTATCCGATTGGAATGCGCGTCGATCACGGTACGACTTTAATGGAGACGGAAAGATGAGCTTTGTTGATTTTGCTATATTGCTTGCACAGTCATTTTTTAGATAATTTTCCAACATAGACCCCATGTTATACTAGCGACACTACACCCCAGTGATTCTTATACTATGGCAAAAGATATAGAAGCTATTTCATTGCTTACGGAGTCTGAACAGGAGCACTATCTCTCATTGAAAGAAGCTGCGGAGCTTACGGACTACACGCCAGATTATATTGGTCAATTGATTCGCTCGGGTAAAATTGAAGGCCGTCAGGTGTATACCAATGTCTCTTGGGTGACCACGGAAAAAGCGGTACGTACGTACATGGAGACACGAGGAAAAGTTTTGACAGAACCATCTCTGTCCGTGACAAGAGATCCACGCCGTGTATTGCAGTATGCGCTCTATGGGATTATTGGCGCTTTAGGGTTTATACTGGTATTGATCGCATATATATTTTTTGTTGGTGTTGATCGAGCATTGACCGATGTTTCAACGAAAGCAAGTACTATTGAAGGATATGAATAACAAAGCAGCAGCACGAATTTTTTCTCTAGCATTGCTCTGTTGCGTGGGATTCTGTGCGATGCCTACAGCGCATGCTAATACCTATGTTGTTGCACCACGATTTATAGATCTCACCGTTGAACCGCGGGATATTATTGAGGAAAAAATACTCGTCACCAATGGGGGTGCACCCGTATCACTTTTTACGGTCGTTAATGAAGTGACGGTAGGGATTGAAGGCGGGCTCAAAGAGTTTGTGACACCCTCTATGTCTGATCGTTCTTCGACACTGACGAGTTGGATTGAAATTAGTCGTGCCGGTTTTGATCTTGCTCCCGGTGCATCTCGTGAACTACCGCTCGTTATACGAGTGAATCCGTCTGCCGAACCCGGTGAATACCATGCCATGATTGCCTTTGCTCCGGGCACCACGATCGATGATGCCATGCAACGTGTCAAGCAGGGGGATGTACCCAGCGTGCTCATAAATGTCACCATAGAAAAGAAATCCAATGATTTTGTAAATCTTGCCCGTTTCAGTATAAAAAAGTTTGTAACAGCATTTCATGATGGCGACGTGCAGTATCGCGTTGATAATACGGGTGATACAGAACTCATTCCGAGCGGAGATATCATCATCTACAATCAACGTGGAGAAGAAGTGGCAACCGTACCGGTTAATGCAGATGCAAAATCCGTTCGACCGGGAGATACGGTAACATTTTCGGGAGGTGTACCTATTGAGGGTCTATTGGGGAAATACAAAGCATTTCTTACACTAAGATATGGCAGTGAGCAGGCGGCTGTATATGACACCGTATATTTTTATGTATTTCCTTGGAAAAAAATCGGCATCATTTTTGTGATATTCGCCGTCCTTGCTATCGCATGTGCATTGTGGATACACCGGAGATATAGCCAAGACGAAGATGATGATGGAGCGCACGAATTGCCAGTACGGGTGCGCGAGTCAGCCTCTGTAGCGCACGAACGAGATGTAATCATGCGACCAAAATAATGCGCTTTTTATCTATCCATATCATAGGTGCAGCAAGCTTTATTGGGATGCTGTTTTTCTCTGTTCCCGTTCATGCACAAGAGTCGTTGTCCATCAGTATCACGCCTCCACTATTCCAGCTCAATGTCACGCCCGGCGAAACCTTCAAGAGTTCGGTAAAGGTGATCAATACTAATCGATATCCACTCACGGTGTATGCGACCGTATTTGATTTTAAGCCAAAAGGAGAAGATGGACAGGGTGATTTCGCTCCTCGTGTGACGGAGGGGGATATGGTGGGTAAGACACTTGCGGATTGGATTTCCCTAGAGTTGGATACGCTGACCGTGCCGCCGGAACAGAGTACTGAAATCCCAATTACCGTATCGATACCAAACGATGCCACTCCGGGGGGACATTTTGCGGCGATTTTAGTAGGTACCCGTCCTCCGGATAAAGGAGATGTGACAGTCGTGCGTACATCACAGGTCGTCACGTCGCTTTTCTTTTTGCGTGTAGCAGGTGACGTGCAAGAAGAAGGAAAGATTCGAGAGTTTTCGGTTGCACATTTGTTGCGCGAAAGCCCTGAAGCCGAATTTTCTGTCAGATTTGAAAATGTGGGGAACGTGCACTTGCAACCCCAAGGAGGTATTTCTATATACAATATGTGGGGTAAAGAACGCGGATTTATACCGATTAATCAAAAATCACATTTTGGAAACGTTTTGCCACAAAGTATACGAAAATTTGATTTTTCATGGCGTGGAGAGGGATCTATAGCAGACATTGGTCGGTATATGGCTGAAGTAACGCTCGTATATGGACAAGATGGACGTACCACGGTAAACCGTATCTTATATTTTTGGGTGTTGCCAATTCGGGCTGCTTTGTTGACACTGTGCGGTATCGCAGCATTTGTCTATTTTGTTGTGTGGATGATTCGACGGTATATTCAGCGCACTATATATCTTTCTGGGTATGAAGATGTTAGCGTACCGAAAAAACCAACGGTAGTAGAAAACGATGCTGTGACGTTGCGACCATCCTCAACAAAAACCAAGGTGCCTCGGACGCTTAGCATGCGCGATTATGCTGCACCTTTGCGCGAAGGAGTACTGGATCTAAGGCGACAGATTAATAGTGATGAGGTGATTGAGAGTACGTTATACGCGCGAATGTTATTGTATATACGAACCTACAAGGTATTCTTTTTGACTATTGGTATAGTGCTCATATTCGGGACGCTTGGTGGCTTGTACCTTGTGGATGTGCTGACCAAAAATAAATCCTACGAAGTCACTGTTGAGCGAGGGGATGTTAGTGTTGTGATGTCTTCAGAGGAAATAATTAAGGGCCAACTACCACATACAGAGGCCACTGCTGCATTGACGCACGCACAAGATTTTACCCTGAACATTCTAAATGCCACAGCTGTACCAGGCTCAGCTGCTACTGTTGGCCAGCACTTGGAAACACTTGGATATCGCGTACACTCGGTAACCCAAGTTATAGATCGAGCTGATACGACCGAAATATTATACGACCCTGGTCTCAAGGAAGCTGCAGAGACACTACGTGCCACATTTAGCGATACGGAGGTTCTGATTCGTGAAAACCCTGACAATCAAATATCTACATCAACGATAACAATTATGGTGGGTATGGACAATATAAAAGAGTGATATACTAAGCCTATTATTTGTAGATATATACACTATGGATAGACAAACAGTACTACTCATCGTTGCATTATTTGTCGCTATCGTTGCGGGTATGTTTATTTTTTCATATATCAACAGAGCGGACACTGATACGGTCACTCCGCCTGTCACCGTTACACCTGAAGTGCCGGCACCAGTAGACAATGGTCTTTTTGCTCGAATCGATGCAAAGCATTTTTACTCAGCATCGCTTGGGCTGCATACGGTAGCGGGAGAGCTCCCGATGCCAACGCCGTGTGATCTTCTTAATACCAATACGGTGTTGCTCGATGACGGTAAACGAGCAGTGATTTCGTTTGATGTGATCAATAACTCTGAAGGACTTTGTGCGCAAGTCATCACTCCACAACGTTTCAAGGCAACATTTAAGGCATCAAAGGATATTAAAATAGAGGCTGTCCATCAAGGGAAACAGATCCCCCTCAATCTGATTGAGGCAGGGAAGGATGAAGATCCAGCGGATTTTGAATTGTTCCTGAAAGGATAGGGCGCTTGTATAGAAACCGCCGCATAAAACCGCATAGCGGTTTTATGCGGCGGTTTTGTGTATTACAATACTCACTGTGGACACTACTTCAAAAATAACCGCTCTCGTGATCGTTGGTATTGCCCTTGGCATGTTTTCGGTTGCGGCGATTTTTCACTATTGGTCACGTACACAAGAGCGCCTTGCGGCATCAGATTTTAGCAAAACATTGCAGGTGGTGGGTCAAAGCTCCTTACAAACGCTCGATGGAAAACCATTTGACTTACGGGAGTATGCGGGAAGAGAGGTTGCAATATTTTTTTGGGCAAGCTGGTGTCCGTCATGTGGAGAAGAAATAGCTGCACTTTCACGGATTGTAGCAGAACATCCACATACGATCCCACTCATTGCTATAAACAGGAAAGAGACGCTCGATCTGGCAAAGGACTACTTACTGCATGTTGGAATTTCTAATGACATCACGTACGTAGTAAGTGATAGTGATGACATCTATGCTTCGGTAGGTGGATTTGCGATGCCCGAACTAGTAATTTTTGGTACCGATGGTACGGTACAAGTACAGCGGCATGGTGTTTCAACCGAAGAGGAGTTACGTAGTCTGCTTGCACCATATCGCACACCATAAGCTAACAATATATATATGACACCTTTTGAACAAATTCGCCTTCACATACAAGGAGCTGCTGAAGCAATTGGTATGTCGAGTGCTGAACGCACCATCTTTGAAACACCAGAACATAGCATTGAAAAAAAATTGGTCGTTACGAAAAAAGATGGTACCGAGATGACGCTCGATGCGTATCGCGTGCAGTTTAACAATGCGCGCGGGCCGTACAAGGGGGGCATACGCTTTCATCCAAAGGCTGATGTTGAAGAAGTGAAGGCTCTCGCTGCCGCGATGGCGGTGAAATGTGCTGTTGTTGGTATCCCGTTTGGTGGCGCCAAAGGCGGGGTTACGTTTGACCCAAAGGCAGAAAATGCTGATACGATCGAGCGTGTAGCGCGCGCATATGCCCGCACATTTGCAGACCATATTGGTGTTGATACCGATATTCCAGCGCCCGACGTCTATACCAATCCCGAGATCATGGCGTATATGCTTGATGAGTATGAAAAAACCGTGGGGCATAGTGAGCCCGGTATGATTACGGGAAAACCGATTATACTTGGAGGAAGTGCGGGGCGCGATATTGCAACAGCACAAGGTGGTGTCTATATTCTGGAAGAATTTTTAAAAACAAATGGTAAGGTTCCGAAAGATATTAGTATTGCAATCCAAGGGTTCGGCAATGCAGGAGCTACGATGGCGGAGCTTCTCTATGATCTTGGGTATACCATTGTGGCAGTGTCTGATAGTAAGGGGACATTATATGCTCCAAAAGGCTTAAATCCGCACACGGTACTTGCGGCAAAACATGCAGGCGATTCAGTTGTATCACTGTATTGCAAAGGTTCGGTATGTGATGATGCTGCACTTCTACGTGACGAGGTGTCGGTACTTGCGCCCGATGCCGTACTATCGTTGGCAGTTGATGTACTTATTCCTGCGGCACTTGATAATCAAATTCATAAAGATAACGTCGGTGCTGTGCATGCAACATGTATCCTTGAGCTAGCAAATAATCCGGTCACTCCTGAGGCTGACGCGCTACTCAAAGATAGAGGTGTAGTTGTTATTCCAGACGTGCTCGCAAATGCTGGTGGGGTTACCGTTTCGTATTTGGAATGGGTGCAAAATCGTCAAGGGTATTATTTTACAAAAGATGATGTACTAGAGCGGATGAAAAACATTATGGTTACTGCGTATCATGCAGTAGAGGGGGAAGTCGCAAAAAGTTCGACGAGTTTTAGAGAAGCAGCATACCGGATCGGCGTTGCCCGAATACATGAAGCAATGAGAGTACGGGGACGCTATCGGGTCTAGAGGGACTTCAACGGCCTAATAATGGCTCATTTGAGCCGATATTTGTGGCTTTTTGGCCATGTGGACAACTATCGTTGTATATGGTACAATACAAACAGACTAGTTAAGAAATTTTTGAGAAACCGGAAAATATCCAACTGTATCCTCGTCAGATACAGTCCGTTTCTCAACAATTTCTATATGCGTATAAATCGCGCAATTGGCTTGATCATTTTCTTGTTGATCGCCAAAGTACTTTTAGCGGATGTTTTTGTCGCTTTCTCCCGTTCTATCGTCGCTACGATGGGAACCGTTGAGACAGCGTCGCAGACGGCTACCGCTACGATGCTGGAGCATCGCTAAAACTCCACAAAGGGTTCAAGGGCCAAGCATTCGCTTGGCCTTTTGTTGTAGTATACTAATAGTATGAAAAACAGATATCCTGAATATATTTTCTTTTTCGGACTATTTGCAATCGTGAGTTATGTCATGTGGCAGATCTTCACTCCTTTTATCAGCACATTTGCGCTGGCTGTTATCATTGCAACTGTGTGCTATCCGCTCTATGCGCGCTTACTTAAGATTGTTCCCCGCAACAGTCCAACCGGCGCAGCATTGCTTTCCGTATTGATTATTGCGGTGACTATTTTTGTACCACTTTTTATTGTGGGGTATATGCTTTTTACCGAAGCAGTTTCGTTTTATGAGACGGTCAATGTGGGTGGTAGTAGTGGTTTTTCAAGCCAGATCTTAGTGCTTGAAAAAATGCTTGGCACGCTGTTGCCGGGGTATTCTATTGATGTTGCTGATATTGTACGACAAGGTGCAGGTTGGGTTGCCTCTCATATGGGTTCGATTTTTGCAGGGACTGCGTCAACAATCTTTATGCTGTTTATGGTGTTGGTGTCCCTATTCTATCTTTTGCGCGACGGGGCAGAGTTTGCGCAAAAGCTGATCCGTCTCAGCCCGCTCCAAGACGTACACGATATCTATATTATTGAAAAGCTTGCCACAGCTATTCGCTCGGTCGTACTTGGTACGCTCGTGGTTGCGCTGATACAGGGGGTCTTAACATCGATCGGGTTTACTATTTTTGGCATAAACCAAGCGGTCTTGTGGGGTAGTGTTGCGGCGATTGGTGCGCTGATTCCTGGTGTGGGCACAAGCCTTGTCTTTATCGTTGTAGTCGCGTTTTCAGTCTTTAATGGTGCCTACCTAACTGCAGGTTTGCTTACAGCATGGGGGGTTTTTGCTGTCGGCCTCATAGACAATTTTCTTGGTCCATACCTTATGAGTCGCGGTGCAGCATTGCATCCGTTTGCTGTCCTAGTATCTGTCTTGGGCGGTATTGGAGTATTTGGACCAGCAGGATTTCTTATTGGACCCGTGATTTTGAGTTTCTTTATTGTGCTTTTGGAACTCTATACCACGCATATGCGTGATACCGAAAAACATGCACGATAGAAATTCACTTTTAGCTTTTTTTCGAGTCAACGGTATTTCTGCGGATGTACCCAAAGACACTATTACTGAGTCACTCAGAAATATTGGATGGAGCGAATCTGAAATAAACAATGCACACCAGGTACTTGGGGGAGCGGACGCACATCCGACCGTATCTACAGCCGATGTAGCTACTGCGTATGATCTAGGGCTCTCATATTCTTCGACACAAGTCTCGAGCCTCCTTGGTATTCATGTTCAGATTGATCCATCAGTGGTACGCTCCAATGAGGAACACCAGGCTGCTCGTGGAAATCATATCTATGCGTTCTTGGGTACCTGCGCAATAGTGATACTATCGCTCGCCATCGCTGTTGGTGCTGGTACCGCTGCAGCGTATGTGTTTGAGGTTGGGCCTTTTTTGGGGAAGTAACTTGTTCTTTTTCTTCTCTCTGCGTATGATGCCTACCACATGATACGTCGTTTTGAATATGCTTTTTTACTATGTCTCTGTGCGACACTGTCTGCCGTTTTTTTTATGCGTACGATACCGTATGCGCCGCTACAGGTTGCTTCGTTTATTTCTTCGCAGCAAAAAATTGTCGAGTCAAAACCGATTCTTTTTACCGGTGATGTTATGTTGGCTCGACACGTAGAGGTACATATGGACGAAAAAGGTCGCGCATACCCATTTGCATTGATCCGTGATTTTTTGGAAAAGTACCCGTACGTGGTGGGGAATTTTGAGGCTGCCATTGCAAAGGTGCATGTTGCGACACCCGATATGACGATGCGATTTTCAGTGGATGCTTTTTTGGCATCGATTTTACCTGATGTTGGCTTTACGCACATCACACTAGCAAACAATCATGCATATGATTTTGGCAAAAGTGGTCTTGCGGAAACAAAGAGGATTCTCTCGGATCTCGGGCTATCTGTCGGTGGTCATCCATCGACCATGAGTATTGACGATGTGCTGTATATAGACGCCGACGGACTCACGGTAGCTATTGTGCCGATTCATGCGACTGTGGCAGCACCCGATCATGCCGTACTGGACGATATATTTGTCACCACAGCTTCTTCGTCCGATATGCAGATCGCATATATACATTGGGGTGTTGAGTATCAAGAAAAACCGTCACCACACCAAGTAGACTTGGCTCATACACTGGTGGCGCTCGGTGCTGATGCTGTCATAGGACACCATCCTCATGTAGTTCAAAGTATTGAGATGCATCACGGCGTTCCGATTTTTTATTCTCTGGGTAACTTTATTTTTGATCAATACTGGAATCGAGATGTACAAACGGGACTTTTGATTTCCCTTGCACGAATTGGCGATACTATTCAATTTACATTGTTTCCCATCGAGAGTACCGATAGCGTGCCTTCACTTGCAGTGGATGAAGTCCGCTTGCGCGCTTTAGAAGATTTGTCTGTGATAAGTGATTCGTCACTAACAGCCTCAATCAAGAGTGGCGTCCTTACAATACCTATGTCTGTTCTTGCGTCTCGGCCGCAATAATGCTTTTATAAGCTCTATTATTCTGTAGTCTTCACATATGGATTTCAAGCGGGATGAGTTGGTGGGCATATTTGTGAGCATTGTCATAGCAACAGCAATTTTTGCTGTGTTACGGTTTGATATGTTCACAAAGCTTCAAACCTATATGGCCACTCCATCCGAAGTAGAAACAGTGGAGATTGATGCATCAGACGACCAGAGTGCACTCAAGGAACTTTTAACAGGAAGCTTCACGAAAAATGGAAAGATTACGAAGCTAATTATTCAAGATTCCAAGGTAGGGGATGGCGCAGTTGTGCACGAAGGGTCACGCGTTACTGTGCACTATATTGGCAAGTTGCAAGATGGAACAAAATTTGACAGTTCATACGATCGCAATGAGCCATACGTATTTACGGTAGGTGAAGGAAGTGTGATCAAAGGATGGGACACTGGTCTTTTGGGTATGAAGGTCGGAGGAGAACGCATTTTGGTTATTCCCGACAATCTTGCATATGGAAATCGCGAAGTCGGTACCATACCTCCTCGTTCGACGTTGCTATTTGCTATTGAGCTAATCAAGAGTGAGTAATGTCTACACCCGTCTCGTTCAGCGTGCAAAAAAAACTCAAAAATACACTAGGACGTGTAGGCACTATTCACACGCCACATGGTGATATTGAAACACCGGCTTTTGTCGTTGTGGGTACCAAGGCTACTGTGAAGTCGGTGAAGACTGACGATCTTGTGGAATACATAGGTAATCAATCGGTACTCGCCAACACCTATCATCTCTATTTGCAGCCGGGTCATGAGCTCGTGAAGGAAGCAGGTGGTCTGCATACCTTTATGAATTGGAAAGGACCACTTTGGACGGACTCTGGCGGATTTCAAGTGTTTTCTCTCGGAGCCGCGTTTGGCAAAGGTGTCAGCAAATTTCAAGCTGCTGAAGTCGTGACTGAGAGCGATCAGCGACCTACCGTGTATAGTCAAGAAAACGCAATGGAGCACGGAAAACTTTGTGTAATTGATGAGGAGGGAGTGACCTTCACCTCACATATCGATGGGTCACTTCATCGCTTCACGGCAGAACGTTCAATAGAAATCCAACATGCACTCGGTGCCGACCTTATCTTTGTTTTTGATGAATGTACGTCTCCAAGTGCCGAGTATGACTATCAAAAAGAGGCACTGGAGCGTACGATGCGGTGGAGCAAGCGCTCAATACTTGCGCACAAGCGCAACTATGATGCACTTAAAAAGCAGGGACTATACGGTATCGTCCAAGGGGGACGCTATACAGATTTGCGACAACAAAGCGCAACAGAACTTTCAAAAATGGATTTTGATGGCTATGGCATCGGGGGATCCTTTTCAAAAGAAGATCTTGGTGAGTCACTGCGAGTCGTCAATGAGATTTTGCCCGAAGAAAAACCACGGCATCTTTTGGGTATTGGAGAGCCTGAAGATATGTTTGCGGGAGTAGAGCAGGGATGCGATACGTTTGATTGTGTGTTGCCAACACGTTTGGGGAGAAATGGTACGCTCTATACGAGCGGTGGCAAGATCGCGATCACAAACGCAGCGTACCAGCGAGACTTTGGACCCATAGATGCAACATGCGGCTGTATGGTGTGCAAAAATTATTCTCGTGCATACCTTGCGCATTTGTTTAAATCACATGAAATGGTCGGCTCTCATTTGGGATCACTCCACAACATTTATTTCATCACCACCTTAGTGCGCAATATCCGCAATGCAATACTAGAAGATCGGTACGCCGTGTTCAAAGATACCTTTTTTGCGAGGTATAGAGTGAAATAAGTAATACTGTTTTTACTGGTGGACGCCAGAATGCCCCGATGCTTGCATCGGGGATGAATGCCGCCCCGATTCCGCGCCGCTCTAAGCGGCATGCGGATCGGAAGCGCGCCCGGTGGGCGCACACATCCAGCTAAACACCACGGTAGTTTTCCGCTAATACCACGTCAGCTCTGCTGCGGGGATCGACGGAAAACTTATTTTTACTTAGCAGTGGCACAACTTTCTTTACTTCATATAAATAGTATATATACTGATACTATTACCCTCGACATATGAATGGTAGTAGACAATGGTGTGTATCTATCGGACAGAGTTTTAATTCAGTGTATAGAAAAACCGTGAGCATCCTGCTCGCGGTTTTTTTGTTACTCGAACCGCTCACCCCACTCTTTGCGGCAGAAGAGGTGCCACAAACAACCGACGCTCCCGCAACCACTAGTGCTCCTGTTGATACAACGCCCGTCATCACAGTACCAAGAGGTACAGAACCACCACCAGAAACCAATACTTCACAGACAGAAGACGGCGTGGAATTTAGTGTTGATGGAAAAACACCAGAGATAAAACCTCCACCAAAAGTGGAACAACCATCCGAAGATACGAAAAAGCTCGAAGAGGTAGAGCCGGAAACAGAGTCTCTCATGGGGATGGGTGGAGCAACTCAAGGTAGTGATCGTGGTCAAGTACGCCTTAGCTCAAAGATCAATGAACAGGACGGCGCATTTACGTACGACTACCCCCTTATGGTGCCTCCAGGAAGAAATGGGAGAGAACCCAGCTTAGTTCTTTCATACAATAGCAGAGGGGGAGGCGATGATGATATCTTTGGATACGGCTGGAGTATCAACATCCCTTTTATCGAGCGGGTCAACAAGGTTGGCAGCGAACAGATATTCACCCAGAGTGTTTTTTATTCCTCCCTCGGAGGTGAACTCGTACAAATAGGAAGCACGACGCAGTATCGTCCCAAAGTAGAAACAGGAGAATTTCTAAAATATGTCTTTGCAAATGACCTCTGGAAGATCACCGATAAAAGCGGTACAGTCTACACCTTTGGGTCCACCACCTCTTCGCGCGAGGATAATGCTGCAAGTTCAACTCAGATTGCGAAATGGATGCTCGACGAGGTACGTGATACGAATGACAACTATGTAAAGTACACGTACTACAAGGCAGACAATCGCGCGTATCCTGCGACAATCGTGTATACAGGCAGTGGGGCGACAGATGGCCCATTTTCTATTTCTTTTGTGCGTAGTACGACTACCAGCAATTCTCCCCGGTACGAAAGCGGTTTTGCCGCTACAACCACGTACCGTATTTCAGAAATTAACACTGCGGTAAGTGGCAGTTGGGTGAGAAAATATGCGCTCGCGTATGGGGTAGGGGACAACAGTGTGCGCACACTTCTTTCAGGTATCACTGAGAGTGCACGCACCGAAGGTAGTACAGCATCAACTACCATGCCGGCAACTACGTTTACATACGAAAACACGATGAGTCAGACATGGACCGCTTCTTCATGGGCGCTTCCAGAGCCATTTACACAAAATGGCATCGACATGGGTACGCGCGATGTGGATATAAACGGTGACGGCTTTCCTGACATCATTCGTTTTTATAGAGATGCGACAGGGACTACGATCAAACGAGTGTATCTTAACAACAAGGTTGACGGCTGGACCTTGCAGAGTTCATGGGACTGGACCTACTTCACCGTACCATTTTCAGAATATTATGCAGTGGGTGACAGCAATGCGCGGAATGACAATGGTGTACGTTTTGCGGATGTGAATGGAGACGCCTTAACTGACGTGCTCATTGGTTATGATGGAAATGGCTCGAGTGACACACAAAAAATCTATATCAACTATGGCGCCGGATGGTCGTACGATTCTTCATGGGTACTGCCTGTGTACTTCACTCGTTACTATAGCTCGCGAGTGTGGGACAACGGTGTGCGCATCGCAGATATAAATGGTGACGGTCTTCCCGATTTAGTTTCTGCACAGTGGAATGCGTCAAGTACGCTCTCAACAGTTTTTTTGAATACCGGGAGTGGTTGGAGCACGACCACTTCATGGGTTATGCCGCGTGCATTTACTGGAGCATATGATGGTGTCCACCAAGGCAAAGACCTTGGTACACAACTAGTCGATGTGAACGGAGATGGACTTACTGACGTGGTGCATGGGCTCAAGAGTACAATATTTGGTAACTCAAAAAATACGTATCTCAATACCGGAAGTGGTTGGGCAACAAGTACGCTATGGGACCTCCCAGACTATCTCATCTGGGCAGACGAAGCGGTGTCCGATATAGGATATCGATTTGAGGACGTCAATGGCGATGGACTTGTAGATCTTTCTATCAATAACACATTCGGGGGTTCGATTCCGGATGATGATATCTATATTAATACGGGTGCTGGTTGGACCAATAGTATCGGTAATTTTCCACCCTACCAGTTTGTCACAAGTACAGGAGATACAGGGGCACGCTTTATGGATGTGAATGCCGACCGTTTACCAGACGAAGTGTACGGCAACACGTCAAGTTCGACAGGGCCCGTAAGTTCCGAAGAGACCTATTTGAATCGTCGTGAAGTCGGTGACCTTCTTATCAATGTCACCGAACCGAAAGGCGGGACACTTGCCATTACCTACCAAAGCTCACATGAGTACAGGAGTGCTGGGAGCTCGACAAATCCCTCTCTCCCATTTCCGATCACCACTGTAGCCACTACGACAAAAGATGCTGGATTCGGCACCACCGAGACACAAGCTTATCTCTATGAAGGTGGTGACTACTGGTTTGACGCCACTCTATTTCGTGATCGTAAGTTTGCTGGATTTAGTACCATGACAAAAACTGGTCCAACTCAGAAAGAGAGAATCTATTTTCACCAAGGGAATGAGACGAATGTCACATCTGGAGAATACGCCGATGACAGTACAAAAATTGGTTTCCCATACCGCAGTGAAGTGGCCGACCTTGCTAATCGTCCCTATAAAGTCTCAACAAGTGAGTGGGTGACAAGTGACCTTGGAAGTAGCGCTTCATTTGTGAAGGAGACACAGACGATCGATCTTGCATACGATGGAGACAGTGACTACAAAGCGCGGGCGGTGACGTATGTATACGATGACACAAACGGTCTTCTCACTACCAAAACCGAATGGGGTGAAGTGACACCTACTACAACAAACTCACAGGTGGTGAGTACTTCTTCTGCTTCTATCGACCTTGAGAGTGGAAGTAGCCAACTCTTAGGTATCACTGATGCCGCACAGTCAACACTCGATATCTTGGGAAGTATGACTATTGAGGCGTGGGTGCGCCCCGAGAGCCAACCGAGTGTTGGTGGTATTAGCGTTATCGCCTCAAAGTGGAGTGCAAGTGCTGACCAATCCTATGCTCTGTATTATGAAAATGATGCAGGAACAAAAAAGCTTGTCTTTCGTATGGATGACACAACAACGAACCCATCAAAGATATGCTCGCTCTCGACTACCTTGAGTGACGCAACATGGTATCACGTGGCTGTCGCATATGACGCAGCAAATGCAAGTAGCACACTCTATGTAAACGGTAGCAGTATTGGATATTGTACAGGTCTCTATACGAGCATACTCAATTCTACGACAGATTTCCGAGTAGGGGCGTGGCAGAATACTGCAACACATTTCTTTGATGGGCTTATCGACGAACTACGTGTCTGGAGCGGAGTTCGCACACAAGCACAGATCCAAGCATCGAAAGACGCAGAGCTTGCGGGAAACGAAAGTGGCCTCCAGGCGTATTGGCGCTTGAATAACTCTTCGCTCGATACCACAACAAACGACAATGATCTTACCCTCTATGGTGGGCCAGTCTACAGTACTTCAACACCACTTGCGTCTGTGTACACCACAGCAGCGTCACGCTTTACCTTCACTGACGCGGGGGTCGATAAACGCACAACACAGTACACCTATGCCTCAAATACTGCGGCATACGTCACACTTCTTCAGAAAGAGACTCTGCTCGATAGGGCTTCAAGTACGATACGTGAAAACAGATTCTACTACGACACTCAGGCACTCGGCACGGTGACTGACGGAAATATGACGAAAGCAGAACGCCTCGTATCTGGTTCGTCTACATACATTGATGAAGAGTGGACGTACAACAGCTACGGGCTTGTATCACAGAGCAAAGACCCACGCGATAAAGCAACGACCTATGTCTATGACTCATACAACCTCTATCCGGCGACGACTACCAACCCTGTCTCTCACGTACTCCTTAAATCCTACGACTATTCAAGTGGTAAGGTTGCGACGACAACCGATCCAAACAGTCGTGTGTTCGTTACTGTATACGATGCATTTGATCGACCTATTGAGGAGCAAATTCCTGATCCTGTATCAGGTTCGCCTGTCACAAAAGCAACATATAGTTATATCGACACAGCAGGGAGTAACCGTATAGCGACAACACAAAATCTCAATAATAGTACATCGACAGAATCGTACGACTACTTCGACGGCTTTGGACGCAAGATCCAGTCGCGTGTAGAAAGTGAGGCATCAAACACTTTTGCAGTTCGTGACTTTTATTACAACAGCAACGGACTCTTGGATCGTGAGTCGCTCCCATATTTTAACAACGGTTCCAGTCGCACAAGTTCCACAACCGATGCAGAGCTGTATAGCATCTACACGTACGACCCTCTCGGCCGTATTGCCACCACGACGACTGCCGTAGGTACAACAGCAACTGTCTTTGACGACTGGACGGAACGTGTCGTTGACGCGCTTGGCAACCCGAAAGGATTTGCGTATGACGCGTACGGAAGGCTCGCAACTACAACTGAATACAATGCCTCGACGACCTACGCCACAGCCTACCTCTGGGACATGACCGATAAGCTTGCAACTATTACCGATGCCTTGGGCAACATCCGTGCGATCACGTACGACAAACTGGGGAGGAGGCTCACACTTCAGGATCTCCATGCTTCGGCGGACACCACATTTGGTACTTCAAGTTTTGCATACGATGCATCTGGAAATCTAGGAACGACCACTGATCCCAAGGGGCAAACGGTGGTACGTACGTACGATGACGTAAACCGCATCCTCACCGAAAACTACACAGGACTTGCGGGGACTGAGATCTCGTATACGTACGACACCTGCACTAACGGCAAAGGTAAGCTGTGCCAGGCTATACGTGCAAGTTCTGCAACGACGACCTATGCGTACACACCACCGGGACTTCTGGATATCGCTACCACGACCGTCGGTACGTCAACGTACACCGCAAATTACGACTACGATAGACAAGGCAACCAAACGCAGCTCACGTACCCAGACGCTTCGGTGGCAAGTTATACGTACAACACGGGAGGGCAACTCGAAAAGGTGCAGTACAAAGAGAGTGGGGGATCCTACTCTGATGTCGTGAGCGATTTCAACTATGGTCCCCACGGCATGATCACCTACGAGCTCTACGGCAATGGTGTCTCGACAACAAAAGTCTACGACGAAGATCAGCTCTATAGACTTAAAACCATTATTACGGTCACCGCTACAGGTACCGTGGGGTACGGAGGCGGGGGTGATGAGCTTCGCGAACTAGAAACCTCACTCACTCTTGGTACAGACGGCACACTTCTCTTTGCGGTAGAGGAAGAAATAGGTGCCATACCTGAAGAGGAGGCGATACTCGAAGAAGAAACTGCTACTCAAGAAGAGGTCCCAGATATAACACCACCACTTGATACGGAAGATGTGGGGGAGACTCTCGAAGAAGAGAGTCCTATAGGTACAAGTACAGACGACGGTGCAGTGGCAGCAACCTCTTCCACGCCAGAAACTGCGTTTTCTTCAACTACAGAAGAAGTCGCTTCAAGCACACCTGAGGACACGTTCCTTGAGAGTACGAGTACCATTGATATGCTTCTCGTCGGGACGACCACAGCAACCACGACTGACCTTGCAACTTCCACGACACCAATACTCACCGGTATTATGGCACTTATCGAAGGGAAGACATATGAAGAGATTGCCCGTATAAAATCAGAAGAGATTGCAAAGATTGATATGCGCGGTCTCTATACAAAAGGAGATCTTGATATCGAGATACTCGATGTGGCACAGATAGATGGTGGCATACAAGTCTTTGCGCGCGCATGGGAGAGTGGAGTACCTCTTGGTTTTGGGACGGAAGGTACGGTCGAGATCGAACGGTTTAGAATCTTTAATCCGCCCATTCTTGTGCCGGACAAAGAGGGGCTCGTGGTACGCACTTCAGTAAATCTTGACGGGGAAACAAAAGTACACACGTACAGAGAAGATCCTTTGGGAGCAGTACGTACGGTGATACAAGATAGTATAGAACGTGTAGGAAAACGCGGGACTCTTGTTGAAGTTTCCACAGTTGGCAACACCACCTCTATCTTCTATCCTGCTTCTGGTGCCACTTCGCCAGTTGACGGTCTTGCACGTCACTACCAGGCAACAAGTGACTGGAATACTGCACGTGACGCCACCGACGGTACTGCGGCTTCAGCAACGACTGGGGACGATCTTGCTGCAGCCTCACGCAAAGACTCTTCTGACCTCTATGGCATCTATCGTGGCTTTTTCCTTTTTGACACGGCGCCGATTACATCCGGTAACGAGGTCACAGCAGCAACACTTTCTCTCTATACCAACGCTGTTTCAAATGCTGACAATGACGGTGACGACTTTATCTCCATTGTTTCTACATCCACTCCCGCTTCAGATGCAAACATCACCACGGCTGACTACGACCAATGTGGCGCAACTGAAGCACATGATACGAGTGAGCGCAAAGACCTTACCGGTATGAGTGTGAGCGTATACAAAGACTGGTCGATGAATGCTACAGGTCGTAGCAGTATCAATGTCACCGGTATCTCAAAGTTCTGTGCGCGTGAAGGTCACGATCTTCTCGATACACCATACGCAGGGGGTCCCAATACCTCAAACTACTTCAACATCCTCTGGGCAGATACTGCAGGCACAACCCAAGATCCAACATTGACTGTGACCCACACCCCACTCCCATCTCCAACAGGAGGCAACACCATCCAATACCGCTCATACACCTATGACGCAGTGGGAAACATCACCCAGATTGTAGAAAGTGGAAACACACTCGCCCGCGCCACCACCACATACACATACGACCCCCTCTATCGCCTCGTGAGTGCTTCGACCACTCAGGCAAGTAGCACCCCATACTCCGAAACATACGCATACAACGCCATCGGTAACCTCACCTATAAGTCAAACGTAGGTACGTACTCATATGGAGGGAGTAGTGGCTCTTCATACGCTAACCCACACGCTCCCACAAGCATCAATGGCGTCACCTACGCATATGACAAGAATGGCAACCTAGCCTCCACCACCGACTCCAAGACCTATACCTGGGACTATGCCAATAGGTTAAGTAGCACTGTCATAGGCAGTCTCACCACCACATACCAGTACAACCACGAAGGTCAACGAGTATACAAAACCAATGCCTCAGGTACGATAGCCTCACCCTATACCTTCTACGAAACCGACTCAGGAACAACCACCAAGCACATCTATACCCCTAGTGGTGATCTTCTTAGTACCATCGACAAGAGGGGTAGCACCACCACACGCTCCTATGCCCACACAGATCACTTGGGATCAACGGTCGCTATCACAAGCAATACCGGAGCAGTGTCACAAGTACTTGAATACTATCCGTATGGAGGAACACGTATAGACCAGAAGTATGGCGCTACGAACCAACGCAATAGATACATAGGACAAGACAGTGACATAGAGAACTCGCTTATCTACCTCAATGCACGGTATTATGATGGACAGAGAGGGCAGTTCTTGAGTCAGGATCCGGTGTTTAATGAGGTCGGACTCACGAAAGACGGGAAAGCAGTGATGAGGAATCCTCAAGCGATGAACAGCTACTCGTATGCACAGAATAATCCTGTGGTGTATAAAGATCCGAGTGGGAGGATAGCGTTTGTACCACTTGTTCTTGGAATTGTGATGGCTTATGGTTATGTACAAACGGCTGTTGACGTGTATCACTTTACCAATGTTTTAAGATACCCAGAAGCGTTCACAACCTCTGAAATGAATGAAGCTGGAGTCAAAGTGATACACGACGCAGCAGGAATAGGTGCAGGACGACTTCTGGGGCCGGATGTTGGCTCAGGGATTGACACATTTGGAGCGATATATGACACAGTTAACTACGGAGTGAAAAAAATTGATGATTTATTCAAAAAAGTAAAAAATCTTTCAGTAGACGGAGGTCAAAATATACACCAAACTACACCAGCAATAGGAAACATTCCAAAACCACAAGATAATAAAACATATATTAGTGCACCACCATCTACTACTCAACCAATACCAACGGCACAAAACTCTTCTAACTACAATTCAGCTACGAGTTATCTAAACTCAGCACAGCGAGCACTAAATCGAGGTGATTTAAAATCAGCCGAAAGATTTATTGGCAAAGCAAGGAGATCTTTAGGTAATTAAGTAGTATGAAATTACAAGATTTAATTATTAATAATTATGAAATACTCCTTCTCGTCGCAGGATTGTTACTCACATTTCTTGGAATTATGCCTATAATCTCAAGAAATTACTATGAAAACAATTTAAGATCAGATTGGAGTAGAAACCTCTGGCTATTTTCAGAGAAAGACAGATATATATATAATAGATATGTTAGACCACTTTATCCATTGTTGGCTGGTATTACTATGATTGGTGTAGCAATCTATAAGTTTTTATATCCTTAATACGTGTGACCATCTCCTCCAAAACATACACCTGGGACTATGCCAACAGACTCAGTAGCACCGTCATAGGATCCTTAAGTACCTCATACCTCTATAACCACGAAGGTCAACGAGTATACAAAACCAATGCTTCAGGTACGATAGCTTCACCGTATACCTTCTATGAGACAGACTCAAGTACCACCACCAAGCACATCTATACCCCCAGTGGTGATCTTCTTAGTACCATCGACAAGAGGGGTAGCACCACCACACGCTCCTATGCCCACACAGATCACTTGGGATCAACGGTCGCTATCACAAGCAATACCGGAGCAGTGTCACAAGTACTTGAATACTATCCGTATGGAGGAACACGTATAGACCAGAAGTATGGCGCTACGAACCAACGCAATAGATACATAG
Organism: uncultured Candidatus Saccharibacteria bacterium; assembly: GCA_964402035.1. Classification (GTDB taxonomy): domain Bacteria; phylum Patescibacteriota; class Minisyncoccia; order Phycocordibacterales; family UBA918; genus JAIETH01. The sequence goes on from CAYOAM010000001.1 coordinate 205,815, forward strand.
GACAAGACAGTGACATAGAGAACTCGCTTATCTACCTCAATGCACGGTATTATGATGGACAGAGAGGGCAGTTCCTTTCACAGGATCCGGTGTTTCTTGGGGATGCAGAAGCTCAGGACTTGAAATATCCTCAGAATCTAAATAGTTATTCATACTGGACGAACAATCCTATTATTAATAAAGATCCAAGCGGAAAAGCGACATACGTTGATGTTAACGGGAAAAGAATTATAGGTTCAGACACAAATGACCCGAATACCTACTATGAGCAAGATGACATCAATATGCTCAACACAAATGCCAACCAAATGGAAAACAACAAGCTCAATGCTGTGGAGTTCTATAATAAAGTTAACTATGGTGGTGAATGGGACTACAAAGAAGGAGGGAGGGAGTATTATTTCTTTGAAGGGGAACTGGTCGATAAGGAAACCTATGGGAATCGTCATTATGGCTATACGGGCAGCGCAGGAGCTTTCCCGGGCGTTGTATTGAAGGCGGGTGCAGGGGCCGCTTCAGTACGACATAATAAGGGGTTTGTTAAAAATTCTTCAATGTATCTTGATGAGCAAAAAGATACCAGAAACATTCAGATGGGTATTGATGCATATCAAAGTAAAAATAGCAAAAACACAGTCAGCCTTTCTACAAAACTAAAGAATGCTAATACATCGCTCAATTATGCCCTTGAACAAGCCAAAAAAGGGAACACATATGCTGCCACTCGAGCTATAAAGAGAGCTTTCAATCAATTGAACAATTGAATTTAAGATGAAAATTATACATAAAATTGCAAGCCGTATCCGACATCATTACGTTTTGTCAGCATTGTTGGTTAATTTGATTCTCAGTATTCTACTGACTTGTATTTTACTTTTCGGTATACGTCTAACTCATGTGCTTTACCAAGCAGCCCTGTTAAATTTTGTTTTCTTGGAGTGCTTTATAAATTTTGTATTTATCACTTGGTATTTGTTTGGACGTGTATCAAAAATACTAAAATCAGGGCTTCTTTCGCTCATTATCCAATCCCTTAAATATGCTCTCTTATTTTTTATTGGGATTTGGAGTTTCTTTTTTATTTTTCTTTCACTCGTAGATTTTCATCGCCTCCTTAAGGATGGATATGACGGAAGTTACCTGCCCGTCCAAACTGTTACTATTGATGAAAATCAGAATATAGTCGTCTATCGAACAAACGGAGGTGCCACAACAGATTTTGGCGTTGAGATTCGAAGAGAGAAATACTTATCCCTTGGATTCAAATGGGTTAAAACACTTAGAGAGTATTATCATGTGAGCGATATTAAACTAAGTACTTTAAATACTTCTCAGGTCATGATAGAAGAGGTAAAAGGTACCAGCCATGTGTATACCTCAAGCGAGGAAAAATGGTACGGCCCTCTCCCCGTGAGAGGTGAGGTAATTGATATTTTTCGTTGAAACTAGACTAGAAACGGTAGAATGTAGAGAAATGGTGGAAATGGGGACAGGTACTTTTTTAAAGAGACACAAGCGAGTGTTTCTTAGCAATAATATTTTTTGTAAAATCTGCTCAAATAGCCTAGCAAGCTAACCCATCGACAAGAAAGGCAGCACTACCACGAGATCCTATGCCCACACAGATCACTTAGGAAGTACGGTCGCTATCACCTCAAACACTGGAGCAGTCTCTCAAATACTTGAATACTACCCATATGGAGGTACCCGTATAGACCAGAAGTATGGAGCTACAAACCAACGCAATAGGTACGTTGGGCAGGACTATGACCAAGAAACGAATCTCAATTACCTGCAACAGAGATATCAAAATTCAGTGAATGGGCAGTTTATTTCTCAAGACCCGGTGTTCCTAGACATAGGACTTAATACCAACGAGGGGAAGGTAGTGATGAGGAATCCGCAAGCAATGAACTCGTATAGTTATGCACAAAATAGTCCTTTGGTATTGAAAGATCCGAGTGGAAGGAGCGCTGCAGCCATAGGAGGCTTAGAAGGCCTAGCTGCGTTATCCGCACTTGTTGCTCCGGAAGTTGTTGTTCCGGTAGTGGCAGCAGTTGCAATTGTTACGACGGGGATTGTATTATATGAAAACGGAAAGCAGATTTGGATGGGACCAGTCCAAACTATCAATTTACCCCCACCACCGATAGATCCTCTTGACCCGGGAGGTCCACCAAATTTCAAAGGACCAAAGTGGAAACAAGCAATTATTTGGACGACTATCGGAATTGGTGGTTTAGAGGGGGTACTTGAAAACTATCCAAAGGGAGGCAATTCGAATTCTACTAAACAATCAAACACTACAAATTCAACCAACTCAACTGCCAAATCTCCAACTTATAATCAACCTTCTCCATACCAAAATAATCATCCCACTAATAATGACGCGGCATACAGTTTAATAAAGCAAGCTGAAAAAGCCATTGCTAATAAGGATTATGGTGCTGCAAAAAAATACCTAAAGAACGCATCGAAAGCCTTAAATGGGAAGTAAAATGTTTCTAAAAAAGCTCAGTAATAAATTAAACTTTAGGTAATAATATATGGCTATATTCATGTTTTTCTTTTGGATCTCGCTGACCTTAATTTGTCTGTTTCTATCCAGAAAATATAAAGGGGGGCATTATAGAGAAGCATCATATTTTACAAGTGCAGCCTTACTATTTTATGTGTTTAAATATTTTGTTAATAACACAACTATTTTCTCACCCGAAACACTATCTCTTATTGAAAAAATAAATTTTATATTTTGGATTATATGGGCGTCTTTATTTTTATATTTTGTGATAAAAAAGAAAATTTGGTAGTTATCCATTTTTAATAAAGGACCATACAGGATAATCTAAAAAGTATGTCCGTACCCCTTGTATCTTTGCTTGCCTATCCAGTTCTTATCTTATTTGGAATTTATTACTGGAAAAAATATAACGATCCTTCAATTCCTTGGTATTTGTTTCCCGTAATAGGACTTTTAGTATTGACCGTATCTCAATGGTTTTTAGGTACGAATTTTAACTTAAGTGAGGATGATCAAGCAATTGAATTTTTAATATTTACTGCTCTTAGGGTCTTAATGGGAGGGACACTTTTAATTGTATTCTTAATAAATTTTTTCAAGAAGAAATGATTTTCGAAATCTTAAACCCTAGTTAATTTTAGTTTTAATTTGAAAAGTAATTTTGTCCATCTCTACATTTGATTGAGAATCGTGACTAGCCCTTAATCTTATTGGTACTGAACCAGTGAGGATCACCTTGCCGTGGTCATAGCTGATGCTTTCTACAAAATCTATAAGGAACTTCCTTTTTGCTTTAAGGTCGATACTCCTTTCAAATCTTGCTCGTGTAGTCTCACAAAATATCCTTAAGTTCGCATCGATTATATCCTCATCGTGCAGGGTGGGTATTTGTTTGAGAAGTTCCTTTAAATCAAGGAAATGGATCAGAAATGGGGACAGGGACAATACTTTAAACAAAGGAAATGGGGACAGGGACAATACTTTAAACAAAAGTATTGCATAATATTGTCATGCCTCGCCAAGCACGTGTTGCGGTGAAAGATGTGGTGTACCATGTCATCAATCGTTCCAATGGTCGAGCGAGGATATTCGAGAAAGACAGTGACTATCAGCATTTTGAGTCACCGCTCACCGAAGCCCGGGAACTAACAGATATGCGTATCCTTGCATACTGTATTATGCCCAACCATTGGCATCTTATACTCCATCCACGTTCAGACACCAACCTTGCTGAATTTATGAGTTGGCTCACCACGACTCATGTCCGCCAGTATCGCACTCGCACGCAAAGTATTGGCTATGGTCACCTCTATCAAGATCGATACAAATCATTTCCCGTTGAGACCAATGACTATTGCGCAACACTGATCCGCTACATTGAACAGAACCCATTGCGCGCTCGACTCATTCAAAGAGCCGAAGACTGGCAATGGTCAAGTCTCTGGAGACGAGAGCAGGGAAGCGATGCACAGAAGAGGCTGCTTGCGGAGTTACCCACTGACCTTCCTGCAAACTATCTGCAGTCTGTGAATGAGATACTTAAACCTAAAATAATAGAAAATATTCGTTACTCGGTGAACAAAGGAAAACCATATGGCTCAGAAAGGTGGGTGAGTACCATGGTGGGTGACTTTGCATTAAGGTATACGCTTCGTGGTCCAGGTCGTCCGAAGAAATAGAAAATATTACACAATGAAAAGTGGAAAAATATTGTCCCTGTCCCCAATTTCCTGGAAAAATATTGTCCCTGTCCCCAATTTCCTCCCCAATTTCCTGAATCCAGTAGGTTCACTGATTGATTCCGTTACGGCTGCAAAAGATAAACTGGTGGAATTCCAAAACAGCAGTGACCCAGAGCGAGATGCCATGCTTGCTGATGGAATTATCACTTTTGCAGAGATGGTCGTGTTGCGAAATCGTGGGAATGTGGGGGATGACGTTATTAGAGAGACTCTTAGCGGAAGTGGGGACATTCGAAGAGTACACAGATTGTCATCAACTGATGCACTCACAACAGGTGAACAATTCCTCGGTCCTGGTTATAAACAACTAGGTAAGCCAAATTCAGGTGTGTTTAGAAGCGCTGATGGACTGAGGCAATTTAAGATTGATGGGGGATCACTTATCCATCCACAAGGAGCACACGTCAGTTTTGAAGCGTTTAATGTAAGTCAGTCTACTAACCCGTATGCAGAACCGTATGTAAACAATCACGTCTTTTTAACAAATTAAAATATGCAAGAAATTTACTTTAACAGAATAGGCATCCTGCGAAAAAGTATACATCCAAAAGAAATTGGTTGGTATATTACGATTCAAGATGATACTCAAATCAGTGGAGGGTGCAAAGTTTTTACTTCAAATAATATTGATTTTGAGTCTGATGCAAGTGACGCAGCAAAAATTGTCTTTGATCATTGGTATGAAACAGAACTTCACGTATCTAAAGGCATTGAAGCATGGGGTCGAGAGATTGAGTGGACTAACAATTATATCACCATTGAGTGGGCAGATGATATGAAATCATGGAAGTGGAAGAAAATGGATAAATAGTAATGTAAATAAGGTATCAACTACCTTTATGCCCAAAACTTCAGTAGCCCCATACTCCAAAACATACACCTGGGACTATGCAAATAGACTCACAGGTACCACCATAGGCTCTCTCAGTACCACCTATCAATACAACCACGAAGGTCAGCGTGTATACAAAACCAATGCCTCAGGCACCACGACGATATACATATTAGTATAAATTCTATATGAAACGGTTTCTGGAATGAATCGGAAAATAGTGACTGTCCTCAATTTCACTTTTTTGCGAGGTATAGAGTGAAATAAAAAATACCGATTTTGCCAGTGTGGCAGAATCGGCATTTGAGCGATACACCGTCATGTGGTCATGGAATCAGTCTTTCGGCACATACCTTTGCGGTCGCGCCGCTATATTTGTCGGCGATCGGAAGTCCAACCTTAAGCCATTTCTCCACCTCGGCTGGGCGTTGCCAGTTTGATACTGTTTTGAGGCTCTGCAACACAATCTCGACATCGGGTCGTTTCTTGAATTGAACAACGCAGATGGCGCCTAAGGCGTCAGCGACTGCTGCGTTCGCTGCTGTCTGTGCCGAGTCTCTGGCTGTTCCGCTAGTAACCCAGCCGCCCCACCAGAAGCCGACGATAGTTGCAGCAATTACCCCTGCGACCGCACCCTTTACTGCATACCAAAACTTGTCAGGAATCTTCATGATGTATTCCTTTCATTCGTTCGTAGAGAAGGGGATCTGCTCTGCCGTATCTATAAGAACAGTAGCATACAATCGGATTCTCAGATACAAAATAAAAATAGCCGATACTCGAAGGTATCGGCAGAAAATCGTAAGCTGTTGGAGGGGCGACTAGGACAGTGGACGTCACACAGCCTAATCTTTATATTTGAGTATGGGGCATTTCGTAGCGCAGGGAGGTGCGGAGCACCCCCGAGGGAGGAGAGCCTTTCAGCTCCCGGCTCAGGTTTATCCGTCCTGCGTGAACATGTACCGCCACCAACTCCTGGAGTCTTGGCACCCTCACAGGTGACAAGCCTGCCACCTCACTTTCGCAAGGAACAGCTAAAAACAAGCATATACCATAGAGTTAGAAAGTCAATAAAATAAAATATTTGCTATACTCTGTGAGCATATGGATAAATTTGTACTCAAAACTGACCACAGGCCGGCCGGGGATCAACCCGCGGCCATTAAAAGCCTGATCGCTGGTGTCCATGAGGGCATGAAGCATCAGACTCTTTTGGGTGTGACGGGGTCTGGAAAGACGTTTACGGCAGCGAATGTGATAGAAGCAATTGGAAAGCCAACGCTAGTGATTGCGCACAACAAGACCCTCGCTGCACAGCTTGCGCAAGAATACCGTGATTTTTTCCCAGAAAATGCCGTCCACTATTTCGTCTCATACTACGACTATTATCAGCCGGAAGCGTATATGCCGGTCTCGGATACCTATATTGAGAAAGAAGCACAAATCAATGAAGAAATCGAACGCCTTCGTCACGCCTCAACACAAGCGCTGCTCACACGTAAAGACGTAATTATTGTTGCATCGGTTTCGTGCATTTATGGATTGGGGTCACCTATTGAGTATGAGAAGGTGCATAAAAAAATAGCGCGTGGTTTTGCTACATCGCGCACTGAGATGATCCGCTTTCTCATTGGCATGTATTTTGAACGTACAAATGCCGACCTCACGCCGGGACATTTTCGGGCGGTAGGAAATCATATTGAAATCATGCCGACCAATGAGCGATCGATATACAGGCTATCGTTTGATAAGGATGGAGTATCGATGATCACCAAAATCGATGCCATCACGAGATCTATCATGGTTGAATCTGTCGATACCTTCTTCCTATTTCCTGCAAAACACTTTGTGACACCGGAGGGGGAGCGTGCACGAGCTATCAAAGATATACAAGAAGAACTCGATGTGCAGCTTAAGAAATTCGCCGATGCGGGGAAATTGCTTGAGGCGGAGCGTCTAAAGCGACGTACGACATACGACCTCGCGCTTATCCGTGAAGTAGGCTATTGCAATGGGATTGAAAATTATTCACGCCATTTTGATGGTCGCAACGCTGGAGAAGCTCCGTACACACTCCTCTCCTATTTTCCCCACAAAGAAGATGGGACTCCAGATTTCCTCACTATCATCGACGAATCACATGTCACGATTCCGCAGCTTGCGGGTATGTATGCGGGTGATCGATCACGCAAGGTGACGCTGGTCGATTTCGGTTTTCGTCTACCGAGCGCGATTGATAATCGTCCGCTCAACTTTGACGAGGTAGAGGAGCGTCTTGGGCAACGTATCTACACATCGGCAACACCAGGTACCTACGAATACACGCATTCAGTGCCGAAGGATGGGCAGATAGTGGAGCAGATTATTCGTCCTACTGGACTCATTGACCCCTTGATCGAGATACGTCCTATTGTTGAGCATGATACGTATCCAGGTCAGGTGCGTGACTTTATAGCGCATGCCGAACGTGTGATCGCTGAAGGTGGTCGAGTACTCGTAACAACACTTACCAAAAAAATGGCCGAAGATCTTTCGGAATTTTTAAAAGAGCGAAACATAAAAGCAGAATATATTCATAGTGATATTAAGACTATCGACCGCATCATCATACTTACTAACTTTAGAAAAGGTGTGTTTGATTGCTTGGTGGGAGTCAATCTTTTGCGTGAAGGGCTTGATCTCCCCGAAGTCGAGCTCGTGTCTATTTTTGATGCAGATAAAGAAGGTTTTTTGCGTTCTGAAACATCACTTATCCAGACAATCGGTCGCGCTGCTCGCAATGTCAAAGGGAAGGTGGTGCTGTATGCAGATCAGATCACCGAGTCAATGCGGAAATCGATACGTGAGACGGATCGTCGTCGAGCACTGCAAGTCACGTACAACGAAAAACATGGCATTACTCCGCGAACGATCATCAAAGCGATCCACGATATTACAGAAGCGATGCACACTGAGCATGAAAAGACGCTGGGTACACTGATGGCGATCGACGCAGAACTATATACTGCAAATCCTAAAGCATTTATCAAAGAAAAAAAAGAGCAAATGCAGGAGGCGGTCAAGATACTTGATTTTGAAACGGCAGCAATACTGCGCGATGAGATTGCGCTACTTGAAGACAAGCCAAAGAAAAAGAAACGCTCATAGCTTCTCTACAGTTCCTAGTTTTATAAAGAGCCAACGGGCCATATACTAAGAGATATGAAGCGCGCACTTATGCGAATACCTATTGCTGATGCTACCAAAGCGGCTGTTGGTAAAAAAAAGCGGAGGGCACGCCCAATTGCAGAAGCCCCAACCTTTAGCGTTGGTATTGTGGATGGACGCATAAAACCATTGGCAGAACATGAAGAAGTGACAAGTGTTGAGTCTGTAGTGGAAAAAAAAGTGGAAGAAAGAAAGAAAAAAACCGTTACGAAAAAAAAAGAAGAGCAGCTTGCAGTTTTGCCCCCACTCGAAACAACACCCATTGAGCAGGTGGTACCAGAACGCGTGGTCACCGTGCGTGCAGAAGGACGACCTTTTTTGGCTTCGCCAGGAACATTTTGGTCAGTACGCGTTGCTTGGTATACAGGACTTTTGTATGTACTTATTGGCGTGTCCGCTGCTATCCATGGCCTTGGTGGTATATATGTAGACTCATTATATACCGAGACAATGACCGTGGTGGGGCGTAGCGCTACCGCCTTAGTGCTTGAGCATGACATGGAGCGTCTGACTACACCGACTACGAGTGATCTAAACACGGAGCTCTCGTACACAACAGCACTTGCGCCTGAGGCAAGCGAACTCACACATCCAGTTACACTACACATAGAGTCGGTCCAAGGTGTGGTAGAGGGGATTGTACAAAGCACGGTGAGCGTACTCGATGCACAACGTGTGGATCTATACCTGATACCCACCTCGAGTTTGACGCCATTGTTTTTAGGAACAGCAGAGCGCACGGCAGATACGCTCTGGTCCATAGATTGGTCTTCATTTGATGTTCCGAATGGTGCCTATACTTTACGCGCACGCATTACCAACGTGTATGGTACGTACGACGGAGCGACGAAGGAGGTGGTGGTACGCAATCGCTACGACAGTACTCCAACAGATGTAACCGCTGCGCTTGCATCAGAACAAATCGCAGGTATAAAAGAGCAGATTGCAGTCGTCGATGCTGAATTGCAAAAAGAAAATCCTGCACCAAGTCTCCGTACCGCACTCAGACCTTTTTTGGATACGACACAACCAGTCGTAGTTGCAGAGGAGGTTGGAACATCGACCGAGGAAATGAATCCACTACAAGAACTTTCGATGATGTATGAAGATACGTCGGCGATTTTTGTTGAGGCGACAACGTCTTCGTCGTCTATCGACATTGGGCAAGCAGAAGCGTTTGAAAAACTATTTGATACGTTGCTGGTACGATTGGCGGCATTTGTTCGTGCGGATAATAAGAGGGGTATGGATCGCACAAAGGAGGATATTGATACACTGGTCTTTACTACGCTTGAGAATCCGGCATTTGCAAATGCTACATCAACCGATCTCGAGGGACTCCGTAACGCGGTGCGTGATACGACGACGGCATTAACAGCACGTGTTATTGCTCGAGAGACGTTGGTCCGTGAACGTGTCGGGCCCGTGGTCTTGAGTGATACTGATCGTGATGGTCTTACGGGATATGACGAAGTCACTAATTATGGCACGGATCCCTATATTGCCGACAGTGATCTCGATGGTTTTATCGATGGGTCTGAAATAGCTCTTGGCTATAATCCAAACAATGCAGAGAGTGAATCGACACTAAAATTTAGTGATCCAAGAACTTTTGCGGGGGCGCGCGATGCTCTTGTTTCGATTACGATACCTGAAACAGCAGGTGAGGTCGCGACAACATCATCTACGCTCAAGATTTCTGGTACTGGGCTACCACATAGTTTTGTGACACTGCATATCTACAGTGATCAACTCGTGGTCTCTGCGCGCACCAATAGTGATGGTGTCTGGAGTGTTGATAAAGATCTACCGTTGCAATATGGTAGCCATACTATTTATGCCACATTTTCAGACAATCATGGGGATTTGATTGCGGTTAGTGCACCGCAGAGTGTCACGCGAACCGCCGCAGGGTATTCATTTGCAGGTCGGACAACAAAAGCATCGGAACTATTTTCTGTGTATGTACCGATGGTACTATCTGCGAATACATTTTTACTCGTCAGTGCGCTTCTGGTGATTATTTGTGGGTTACTCTTACTTATGATCAGTGTCTTTATCTCGCGTAAACAACAGGAGAGTGAGTCTGTCCCCGTGACATCGCTCGTCGCCACGCTATCCAGCTGATTTGCGAGTAATCGTATAACTCGTATACTATGAGGTTCGTGTCAGTCCTTTCTTATGTCAGCCAAAAAACCCATTCATCACGATAAGATCATCATCCGAGGCGCTCGGACACATAATCTCAAGAACATCTCGCTTGAAATGCCACGGAATGCCATGGTGGTTTTTACCGGTCTCTCTGGATCGGGCAAATCCTCGCTCGCTTTTGATACCATTTTTGCAGAAGGTCAGCGACGCTATGTGGAGTCTCTCTCTGCCTATGCGCGACAATTTTTGCGACAAATGCAGAAGCCTGATGTCGATGAGATATTGGGACTTTCTCCAGCGATATCGATCGACCAAAAGAGTAGGTCAAATAATCCACGATCCACGGTAGCTACGATCACTGAAATCTACGACTATCTTCGTATCCTGTACGCGAGAGTCGGTCAGCCGTACTGTATCGATGTTGATATGCCGATCCAAAAATTGTCTCAAGATGAGATACTTTCTATTATTCTTTCTTCTATTGAGTCACGCGATCTGGGTACTAAAGATGCGGAAGTGATGGGTGTGCCCATATCCAAGGCGCAGATCCGCGTGTATTCGCCGGTTGTGGTGGGTAGAAAAGGGGAATACTACCAGCTTTTGTATGATCTATTGGGCAGGGGGTATGAAGAAGTGAAGATAGACGGCGAGATCAAGAAACTTCGCGAGCGTATAGTACTTCAAAAAACAAAACGTCACAGTATTGATGTGCTTGTTGATTCTATTTTTGTGAGCGAATTTGAGCACAATAAAAAAGATGCACATGAGAGACTGAGTGAGGCCGTCGAGCGAGCGCTTGCTGAATCTGGTGGCTTAGTAAAAATTGAAAATCCGTACGGGGAAGAGCGTACGCTTTCGGCAAAATTTATTTGCCCAGCAGATGGAACTTCTTTTCCTGAAGTTGAACCTCGACTCTTTTCGTTCAACTCTCCGTATGGTGCCTGTCCTGAATGCAACGGTCTTGGTATGGTGGGAATTTTTAATAATGACGAATGTCCGGTTTGCCATGGTGCACGGTTGCGTAAAGAAGCCCTGCGCGTGTACCTCAAGAGTAAGAGTGACAAAGGTCTTGGTAAAAATATTGTCGATTTCACGAATATGACTATCCGTGAGGCGTATGATTTTATTGATGGACTCTCTCTCACCAAACAGCAGCACGATATTGCGTGGCCTGCACTTCGCGAGATTATCGACCGCCTCGATTTTATGCTCAACGTAGGTATTGAGTACCTCACGCTCAATCGTCGTGCCAACACTCTTTCGGGTGGAGAAGCGCAGCGCATCCGTCTCGCCTCCCAGCTCGGTAGCGGGCTAGTGGGAGCACTCTATGTGCTTGATGAACCAACGATTGGACTTCATCAACGTGACAATGACCGCCTGATTAAAACGCTGACGCATCTCCGTGATCTGGGGAATACTATTCTGGTTGTTGAACACGACGAAGATACAATCTTTGCCTCGGACTATTTGGTTGATATCGGGCCGGGAGCTGGTATCCATGGAGGAGAAGTGGTGGTGTCTGGATATCTCAAAGATCTTCTGTCTGCGAAGAAAAATACTTCAGGTTCCTTGACTCTTTCGTACTTGCGCAATGAAAAGCGTATCGAAATACCCGATGAGCGCCGCTCGAGTGAAAAAGGTTCGATTAAAATCCGTGGCGGTAGCGCATTCAATATCAAAAACATGCACGTTGATATTCCGCTTGGACGCTTGATCGCACTTACGGGAGTATCAGGTTCGGGGAAGTCGACCTTTATGTACGAGATTTTGTACAAAAACCTTCAATCGCGCCTTGAGAAAAAGCATCGTACACCGCACACCTACAATGCATCCAGCTTTACTGGTTCCGAGTATCTCGGGCGCACGGTGCTCATTGATCAAAGTCCTATTGGTCGCACACCTCGATCAAACCCGGCAACGTATACGGGTACCTTCACCCATATTCGTGACATGTTTGCGACGTCTATTGAAGCAAAAGCGCGCGGGTGGAAAGCCGGACGCTTTTCTTTTAATGTGAAGGGCGGACGCTGTGAAGCATGCCAAGGGAATGGGATGATAGCGGTCGAGATGCATTTTCTTCCAACGGTATATGTTGAGTGTGATGTCTGCGAGGGCAAGCGATTTACCAAAGAAACTCTTGAGGTGAAATACAAAGGCAAAAATATCAACGAAGTCTTGCATATGACGATCGAGGAAGCGGCCAATTTTTTTGCGGATATTCCAGCTATTCAAGAGCGCCTGCAATCATTGCAGGAGGTAGGGCTAGGATATTTGCAGCTTGGTCAAAGTGCAACGACACTCTCTGGTGGTGAGGCGCAACGTGTCAAAATAGCATCGGAGCTGTATCGACCACATACACAGAAAACAATCTACCTTCTCGATGAACCAACGATCGGTCTTCATTATGCTGACGTACAAAAATTGATTGATATTTTGCAAGCACTTGTTGATAAAGGAAATACCGTACTCGTCATCGAGCACAACTTGGACCTCATCAAGTGTGCGGATCACGTCCTCGACATTGGACCAGAAGGCGGGGTGGGTGGGGGACAGCTCGTGGCTAAAGGCACACCTGAAGAAGTCGCGAAGACGAAAGGTTCTCATACCGGACACTACCTAAAAAAGGTCTTACGTGGATAGAAAAAGGAACGGTGTTACCGTCCCCAAGTATCGTATCTTTTTCTCTCTACGTCGTGTAGCAAGGTGAGACCGCGTCGCTCATGGAGTAGATCATCCCATAATGGATCCGAATGAGACGCGGGGTATCTTCCATACGTTTCAAAAAACACACGCTTCCAAAACGGTGAGCAGTAGGCTTCCGACCCACCATGCGGAGGGAAGCACCGAGGGATCAAAGAGAGAATCACTTCGAGTGGAGTTATAACAGGCGTGCTTAGTCCCGTGTCCATCCTGACCTCCTTTTAGGAGCATTCTAGAAGATCATTATACACCATAGCGAATGTGTGTGGTGATGATAAGGTGTTGGAGGTATACGCGTGCATGTTGACATGCTTCATGTATTAATGTATGGTCTCATTCGGAACAAGTGAACCAAGCCAGGAGGCAAACAATGTGTGAAAGACATTTTGAGCTTACCACAACAATCTTCAGCGATCTTAGTGACTCAGAGGATCCTGAACGGACTCAAGAGAAGTTGCGTAGAATTTTTGAGTCACCACGGACTCAAAGGACTGTATTCAGCTGTATTGAGTCCGCACTGGATCAACTCCCCTTGAGAGATTCGCAACTACTTCGATTGAAATACGGACTCGGGTGCGATCCACATTCGTACTGTGCGGTGGGCCTTAAGCTGAGTCCACCCATCACGGGTAGTAGAGTGGGGGACGCTGTTAAAGAAGTTTTGTTCAAGCTTGTCAATACGGATCCAGCCAGTGAACTGTTTCAGTATTTCAGCAGTGAGGGTGCTTTTTCTCATCTGTCTCAAGTTGACACAAAAATCTGGGTAGACCGCATTAGGATGCGTGAACTCCTCAAGCGGTATAGAGATAATGCTGGGTTGGTTCCTCTTACTGATGATGAACTTGAACAGATTAACGTAGAGACATTGCCTGTTGGTACGAGATCCAGAAATGTATTCAAATCTGAACGGGTTTGGACTATTCTGGATCTGATTTCCTTGCCTTATGGCTCCATCAGGGGACAGCTTCTGCGTATGCCAAACTTTGGGACAAAGTCTCTTGTCGAACTTGAACTTGTCGTTTCTAGATTCGGTGTGCGCCTCACGTAGCTTTTTGCTCTATGGATAAGTCGTTGTGAGATCACTCGCAACGACCCTTTTTGTATAAAAAATAGAAGTATGTTTCTATAGACCTGTATGGACAAATCCTATCTCGATAAAAAACAGATTCCCGATAGTCCTGGGGTGTATTTTTTTCTGGGGCCTCGTAAGGAGATCCTCTATATCGGCAAAGCGACCACACTTTCGTCTCGTGTGCGTAGTTATTTTGCGTCCGATATTGAAGAGAAGCGAAGCCCACTCATCAGAGACTTACTCGATGCAGCAAAAACGATTGAGTGGACCGTTACCGACTCGGTGCTCGAGGCCCTTATCCTTGAAGCAAATCTTATACGGACGCACAAACCAAAACACAATTCTCGCGCAAAGGATGATAAAAGCTTTAACCATCTATTGATCACCAATGAGGAGTATCCGCGTGTGCTTGTGGTACGTGGAAAGGATATTGCGCAAAAGTATACTGCAGAACAGATACGTTCAGTTTTCGGTCCTTTTACAAGCGGAGGTTTACTTCGCGAAGCTCTGAAGATTGTTCGCAAGATTTTCAAATTCTATGACACCGAAAAGCCAGTTGGTACATCTCATTCCAAGATGGAGAAAGGAAAGATAGATTTCAATCGTCAAATTGGTATATATCCAAAGGATGAAGATAAAGCAACATATCAGAAAACGATTTCACAGATTGAGTTACTATTTCAAGGAAAAAAGAAAAAATTGCTGACTGAACTTGAGCGAGAGATGAAGCAGCTCGCAAAAGCAGAACGATTCGAGGAAGCGAATATAGTCAAAATGAAAATATTTGCCCTAACACACATCCAAGATGTCGCGCTGATTAAAGCGCGGGATCTCTCGCACAGAGACGATCGTTCGGTGCGTTTTGAGGCATATGATGTTGCGCATATTAGTGGAAAGGCTATGGTGGGAGTCATGACGGTTGTTGAGCGAGGTGAGATGCAGAAGGATTCGTATCGCAAATTTAAGTTAAAGACGGTAGATAGTTCAAATGATCCTGCCGCTTTGGCTGAAATATTGGAACGGAGATTGGCGCACGATGAGTGGCCATTGCCTGCATGTATCGTGGTCGATGGTGGTTTGATTCAAAAGCGCAGGGCAGAGACAGTACTTCGATCACACGAAGTACATATTCCGGTTGTAGCTGTGGTAAAGGATGAATACCATCGACCAAAGAAGATACTTGGACCAGACTCTCTGGTAGCGCTCTATGAACGCGATATCTTACTTGCCAATGCTGAAGCGCATCGCTTTTCTGTAGGGTATCACCGCAACCTCCGTGATCGCATAAAGCCTCAGTGAGACATTTTTACTGACTTCTAAGTTCTATAGAGTATGGAAAAACGTACGATAGCAATCATTGGGCACGGATATGTAGGTCAAGCGATCGAAGCATACTTCAAAGAAAAATTTACTATTGTAATCTACGATCCAGCCAAAGGTCAGAGTGATTGCGAGGCTGTGCAGAAAGCCCAACTGGCAGTCGTGTGTGTACCCACCAATATGCGCGAGGATGGTTCTGTAGACTTGAGCCTTATTGAGGAAACATTCGCATGGCTCAAGACTGAGAGCATCGTTATAAAAAGCACTGTACCGCCCGGTACTACGGCACTCCTTGCTCAAAAATTTGATCTTGAAGATTGTCTGGTTTTTTCACCGGAATATATTGGAGAAGGAGGATACCCAATGCCGTACTGGGAAGATGTACCGCACCCTACCGATATGAAGCAGCACACCTATTTTATATTTGGAGGTTCAGCCCGTGCTCGTGAAAAGGTCATTCCTTTCTTTGAGCGTGTCTCAGGCCCGTATGCAAAGTATATCCAGACAGATAGCACGACCGCGGAGCTTGTAAAGTACACAGCGAATACGTGGATTGCGACAAAGGTCACGTTTTGTAATGAACTCTTTGACATAGCAAAAACATTTGGTGTCGATTATAGAATCTTGCGTGAACTATGGTTGCTCGATGGGCGGTCAACGCCCGCCCACACGCTCGTATACGGTGAGAGTCGTGGCTTTGGTGGAAAATGTATACCAAAAGATACTGCCGGACTAGTGAAGGCAGCAGAACAAAAAGGATATGATGCACAACTATTGAAGTCAGTCCTTGCTACTAATGCAGCTTTTAGAAAACAACCAAAGGACTAATGTGATACCATTTAGCTACTATGCAAAGAACTAAAGTAGCAGTGTTGCGCGGTGGACCAAGTGAGGAGTACGAAGTTTCTCTGAAGACAGGAGAGAGCGTTATGCGTGCCATCAATAAAGATCAGTACGATGTTCTCGATATCGTGATAACTAAAAAAGGTGATTGGCTCTTGCGTGGTGCGGTACGTGATCCGCGCGATATTTTTCATCAAACCGATATTGTTTTTGTGGCGCTGCACGGCGCATATGGTGAAGATGGTTCGGTGCAGCGACTTATGGATAGTACTGGTGTTCGCTATACCGGTAGTCGTTCGTACCCATCGGCGATTGCTATGAATAAAGCGATTACCAAGGATCATCTCCGCGCTAAAGACATAAAGATGGCGCGACATATGGTCGTGGGTAAAAGTGCACTCGCAAATATAGCAGGAGCTGCAGCTTCGATCGTCGCGCTTTTTGGACCTCGATACATTATTAAGCCTATTGCGAGTGGTTCTTCGGTGGGTGTCATGTTTGCCGAAAGTCCCCTCATGCTCGAACGCGCACTACAGACATCACTGCAAGTCTACGACCAAGTCATTGTCGAAGAGTATATTGCTGGCAAAGAAGCGACGTGTGGGGTCGTCGAGAATTTTCGGGACAAAAAGCACTATGCACTGCCACCGATTGAGATTGTGCGACCATCTGCCGTGTTTGACTATGTCTCAAAGTATAGCGGCGAGACCGAAGAGATTTGCCCTGGCCGCTTCACGTATGAAGAGAAACAAGAAATAGAACGTCTTGCGCTCTTGGTGCACCAGGAATTAGGGCTCTCGCATTACTCACGCTCTGACTTCATTGTGTCGCCGGAGGGTATCTATTTTCTTGAAGTCAACACGTTGCCGGGACTTACCAGTACTTCACTGTTGCCAAAGGCTCTGGATGCTGTTGGCTGTAACTATGAGCAGTTTATAGAGCATTTGTTGACACTTGCACACCGCTCATAAGGTGTAGACTCTGCTATGATAAACCATATACATGAAAAAAAGGGCGTATAGTCAAAAGGAGGTTGAGAAGCGGCTCAAAGATGTGCCGGAATGGAAGACGAATACAAAGTGTACGTCACTTGCGCGTTCGTTTAAGACTTCGAATTTTGTTGCAGGGCTTGCGCTCGTTGCAAAGATTACGGTGCATGCTGAAGTTATGGATCATCACCCTACGGTAGAACTATCATACGGTATGGTAAAAATAACTCTGTCGACGCATGATGTCGATGGGCTCACTAAAAAAGACTTTGAGCTTGCAGAGCGTATTGATCGCTTGCAGCATACGAAGAGCCGTACCGCATGAACAAAAAAGCGCAACAATTGTATACCATTGGGGCGCTGGCCATTGCCCTCATACTCTGGATCATGTATGACATTGATCTCTTCATATTAATCCTGATGACGCTTGGACTTTTAGGGCTAATTCCAAAATTAAAAAATTTTAAAAATAATTCTTCCGCAGATATGGACACAACAACCACCATGGAATCAATTAAAAGTGGAACACGAAAAACAGTACTGTACGGATTGGGGATATTAGTGGTGGTCATTTTTGTTATGCGTATGGTTGTGGTCATTGGGGCGGGGGAGATTGGTGTACAAGTCTTTTGGGGAAAAGTAGCACCAGAACCACTTTACTCTGGTATTCACATCATTAACCCACTTGCGCATGTCATCACGTTTGACGCACGTACACGTCAGTACTATATGGGTATAGCAGCAGACAATGCGAGCCAAAATGATGTCGATGACCCCATCCGTGTGTTGACGGCAGAAGGTCTCTCTATCGATTTAGATATTTCCACACTGTATCGTGTTCAACCAGAGCGCATAACTGAGATCTATAAGAATGTAGGAGTCGGCTATGAAGAACTGATTATTCGCCCCGAGATCCGCAGTATCATCCGCGACACCATCGCGCACTACAGCGCAAAAGATATTTACTCAGAAAAACGCCAGGAGATCGTCACGACAATCACGGACAGCCTCCATAAGAAACTCGAGGCACGCGGTATCTTGCTTGAAGATGTCTTGCTCCGCAATGTGACCTTGCCGCCAGATCTTGTCCTTGCTATTCAGGAAAAACTTCGTACTGAGCAAGAGTCTCAAAAATATGACTTTGTCTTGGAAAAGGAGGTAAAGGAAGCAGAGCGAAAGAGGATTGAGGCTGAAGGTCAACGTGCGTACCAGCGGATCATCTCAGAAAGTCTCTCAAAGGAGTTTCTGTACTATCAGTACATAAACCAACTCAAGGATCGCCAAGGTACGATCTATGTCCCTACAAACCCAGCGACAGGACTGCCACAGTTTAATGGGATTTAGTCAGAATTAGAGTGGACGCGTTGACTTTAGGGCTTGAAATACGTATTATAGTCAAGCCCAAACGTCAATATCCCGGGCCATGAATAGTGTAGAAAAATAGATTTTTCCACGTATTCTCGCTTTCGGGCCCGTAGCTCAGTTGGCTAGAGCGCCTGTTTTGCACTCAGGAGGTCGCAGGTTCAATTCCTGTCGGGTCCACAAAAGACAAAAGATCTGCCCTTCGGCAGGTCTTTTGCTTTTGTGGAAAGCGCAGGTATAGTTTTGTTTTGCGAAGCAAAGGCAAAAATACCGAGCTGGGATCGCGAAATTTTTCCGTCAGGAAAAATATTTGTGATCACAAAAGAAATACCGGCCATGTGCCGGTTTTTATGTGTCTGGTTGGGTGACAACGGAATTGAAAAGGTTGCCAGCTATTTTAAAAAATAGCGACAACCTCTACCGAACATGTAATGTTCAATTCCTGTCGGGTCCACAAAAGACAAAAGATCTGCCCTGCGGCAGGTCTTTTGCTTTTGTGGAAGCCGCAGACATATCGCTTGCGATGTCGAGGCAGGGTCGTGAGCACTTAGTATTTTCTGAATACTTGGAAGAAAATTCTTAGTGACTCCTGACCACACGAAGATCTGCCCTGCGGCAGGTCTTTTGCTTTTGTGGAAGCCGCAGCGTTGTCGCCTTGCGACCGCGGAGAAACAGTGGATAGCCACTGTTTCTCGGGTCGTGAGCATTTAGTAATGCGTCCACTCCATAAGCAATCTAGTGAGTATTTGCTAACATAGGAGATATGCCACTCAGCGATATGCCGAGAGGAGTGATAATTGCCACCTACAAGCGAGACGGAGAAATCAAGATAGGAACCGTTGAAAATTAAAAGTATCATAGAAGTATGCAGAATAATAAACAAATATATATTAATTTGATTGTAAAAGATCTAGAAAAGTCCACAAAGTTTTATGAATCTTTGGGTTTTATTAAAAATCCGCAATTTTCCAACTATGATGCCTCTGGTCTATCTTGGTCGGAGAATATTATGGTCATGCTTTTGACGGAAGATTTTGCGAGAAATTTTACGGATGGAAAGCACATTGCTGATAGTAAAAAAACCGTCGCAGCTATCTTTGCGATTTCTTTTGAGAGTAAAGCTGCAGTAGATGACTTTGCTACAAAAGCAAGAGCCGCAGGAGCAAAAGTGTATCGAAACAAATACAATGATCAGTATGATTTTATGTATGGAGTCGAGGTAGAAGATTTGGATGGATATATTTGGGAGCCAACGTATATGGATATGTCCAAATTTCCACAAAATTAATACAGTACATAGATGTCAAAGGAATAACTCTTGATTTTGAGCTGATGCTAAATTCCTTTAGGGCTAAGACACAATTAAATAAAAAATCCGGCAATTACTACTAGTAACTGCCGGATACACTCACACACCCACGGTCAGCTTTGAATTAGGCTGAAAGGGGTGTGTGGGGTCAAGAACGTTGGTCAGTAAAAGTAGCTCGAAGGTGGGGCACCGTTCGCCAAATGCATTCCTTGGAAAGTACTCATTCAGAGCATTTTCTGTGGGATCAATCTGTAGTGCATGCAGTACAATGAGCGCATCTTTTTCATCCTTGAGTTTGCACTCTTGAATGAGATGCACCCACCGTCCTTGTATGTTGCGACTTATTGCCCAATATGCACCCTCCGTCTTCTTGAAATAATACTGACTCACTTTTTCCTCCTTCTCGATTTAAGAACGAAAAGAGCCCGCGGAGGCGGGCTCTGGTCTGGATTTTTTTGCTAGAAACTATCCAAAACACAACCCACCTCTCGGGCTTGTAAGGAGAATGACGACGGTGTTTTGGCGTATGGACATATATCTATTGTGTATCATATCTCTGTTTTTTTGCAAGGGATAGCATTTTGTGGAAAGCGTGGGTTTTGCACAAAAATGGTTGTATACTAGTATCATCATGTCAACAATCATCTGGCTTGTCCTTGGGGTTATTGTATTTATTATTCTCGTTGGGTTACGTATCGTTGACCAATTTGAACGTGGAGTCGTCCTCACCCTTGGAAAATATTCAGGCATACGTGAGCCAGGACTCACGTGGATATTCATTGGTATCCAGCACATGACAAAGGTGGACTTGCGCATCACGACTACTGACATACCACAGCAGGAAGTTATTACCAAAGACAATGTGCCGGTTGGGATCAATGCGGTCGTGTATTTTCAAGTACAATCTGCAGAGAAAGCGATTCTTAATATCAAAGACTATACTCTAGCGGTCTCACAATACGCACAAGCAGCGCTTCGTGATGTGATTGGAGGCATTGAGCTTGATCCGCTCCTCTCTGAACGTGAGCAGATTTCAGAAGAAATCCAAAAGATAGTCGTTCAGGCGACTGAATCATGGGGTATTTCAGTTACTGACATCAAAATCCAAGACATTGAGCTTCCTGCGGATATGAAACGAGTCATGGCAAAACAGGCAGAGTCAGAGCGTGAACGTCGTGCGATCGTTATCCGTGCGCAAGGAGAATTTGAAGCGTCTGAGCGCCTTGCCCAAGCGGCAGGTATCCTCACGAGCACACCCGGAGGTATTTCGATGCGCACACTCCAGACGATTGAGAAAATCAATCCAGACCCTTCCAAAACCGTTATTTTTGCGTTGCCTGTGGAATTTATGGAGGGGATCAAGAGTCTCTCACAGTTTATGAGTGAAAAGAAATAGATGGTACCTAATGTGCTATTTAACTTCTTTTAGGAATTTTTCTATGAGAGCGGCAGTCTCTTCTGTCTTTTGAAAAACGGATTTCCACACTACAACGATATCGGCGTCATTGAAAATAGAGCGTTGTACTTCGCGAGGAGTGTCACCTCCTGCAATCGAGATCATGACATTGTTGTAGTTGCCTTTGATGCGACGGATCTCATGGAGGGGTATCTCTTTTTCGTGGTTGAACTTTTCTTCGTCTACCCCACGATGGATGATGACGACAGCAGGAGCTTTCCTGAGTGCTCGTAGTGTGGCAAGAGGAAATTCGACGTGCATCATGTCGATCATGGCATCAAGTCCAAACGTGTCACAGCTTGCGATAAATGAATTTAACGTCTCGATGGGTGCCGTGCCGAGCGCGATAGCGGCACTAGCGCCACCTCTCCAGGCAATCTCTACTTCTGTCTCACCTCTGTCCATAGTCTTTAAATCGGCGACAACATAGGGGTAGATGGGTGTGCTTATTTTTTGGCCAGTCTCACTGTTTGCAGTCAACGATCGAGTCAGTAACTCTGAAAAAAAAGAATTCGGCGCTGCCGGTATCGTCGGTAGACCGGTGAGATGTGCCTCATACCAGTCTCGGATTTGTCGAATGCCGTATTCGCCGTAGCGCTTGATGAGTGGTGTACCTGCTTCAACGATGATCCTATCACTTTTTGGCAGGCTCATAATGACCGCATACGCATCTTCAAGTGTGTTATTCAATGCCACTTGAAGATATCGCTTCTTAGGATTAAGTCTCATGATGAAATTCAATATGATCCTATTGTAGTGGCTTTCAATATATTTTGCTACGCTACTTTCCGCGCCCGTAGACTTCTTTAAGTCCCTTCACATGATCAGCGTACGTCACCGAGCAGTGAAAACCACCTTCAGGATCATGGAAATAGAACATGCAGTCAGTCTTGCGCGGATTAAGGGCCGCAAGTACCGCATCAAGTGATGCATTTGATATGGGTCCCGGCGGTAGTCCTTTGTTTTTGTAGGTGTTGTACGGCGAGGCGATATATTTGTCACTTGGCACTACCCGTGGCCACCACGAAGCGCTTTTTGCCGCTTTTGCATACTGCAGAGTGGCATCAATTTGCAGATTCATGCCAATGAAGAGACGATTCCAAATAATACCGGATATGTCACGCATATCAGTAAAGTCATATGCTTCTCGCTCGAGAAGAGAAGCTATTGTCAGTGCGTCCTTGAGCGGTACCACTTTTTCTATTTCGTACCCGTACCGTGCTTTTATTTGGGTATCAAAACGGTCATGGAGCAGTGTGGTCACATCTTCTGGTTCTGCATCACGTGCAACGACGTAGGTCCATGGGACAAACTTCCCATCTGAAATATTAAGATCTACATCAATCACTTGTGCCAGGAATTTGCTCTTTTGTGCGGCATTCCAGTTTAAGGTTCTTGCAAAGTGATTTGCTATTTCTTCTTTGCGTTCACCGGACTGAATGACTAAGACGCGGCCGGTCGGTGATGCTAAGTTTTGATACCAAGCTTGCTGCGCGAGTTTTGCAAACGTATACCCAAACCATCCTGAACGCGAACTTAATAATTTTGACTTTGTAGCAATATGTTCTTGAAAATAACTGTCAACGACGGGGTTTTCGGTAATCGTCTTTGAGCTTGGATCAACGCCAATCGGAAACGATGCAAGTGGTACCGGTTTCCGCGCAAGCTCGGCGGCACGTTCTGCCTCGTACGCAATTTCTCGCGCTGTCGTTACCATATATGCGAAAACGCTTATGGCAGGAATCGCTATCAAAAGAAGACTTGCTGCTATAAAAAGCCGCAGTGTGAGATCATATTTCTTTGGTGGTATTATCGGCGGCAGCTTCTGCTTCTTCATATATTGCTCGATTATCGCACATATGCGCTATTACGCGAACCATTTGGCACTGGTAGCGAGGGTGATACACTATGCTGCGTATGAGTATATTTGTACAAGGCTATTGTGCTGAATGTGGAGAAGTACCCATTCCGCATCGTATGGAAATCATTTCCCAGACGGCGGATATGTATTTACGGAAATTCTTCCTCACGCGATTTCTATTTAATACGATTGAGCCACTGTTGTTTTCTGCGGGTCGTGGTGTACCTTTGGGTGTGTGGGAGTCCTTGCTTAATACTATGGCAAAGATGCGCATGGTGCGGACCTATGCAAGTGTGCAGCCTTTTCACGATACGCGCATGCAGGCACTGTACGAAGGTGCGGTAGCGACGGGGGTAACATTGACGCAGTACGCTATCGGCACGAATCACCTCTGTTTTATTGCGAAAAAAGAAATCGCAGGTACTGTAGAGAGTATTCTATTTCGTATCATCCCACGACCACACGGACACGCCTCTCCATCACTGGCGTGGATGGATGATAAGGGTATTTTGAAACAAAAAATGAAAGCTGCTGATTTTCCGCATGCGGATGGGGGAGCCGCGCGCACGCGTTCGGAAGCACTTGCGATTTTTAGGAGGCTTGGTGTTGCAGTCATTGTGAAGCCGCATCAGGGGAGTCGTGGACGACACACGACACTTGATGTACGAACTGAAGATGAGCTACTCAAAGCATTTGATATTGCACGAGAGATTAGCACACATGCGGTGATAGAGCGGTATCTTCACGGGTCTGTGCATCGGGTTACTTTGGTCGGAAAGAAACCGGTTGCAATTGCACGACGTGAATATCCGCATGTTATCGGTGATGGGGTACACACGGTTGATGAACTTATTGATATTGAAAACGCTAAACCGCTCCGCCATAGTACTCACTTTCGACCCTTGGATAAAGAATATCGTGTTGCCGAAGCATTAAAAAAGCAAAATCTCACGCATGGG
Source organism: uncultured Candidatus Saccharibacteria bacterium (assembly GCA_964402035.1). Taxonomy (GTDB): domain Bacteria; phylum Patescibacteriota; class Minisyncoccia; order Phycocordibacterales; family UBA918; genus JAIETH01. Next base: position 230,139 of record CAYOAM010000001.1, read on the forward strand.
AGTGTTCCAAAATTCGGCGCGATGGTCATCATCAGTGACAAAAACAGCCGTTTTCATGGGACGATCACGGAAGATGTGACTGACACCGTGCATCCGGATAACATTGTGCTTTTTGAGCGTTTCGGTGCGTTTTTGGGCGACCCAATTGTCGGAGTCGATTTTATGATAGAAGATATGGCGCGTTCATGGAAAGAGCAGCCAGACGCAGGTGTGATTGAGTGCAACGCCATGCCGTTTATCGATGTCCACCACCAAGTAGCGAGCGGCCGCACCATAAACGTCGCGGCACATTTGTGGGATGTGGTGTTAAATAATTCTAGCAAATAAAATAGAAATCCCGCCCTTGTGGAAGGGGCGGGAGTAAGAGTTGCTTATTGTGAGGTTCAGCGTGCGGCTGCAGTGACGCCGCGTACCTGCTGATCGACGTTCATGAACGGCATGACGTTCGACAGCATACTGGTAGGCAATTTGCCATCCCAACGTTCTGCCTTGCGCAGTTCGATGAGAGACAGATTTGAAGCCAAGGCTTCGGCTTGGGCACGAATAGCAAGTGCTTGCGCCTCACCTTGTATGCGGATTGCCTCAGCCTCTGCTCTGGCTGCAAGCAGGCGTGCATTGGCTGCACCGCGTGCTGATTCTTCAGCTGCATTGGCAGCACCAGCAGCATCGATTCGAGCACGGTCGGCTGTGATGACAGCACGACGACGTTCGTTGTCAGCCTGCTCTACGCCAGCTTTTGCTTTCGAAGCTTCGTTGTTTGCTTCACGAAACGTTTTGTTGAAGTCGACGTTCGTGATTTGGAAATCGACGATTTCCAGCTGAAACAGTGCGTTCGCATTCTCCTTGAAGACCTTGAATATGCGATCACGCACTTCTCCACGCTTTGAAGCGATTTCGCTCACATTGACGCGTCCGACTTCCGCCTTGAACCGATCGATTGCGAGAGATATCAGGCGCTGTTCGTAGTCAGGAACACGCTTGAACACATTCTCCACACTGTCGTTCGGAATGCGGTAGTTGACGGTGAAGAGCGCGTCGAGCTCTTGGTTGTCGACGGTATAGGTATTCACCTTATCAACTTGAAATGCTCGAATGTTTACAGGAAAGTCCACCACACCTTGGACGAATGGGATCTTGAAGTGGAGCCCTGGTCCTTTGACTGCGACAAATTGCCCGAACTGGGTCAATACCGCCCGCTCCGTCTCACGGACCGTGTAATATGATCCGAAGAAGGCCATGAGAAACGCCACGAACAGAACGCCCATGATAAGCCAGCGTGGCCTCACCGGTCTCATCATAAGACTTGTACGCCCGCTAACCCCTTGTCCGTCTATCGTCATTTCAGCCTCGCATATATTAAGAACACCACGAAACCCACGTGGCATGGGGTACGTACTCACGGTGTATTCTAACATTAAGAATATATTGTGTCAAGCTTTCTGTGAAAGTTCATAAGCTAGCGAACTTTTACGTTACCCTTAAACAAGAATTTATTATTTGTTATAGTGAACAAAGATCCACTCAACCTCAGGGGTGTCCCTATGCGCAAAGGTATTTGGTTGTTCTTTCTCTCAATCGGATGGATGTTCGTCCCATCTTTCTACGGCACCAATCGAAAACGTCGCAGACGTAAAAAACCTCGATCGTGGGCCGCACTCGGAGCCGATGCACGCAAGCAGGAGGAAGATAGAAGGCGTAAAGAACGAGATTTCCTCAATCTGTTGACCTAAAGCCCTGTATTCCACAGGGCATTTTTTGTATGATGAGTCAACATTTTACCGGCTCCTATGAGGATAAGATACCTGACGCCCTATTTGAACCTTATTCCTGCAGTCTAATCGACTTATTTCACTCCTTCTTCGATAAATTGAAAGAGACCCCTTGATGTTATCGCAGGGTCTCGCGTCGATCGTATTTTTGGTTTCAGGATGCTGCAGTAGCGATCTGGGCGGCAACTGCCTGAGGATCAATCGCTGCTATAGCGACGGAATGATTCACCCATCCTTTGTCAACCGGATAGAGGGAGAGACACAACGTCATACCTTCATAGCTAGCTTCGACAGCCGTGATCGGTCGTGTGTATGTTTTTAGTGTTGCGGAGTGCGTCAGACCCCTACCCCCGACACGTAGAGCTAGGAGTGAAAATACGTAACCGTGCGAAGTGGACATAGGGCATTCTCCTTTGTTGCTGACTCTTTTCTAATGGTAACATATTAGCGTGGATATGTCAAGTATAACGCTGAGTTGCATAACGCGTCTAAAATGCGGATAGATATGAGTAAACCAAAAAATGTGCCAGATACTTTTTTTTGACATCTTTTCTCTTCTTCCTTGGAAGTGACTGCATATGTCCCAAATGCTTGAATATGGTGAACAGTAAGATTGATGGTGGCATGCAAATGGAACCTTACTACAAAACCCCTTGAACCAATGTAGGTTCAAGGGGTTTTAAGTTTGTAGAATTAACTACAGAGGAATGTGCTTTGCGAAAGCGCCGATGAAGGGGAGCTCTTGCTGCTTGTTTTGGACTACGTTCACAATTCCGATGATTGAGAATACAAGTGTGGCAATGTTGACGAGTGAAATAACCATGTAACCGAGGCCGTAGTATGCCATTGATCCAAGAACCATTGCGGCGATTTCAATCACAAATAGTACTGCTCCTTGGCGTACGTGAAAAAGTACAAAAGGATCATCTTTTCCCATCATATAAGCGACGACGACAAGAATACTTAAATACGACATGACACCAAACAATACATTCTTTTGCTTTGGATCAAGGGGTGTACCTTGCGTTGGTGTTGCGGATGTTTGTTCTGGTCCTTTTGCTTGCTCGTCCATAACGGTTATGAATCATTATCTAGATAATGATTTCAGTATACTATAATTAATTTTGAAACGTTTGGCATGTTGGGATTATCTGTTGTACCCAGTTTTGTATTCGGACGGCTCAATGCTGCACGCATCTGGTGTAAAATATAACTACGTATATTTTTAATTTTTTTCTATGCAGACTATTGTACTTGAAGAACTATCATCACCCGGGTGTCATAATTGCGCTGCATTTAAAGAGTTTTGGGAGACCATAAAAGGGGAGTGGCCCAATGTTGAGTTTAAAGAGATGAGCATTCTTGATCCACAGGGGCAGGAACTAGTCCAAAAACACCAGATTTTTGCCTCTCCAGGGATTATTCTCAATGGGGAGCTTTTTTCTACGGGAGGCGTCAACAAAGAAGATTTTGTTAAAAAATTAAAAGAATTATCAGGTTCATAAATATATGGCGGAACATCAACCCGTAGAAGCAACTGCGTCAGTCGAAATGCCCGCAAACCGCGCTCGCACGCTCCTCATCTTTGGTGCAATTAGTGTGTTTGCAGCCATGGTGTTTGGACTGCTGTACCTCTTTGTTATTGCACCGGCTGCACCTGGTAGTAGTCTCGGTTGGTTCCTGTTCTCATTTGCAACGGGTATTACGATGATCATCATGCCCTGCACTCTGCCGTTGGCATTTGTGATTGTGCCGCTATCGATGGGTAAGGGGCTTGTGAAGGGGATCTCGATGGCACTAGCTTTTGGGCTCGGTATCACGATCACGCAGAGTCTCTACGGTGTTGCAGCTGCTGTTTTGGGAAAGCTCGCTATCGGAGCGTTGGGTGCGGATCTTGAAGTCGTCAAAAACTGGGTGTATTTGGTTGCGGGTATCTTTGCGCTCGTTTTTGCTTTGAGTGAAATTGGTCTCATGAAGTTCCGCATGCCGACCTATACGGGTGCTGCACCAGCTTTTATTCAGCAACGCCGTGATGCTTTTAAAGCATTTTTGTTGGGGCTTTTCTTAGGAAACATTGGTATTGGTTGTCCACATCCTGCTACACCGTTATTGCTCATAGAAGCAGCATCAAGTGGCGATGTGCTGTATGGGTGGCTTTTGTTCCTCGTACATGCAAGTGGCCGTGTCTTGCCGCTCTTGTTGTTGGCATTTCTTGCTATTTTGGGAGTCAACGGTCTTAATTTCTTGGTTACAAAAAAAGACGCTGTCGAACGAGCGACTGGTTGGGCGATGGTGTTTGTAGCAGGATTTATCCTTACTTTAGGTCTATTCACGCACGCATGGTGGGTTAACTCAGGAATTCACACGATGTTGGAAAAAGTGACGCAGGAAAGTTACTTCAACGCACGATTTAACGACATGCTCAATTCGGCTGTTGCTCATAATCATGGTCTTGAGACAGGTACAGCAATGTTTGGCTTGCCGTTGTGGCTTGGAAACTGGTTCTTGGTTTCGGTATGGATACTACCTATCTGGTGGTGGTGGTTTAGAAAGCGTAAGTCATTGATGCAGAGTCCTGTTTTTCGTATCCAGGCACTTGAAGGAAGAATCGATGAACTTGAGAAAGAACGCCGACAGGTGGAGTCTATGGTAGCGCTTGATGAGGCTGAAGTTTCTTTTGATCTCAAAGTACACGAGGCCGAGATTGATCGATTGGAACAAATTCGACGAGCTGAGGAGGAGAAGGTGCACTATTCAGAGAAGGGAGTATTGCAAAGCCCCATTGCTCAAACATATGAGATGAAGATGCTCTATACCGTCCGTAATTATCTCTTTGTTCTTTCAGTATTTATTGTACTTGTCTTCGCGTACTTTTTGCCGACCAACTTCTATCTTGCGTCTATTTCTGGTATGGGTGGCCACGCTCATACACCAGTGGCTGTCTCAACAAGTACTACTCAGGCACTCATCCCGTTTTCGACTGATACTGCAAATCTTCCCGATGCGACATTGACACAAACAATCACCCTACAAGACGGTGGTACCTACAAGGTCAGTGCGGGGTATGTGAAAAGACAGTTAGGAAATCGTGTGCTGCGTATGATGGCGTACAACGGTTCGGTTCCGGGACCATTTATCCATGCTCCAGAAGGATCGACCGTGAACATTGAGTTCACCAATAACACCGACATCGATCAGACGATACATTCACACGGTGTGCGTGTTGACAATCTTTCAGATGGAGTCCCTGGGGTGACACAAGTGGCCGTTAAGCCCGGTGAGACGTACACCTACACTATTAACTTTAAGGATGTTGGAGTCTATTGGTTCCACCCGCATACGCGCGATGATTATGGGCAAGAGTTAGGATTGTATGGAAATTATATTGTTGAGCCTTCTGATGAAAAATATTATTCACCTGTCAATCGAGAAATTCCACTCGTCATCGATGACATATTGATTGAGAACGAGCGTATTGCTCCTTTCTATAAAGAATATACCGATCACGCGCTCTTGGGACGATTTGGAAATGAATTTTTGGTGAATGGCGCTGAAAACTTCACGACCAATGTAAAGATGGGTGAGGTAGTGCGCTTTATGGTGACGAACGTATCCAATGCTCGCACCTACAACCTCTCAATTCCTGGTCTCAAGATCAAACTTGTCGGGTCTGATGCAGGAAAATATGAGCGTGAGACATCTGTAGATTCTTTGCTACTCTCACCGGCAGAACGCGCGATTGTTGAAGTATATTTTGAAAAGCCAGGTGTATTCACGCTGACGCACACAGATCCTTCAAACTCCGTAAAGCTTGCAACTTTTGGTGTATCGAGTGAAGAACGGGCAGACGTATCGTATGCAAAGGAATTTGCAGTCATGCGAACTGATACTTCAGCGACCACAACATATGCAGCAATACGCGCTATGCTTCCTGCTCTCCCACAAAAGAATGTATTGATGACGGTGGATCTTGGTATGAATGCGGCAGCAATGAACCATGGTGCGCACGCACACGCCATGCCAGGTATGATGACCAGTGCAAGTACGAGCAATCCGTCAGGCATTCAGTGGGATGATGTAGGAAACACTGACACCATCAATACGACACAAAATGTGACGTGGAAATTGGTAGATTTGGAAAATAATCTCGTCAATGATGCCATCAACTGGAAGTTCAAGGTAGGGGAATTCGTGAAAGTGCGCTTCACGAATGACAAAATGGCGATGCATGTGATGCAGCATCCCATACACTTCCACGGACAACGCTTTGTCGTACTGGCAAGGAATGGAGTACCCAATGACAACCTTGTCTGGAAAGATACAGCTTTGGTATTACCTGGCGAGACTGTCGATCTTGTTGTTGATATGAGCAATCCAGGTCTCTGGATGGCGCATTGTCATATCGTAGAGCACCTTCACGGCGGCATGATGCTGAACTTCCGCGTTGAAGATCCAACGGGGTATGCAACAGGAGATGAATTTCGTGCGACCCTACCAAAAGTTGTGCCGATACCAAAATCTACAAACGGAATGTCGGGTATGGCAGGTATGCCGGGAATGGGTGGCATGATGGGTACTGGGTTGTCGTTTGGTATGAGCACGTCGAGTATTTCATTTGCCATGGTCCTGCCTGAGAACAATTACACCGCTATCCCTGAACGTGTATTTGTTCAAATGGGTAAAAAGCAAAATGTCGCCTTTGAGCTTGTGGATCGCAGCAATACGCCGATTCAATTGAGTAAAGATGTGCCACGCGCACTCTCAGTAACATTTGTAAAAAGCGATGATAGGGTAAAACTTGAAACGTACATCGGCAACACTGCATTTGATACGGTTGCAGCTCCTGCTGCTATGCCCATGGTCCCAAATGGTGCGCCGTTTGATGAATCTATGCCACACAGTCACCCAACCTCAATGTTCCCCTCACTCATACCTGTTGCCTCTGCGCATGGGACAGTGAATGACGGACATGCGGGAGTCGCACCACTCACATACACCTACGCAGTGCCTGTAGTGTTCCCAGAAAAAGGAGTGTACCGAGCATTCGTCCAGTTTTTGCCGGTTGGTGGAAGCGAGATTCGTACTGTGTCTTTCAACATGGAAGTGGGCGCATCTGGATGGTCAGTAGACAATTACGGTTGGTCAAAAACAAAGAAATGGTGGACATTATTGATCATCTCACTCATTACAATGTTGCCGCTGATTTACGGCGTGCGACGCTATATCGGTAACGAAAAATAATATGAACAAATATTTAGTCTTAGGTATTGTACTCATCGCGATCGTGGTAGGCGGTATTGTTTGGAAACAGTACGGTGCATCGGATGTAAATAAGGCGATGGACACCGGTGTCGTGCGTGAGATTACGGTGATATCAAAAAAGCTTGAATGGCGTTTTGATCCTGCAGTCATTGCGGTTGAGCAGGGTGATCGAGTCAAATTGAAAGTAATCAATGAAGATGATTTTGATCACGGTGTTGCTATTGATGCGTTTGGTGTATCGCAACGTCTACCGGCGAATGCCACTATCGATATTGAATTCGTAGCGACAAAATCAGGTGAGTTTCCATTCTATTGCTCAGTCTCGTGTAGTGACAGTAAATCAACTGGAAATCTTCCCGGAGGAGTTGTGCAAACAGGACCGTTTGCCGGTACCGTCCAAGGACACTTCGATCAAATCGGCAAATTTGTCGTATCGCTCGCAAAAACGGTGACGGGACAATAATATCAATATTAATAACGGAGCTATATGACAAAAATTGTTTTGAAGGTGAAGGGAATGCATTGCGCATCGTGTGCGATTCTCATAGACAAATTGCTTTCAAAACAGGCGGGTGTTGTGAAATCTTCAACGAGCTATGGTGCGCAGAAGGTAGCACTGGAATTTGATGAAGCAAAAATCACGCTTCCAAAGATCGATGAGTTCGTAAACAAGCTTGGATACGATGTTGTTCGTCCCGAAGAAGAAACCGGCTCAATAGAAGATGAAGAAGCGGTTGAACAAAAGCAACTCACGCTTGCGCGTCGCCGTGTGATCGCATCCTTTGCAATTGCGGCTCCTATCATCGCCTACTACATGGGTGTGCACATGTTCAATTTGCCGCATGTGCATGCAATCTTTGGTATTGACCTCAACTACATCTACTGGATACTCTCGACTCCGATCCAGTTTGTGATTGCGTGGCCGTTTTATCGCAATGCATATTCAGCGATACGTATTGGGGCGGCGAACATGGATGTACTTGTGGTCTTGGGTACAACTGCAGCGTACCTCTACAGTATGATCGGTTTTCTTTTCTTCAACATCGATCATCCATTCTGGGAAAGTTCAGCGGCATTGATTTCATTTATCCTCATGGGTCGCTATGTTGAGGTTGTTGCAAAAGGCAAGGCTTCAAGTGCCATCAAAGAGCTTTTGAAACTCGAAGCAAAAGAGGCGCATGTTGAGCGTGATGGAAAAGAAGTCACGATACCACTCCAAGAACTTGTTGAGGGGGACGTCGTAATTGTAAAACCAGGCGAGAAGATCCCCGTTGATGGACAGATTGTGTTTGGAGAGTCACATATTGATGAGAAAGTGGTGACGGGTGAATCGTTCCCAGTCAAACGCGTCATTGGCGATCAGGTTATTGGTGCAACCGTAAATCTTGAAGGGCGTTTCAAGTTTAAAGCGCTCAAGGTTGGAAAAGATACCCTCCTCAATCAGATTGTACGCATGGTTGAAGAGGCGCAAGCGACACGTGCTCCTGTACAAGACTTAGTTGATAAAGTGAGTGAGTACTTTGTGCCTGCTGTCGTCATACTTTCAGTACTTACCTTTGTTGGTTGGGTTTTTGTGGCAGATCTGCCGGTTCGAGCAGGACTCATGCGCATGATCGCTGTACTCGTGATCTCATGTCCATGTGCCATGGGTCTTGCAACACCGACGGCACTCGTTGTAGGTATTGGTCAGGCTGCGCGATACGGCATCATCCTCAAAGGTGGAGAGGCGCTTGAGAAAGCATACAAAGTGACCTGTATCGCATTTGATAAAACGGGAACGCTTACGATTGGAAAGCCGATTGTGACCGATATGATCATGATCTCAAAGACGGTGACCGAAAAAGACGCCGCAATCCTCGCTGCTTCAGCTGAGATGGGATCAGAGCACCCACTTGCTCGTGCCGTCATTGAGAAGGGAAAATCTATGGGTGAAGTTATTGATCCAAAGAAATTTGATGCAATACAAGGTATGGGTATTCATGCAGTCATACCGTACAACAAGAAAGATGTTGACGTTATCATCGGCAATCTTGCATACATGAAGAAGCTTGAGATTGACACGTCGGTGCATCAAAAAGAGCTTGAAAGACTGCAAACAGAAGCAAAGACAACCGTATTTTTGCTAATAAACAACGAACCGGTTGCAATTATTGCGATGGCAGATGCACTCAAGCCATTTGCCGTTGAAGCAATCGCCGAACTCAAGCGCATGGGCAAGGAGATCATCATGATTACTGGCGACAACCAACGTACAGCTGACGCTATTGCAAAACTCGTTGGTATTGACCGTGCTCTGGCTGAAGTCTTACCACAAGACAAAGCAAATGTGGTGAAGAAACTTCAAGAAGAGGGCAAGGTTGTGGCGATGGTGGGAGATGGTATTAATGATTCTCCTGCACTCGCCCAATCAAACCTCGGTATTGCCATAGGATCTGGAACCGATGTTGCTATTGAGACAGGAGAAGTCGTGTTGGTGAAAGACGACCTTCGAGATGTGGCCGTTGCTATCCAGCTTTCAAGTAAGACTATTAAGAAAGTATGGCAAAATCTTTTCTGGGCGTTTATCTACAATGTTCTTGCAATACCAGTCGCGGCGGGTGGACATCTGCTCCTCACACAAACATCATTTGGAATTGCTGCAGGATGGGTCGTGGCAATACAACAGAAGTTTGGTGGAGCAGGTCAGATATTCTTCAACCTCTCTCAAGCAACGTTGCGTCCAGAAATCGCCGGTTTTGCTATGGCATTTAGCTCAGTCTCGGTGGTGCTCAACTCTATGCTCTTGCGCCGCTACGTACCACCCGCAGAACGAAAGAAATAGATCCTTGAACTCACGTCAAAGTGGTTTATACTAAGATAGTAACGAAATAATATATACCGTATGAGTACACTAAAATTGGACATCGTAGGCATGCACTGTGGTGGATGCGCAACTGGGATTCAAATGTTGACCGAAGGGATGGATGGAGTTTCGTCATCGTTTGTCGATTATGACGCAAAAAAGGGAACCATAGAATACGATGAAGCGAAGATTAAGCCAGATGCGATTATCAAAGAGATAGCGACGTTGGGATATACCGCGACCGCAGGCCAATAGAGCATACGCTATGGACCTCTATGCACTACTTATAATTGGTCATATCATCGGCACTATTTTGGGTGTCGGTGGGGCCACCTATATTGAAATTCATCTCAATATGGCTCTTGCAGATGGCAAGATGGATGCGTATGAGAAAGGAGTTATGGCAAAAGATTTTCTCTTAACGCGCATCGGCCTTGTTCTTTGTTTCCTCACGGGTCTTGGATTTGTATGGATCTACTACTCACACAACCAACTTGGTCGTCTTGCAGACGGTGTGTTTTGGGCAAAGATGGCCATCATTTTGATATTGATCATTAATGCAGTACTTCTTCATAAGCACAAAATAGGCCTCTATTGGGGTAGTGCATTCTCTTTCATATCATGGTGGGGAGCGATGCTCTTGGGCACCTTTTTGACACAAAACATAAAGATTTTGCCTGCAAACGACGTCCTTTCGTTTTTTGTCATCCTTGCTGTCTATGGGGTCATCGTCTGCATTGGAGCATGGGTACTCCATAAAATACGAGAATTTACTAAACTACCAGTTCCACTCGTACCTCCAATAGCATAACAAATTCTAGGTACTTTTTTTGCACAAGTGACTAAAAAATGCTAGCATTTGAGCGTCTTTTTTATGTTTAATACTGCACTTGCAGCCACCGAAGAAGTGGCAACAAAAGGGCTTTCAATACACCTCGCTCCGGAGGTTCTCTCAACTATTGGGGGGGTGCCGATAACGAATACCTTACTCACAGCGTGGGTAGTCGTTGTTGCGCTTATTGTGTTGACCTATCTATTTCGTTCGGCATATGCGCTCATACCTTCAAAAACACAGGTGCTTGTGGAAGCTGTAGTGGGCGGTGCATTTGAGTATGTAGCTGAGACTTTGGAAAGTAAGGAGCTCGCGCAGAAATTTTTTCCGGTCATCATGACCATGTTTATCTTCATTCTAGCACTCAATTGGGTCGGGTTACTGCCAGGGGTCGATAGTATCGGCTTTTATAAAGAACATAACGGACATGAAGTTTTTGCACCGTATTTGCATCCCGCAAATACTGATCTCAATGTGACCTTTGCATTTGCCATCATAGCGTTTGTAACTATTGAGGCTGCGGGTGTTATGCTTCTCGGATTCTTGAAGTATGGAGGTAAGTTTGTTACGTTTAAGTCGCCACTTGCATTCGTGATTGGCATTATTGAGCTCATAGGCGAAATCGCCCGATTGATCTCATTTTCATTTCGGCTCTTTGGCAATATTTTTGCGGGAAAGACCTTGTTGTTGGTCGCAATGTTTTTCGTCCCATTTGTGGTACCGGTGCCTATTTTGGCATTTGAGGTGTTCGTGGGCTTTATACAAGCACTCGTCTTTTCAGTGCTTATATTATTCTTCATTAAGCTTGCGATTAGTGAGCCGCACTAGTGAATAGAGATGAGCGTATCTACAAAGTGTACGTTCATTATTATTCGTTAGCAGAAGTCAACGTATGGAAGCAACTAATCTAGAGGCTATGAAAGCACTTGCAATGGCAATTGCTGTGGGCTTGGGTATGCTCGGGCCTGCAATTGGTATTGGACTGCTTGTTGCAAAAGCACTTGAAGCAATAGGGCGGAATCCTGAAGCAGCCCCAAAAATTCAAACAACCATGTTTATTGGTATTGTGTTTACTGAGGCTCTTGCGATTTTTGCACTCGTCGTCGGTTTTATCATCAAATTCGCCTAAACAATCTCATTTGCATGATAACTTCGTTGCGAAGTGTCGATGATTTGGTCATCGTATACCACATACGCCTCCCAAACCATCTTCTTCGCGCCTCGTTCTCATGCAAATGATACTTGTTTAGGTAATATTCCTAGATCTAGAGGACACTTTACAAAAACACTATGCAAGAAATAATAACTGCATTTGGTATCGACTGGCGACTAATCGCCATCCAGATATTTAATTTTGTCGTGCTACTTTTAGCACTTTGGTATTTCTTGTATACTCCGGTGCTTGCAATGATTGAAAGACGACGTTCTACCATAGAAGGTGGGGTGCGAGACGCAGAACTTGCTGCACAAAAATTGGCAGCAGCTCAATCGGAACATGCACAGGTACTCAAAGCTGCACATGCTGAAGCCGTAGAGGTTGCGCGCCGCGCAAAGGATCATGCTGATATAAAAGCAGCTGAACTCGTGCATGCTGCGGAAGAAAAGAGTAGACGCACTATGGAAGAAGCGAAACGTGAAGGAGAGCTTTTGAAAGAACGACTCTACAACGAGAGTGAAGCACAGATTGCGCAGACGGCGTTGCTTGCAGCAGAAAAAATCCTAAAGGAACGCGCATCATAAGATATATATGAAAGCGGAAGTTTACGGAGAGGCACTTTATCAAGTACTTAGTACTGATGGTGTTTTTGAGAGTACGATCCAAAATCTCAAAGCAATCTTAAAAAAAAATGGGCACCGATCCCTCTATGGACAGATACTCCGTGATGTTGAGCGTCGCTTTTTGGAGCAACAAAGAATGGAGACCGCTTCAGTCATCGTTTCAAAAAAAGAAGACTACCAAGTGCACAAAAAAGAGATTACCGCACTACTAGCAGAATTCGCCGTAACGGAGATGATGCTGGAGACAGACGAACAGATAGTAGGAGGGTTCATTGTTCGAGGCAAGGGAAAAGAGTATGATCGGAGTTACAAAAAGTCGCTCCTGTCTATCTATCGAGCATTAACAGCATAATCACCTACATATATGAGTAACTCAATCATAGAACAAATAAAGAAAGAGATCGCTTCTCTTGACACCACCGCACATACCGAGGAGATTGGGCGAGTGATATCTGTGGGTGATGGTGTCGCAGAAATTGAAGGGCTCAAGAATGCACAAATGTCAGAGATGGTAATGTTTGATGTTGGCGAAAAGAAGAGCTTGCAAGAAAGCATGCAGCACGCGTCGGTACTTTTTGGGCTTGTGTTGAATCTCGAGGAGCATATGGTAAAAACGGTGGTGTTGGGTGATACCAATCGTATTACCGAGGGGATGACGGTGCGACGCACAGGCACCTTGCTCAATATACCAGTCTCGGATGCGATTATTGGTCGTGTGGTAAATCCTTTGGGTGAGATGCTCGATGGAAAGGGAGCTATTAAGCCTGATCGACAGATGCCTATTGAGCGCATTGCGTACGGGGTGATGGACCGATCATCGGTAAATACACCAATACATACGGGTATTAAAGCTATCGATGCCATGATACCAATCGGCCGCGGACAGCGTGAATTGATCATTGGTGATCGCGCAACCGGAAAGACCACTATAGCAATTGACACTATTTTGAATCAACGTTTTGAGCCGGCTGCTACGCGTCCCATTTGTATCTATGTAGCTATTGGTCAAAAAGAGTCAAAGACTGCCCGTATAGTAGGTGAACTTAAAGAGGCGGGGGCACTCGACTACACTATTGTCGTATCCACATCAGCAGCTGATCCTGCGGCGCTCCAATTTTTGGCACCATTTGCTGGCGCTGCTATTGGTGAGTATTTTATGGAGAAAGGGAAGGATGCACTGATTGTATATGATGATCTTTCAAAGCATGCAGTAGCGTATCGTCAGATGTCACTACTCCTTCGTCGTCCACCAGGACGTGAAGCATATCCAGGAGATATCTTTTATTTGCATTCACGACTTTTGGAGCGCGCTGCAAAACTCAACGAAAAGTTGGGTGGAGGGTCGCTCACTGCTCTTCCAATTATTGAGACTCAGGAAGGTGATGTGTCTGCATATATCCCAACAAACGTGATCTCTATTACCGACGGACAGATATTCCTTGAAACCGATCTCTTTAACAAAGGTATCCGACCAGCACTCAATGTCGGTATCTCGGTTTCTCGTGTGGGCTCCTCAGCTCAGACAAAAGCGATGAAGAAGGTCGCCGGGAAGATCCGACTTGAACTCGCACAGTTCCGTGAACTTGAAGCGTTTATGCAGTTTTCTCAAGATCTTGACGAGGAAACGAAAAATCGTATTGAGAGTGGGCGCAAGTATACGGAACTCCTCAAACAGCAGCAACATCAAACGATGCCATTTTACAAGCAGGTTATTTCACTCTATGGGGCAAACAATACACTTCTCGAAGGTGCGCGCGTTGAGCGCGTCCGGGAAATCGAGGATTCTTTCTTGACGTTTATTGAACGAGATCGAGGAGCTATTATGAAGAGTATAGAGGATACTCGCGCAATTGCCGACGACATTGATGCCGAACTTAAAAAAGCAATAACAGATTTTAAGACCTCTTACGCTCAGTTGTACGCATAATATATGTCCCTCAAGCATATTAAAAGCAAAATCCGTGCGACTGACCGCACTCGCAAGGTTACCAAAGCTATGGAGGCAGTCTCTGCGGTCAAGATGCGCAAAAGCCAGGAGCGTGCGCTTTTAAATCGTGCATATGCAGAGGCTGCATTGCGTATACTTTCACATGTGGGCAGTGTCGCTGAAATACAAAAAAGTGCGTACTTGAAAAAAGAGGGGAGTCGAGACTGCATTGTAGTTGTAACCTCCGACAAGGGACTTGCAGGAAGCCTAAATAGTAGCGTGCTAAAGATGGTTGAACTTCATACCAAAGGAAAGAATCCTCACGAAGTCACGGCACTGTGTCTTGGTAGAAAGGGATATGAATTTTGTGTACGAAAAGGATTTGATATCGCATTTGAAGCTATCAATCTTCGTGATGAAGTATCGATAGAAGATCTCGGTGATGTAGTTGCGAAGGCACTTGCCATCTATCAGTCTGCTGACGTCGGTTCACTGCATGTCATATTTCAAAACTTTGTAACAACGTTCAGCCAAGAGCCAGCGGTACGTCAGTTGCTACCGCTACAGCAAGAAGTCATTTCGGACATGATAAAAAGTATTATTCCAAAGCGAGGTCTCTATAGCGATACCAATGTACGCGCCGGTAGTAGTTCATATACGCTTGAGCCACACAGCGAAGCAGTTTTTGACGTGTTGGTGCCTGAGCTTGTTCATATCTTGCTCTATCATGCGCTGCTTGAGACCAAGGCATCGGAACATTCGGCACGTATGGTTGCGATGAAAAATGCATCCGACAATGCGAAGGAAGTTTCAAAAGTTCTCACGCTTAAGTTTAATAAGGCACGACAGGCGGTGATCACACGAGAGGTGGCAGAAATAACCGGTGGTATGGAAGCGATGGCTCAAAAATAATATGGAGCATATATTTACCATATTTCCCATTGAATACATGATAGCGCTTGCTGCGTTGTTGTTTGTGCTACTTTTGATTGAGCTGTATGACCGCTCAAAGACCGTGGAGCTTTCAGAACTCCGCACCAGAGCGGAGAGTTTCAAATTGCGCCCCAATCCAGAGACCAGTTGGATGTTACTTTTTCTTTTGGTAGTATTGTTTGTTCTTATTCCCACTATTCTCTATCTGATGTTGTAGAGGCTGTTAACATCGATTATTTTATTACACACATTAATCCATACACAGTATATGAAAGGCACTATCACACAAATCATCGGACCAATCGTTGACGTTCACTTTGAGGACAGTATTCCTGCACTCATGAGTGCGCTTGTAGTGAATCTAGATGGAGCCGAGATTGTGCTTGAAGTAGCGCAACATATTGGTCTTTCTCGTGTTCGCGCCATTGCTATGAAAGATACGGGTGGGCTCACTCGTGGTATGGAAGTCATTGATACCGGTGCCCCTATATCGGTTCCGGTTGGTGAGGCTTCGCTCGGTCGCCTTTTTAATGTGTTAGGGGAGACACTTGATGGTGGAGCGTCGTTGGCGAAAGGTCCACGTCGATCCATTCACCAAAATCCACCTGCCTTTACGGAACAGTCAACAAAAACCGAAGTGTTTGAAACGGGAATAAAAGCTGTGGATCTTCTTGCACCTTTTATCAAAGGAGGAAAGGTTGGTCTTTTTGGAGGAGCTGGAGTGGGAAAGACGGTGCTCATCCAGGAATTGATCCACAATGTAGCGACAGCGCACGGTGGGTACTCAGTATTTGCTGGTGTAGGAGAGCGTGTGCGTGAAGGAAATGATCTTTATCACGAGATGAAAGATTCGGGCGTGCTTGCAAAAACTGCTCTTGTTTTTGGGCAAATGAATGAAGTGCCGGGAGCTCGTGCTCGTGTAGGTCTCACTGGACTTACGATGGCAGAATACTTCCGTGATGAGGGAGGAAAAGATGTGCTGTTCTTTATGGATAACGTTTTTCGGTTTACGCAGGCAGGTCAAGAAGTGTCGTCACTCCTTGGTCGCGTCTCAAGCGCAGTGGGATACCAGCCAACCCTTGCCGAAGAGATGGGTCGCATGCAGGAACGAATTGCATCGACATCGAAGGGCTCTATCACGTCCGTACAGGCGGTGTACGTGCCTGCTGACGACTTTACCGACCCAGCACCAGCAACCACCTTCTCGCACCTCGATTCAACCGTGGTGCTTTCTCGCGCCTTGGCATCCTTGGGTATCTATCCTGCCATCGATCCGCTTGAATCAAAATCTGCTGCTCTTGATCCGTTGGTTATTGGTGAAGAACACTACCGCGTGGCATCAGAGACAAAACAAGTCCTCCAGCGTTACAAAGATCTCCAAGATATTATTGCTATTCTTGGTATCGAAGAACTTTCAGAAGTTGATAAGCAGCTCGTCTATCGAGCACGCAAAATTCAACGTTTCCTCTCACAGCCATTTTTCGTTGGTGAAGTATTTACTGGAACACCGGGAGCATACGTATCACTGGCAGACACCATCCGTGGTTTCGGTGAAATTCTTGATGGAAAGCATGACGATAAGCCTGAGTCTGCGTTCTATATGAAGGGGACGATTGACGACATTAAATAATATGTACGTACGCGTAGTACAAGTTGGAAAGTCACTCTTTGAAGGCGAAGCTCGTTCGCTTAGTGTGCCTGGCTCTGAAGGAGATATGACCATATTGTCGCATCACACGGCGCTCATCAGTGCATTGCGACCGGGGGCTGTGGTCGTCACCACTGATACAGATTCTCATCGGTTTGACATAAAAAAGGGTTTGATTGAGATTTCAAACAATGAGGTTATTGTGCTCCTGTAAGTACTGTCGTGTTGTGTTTCCGTAGTACACAGTCTGTACGTTTGATTGTTAGTGTGGTGGTATACTGTACCTAGGTAGTTGTCTGGTCTATTTATTTATAGTTATATAAAATTTCTATGCACAACAAAACGGTACACATGATCACGTTTTTATTACTGGTAGTGGGAGGTCTCAATTGGCTCTTGGTGGGAGTATTTGGTTACAATCTTGTTGAAATGTTGCTCGGTGGTATATCAGAAATGGCTGTTCGTGCGGTGTATGTGCTTGTCGGTCTTTCTGCCATTTATGAACTCGCTATACATAAAGGCAGTTGTACTATGTGTGGAGCTGGATCAAACAGCACTCCGAGTGGCATGTAGTCAGTATGCTGATAAAAAACAATCACCTGACGGTGGTTGTTTTTTTGTGCGTGGTATACTGGTCCTTCATCAATAACTTCTTCTTTATATGAAAACACCATATTTTGAAATGACCGTTCCCGTCTTCATCAAAGCACTCACGAATATTGACCACCTACTCACGCAGTCGGAGAAATTTGCAGCGGAGAAGGGTATCTCAGAAAGTGAATTTCTCTCTTCTCGGTTAGCTCCCGATATGTTTCCACTGTTGAAACAAGTACAGGTGGTTACTGACAATGCAAAAGGGGCGGCAGCACGACTCGCAGGTGTGGAGATACCAACGATGACGGATGAAGAAGTCTCGTTTGCAGACCTTCATGCGCGTATTGTAGCGACGATTGCATTTCTCAAGACATTGAAATCTGAACAGTTTGAAGACGCTGCAACACGCAAGATTCATATTAAGTATTTTCCGGGTAAACATTTTCTTGGGCACGGGTATCTTGCCGAGTACGCACTACCAAATTTCTATTTCCACTTTGTCACGATATACGCGATCTTGCGTATGAAAGGACTCACTATTGGAAAAGCCGACTATATGGGTGGTTTACCGTTACAGGAAGGCTCTCTATAGCGCAGAGCAAACTCACACTATGAACCCCGTAAAGACCAGTTTATAGCGTGTAGTGTCCGTCCTGGTATATAGGCATCTCGTTTACTGTCACCGAGGTCACCGCAGGAAATAAATCTATATGGAACTTTGTTTTGTGTGACGCGATACCAGTTTTTTTGTACACATTGTGTTTTTCACCAAGTGATACATGCATGCCGTACATCCGCTCAAAAGCAGTGATATCTTGTAGCGGTCGTTCTTTGGTAATGGCACGATTAAGTCCAAATCCTATTTCTCGGATCAGTGGTCGTTCGCTTGCCGAAACAAGCTTAACGATTTCTATAAATGAATCGGGCGTGTTTTCGCTCCATCCGACAACGAGACCTTTTTCGATATCAATGCGAAATGGTTCGTGAAAAGAAATTTTAAACTCAGAATCAGCATATGCAAAAAGCATCAATGATCCATTCATTGAGGTAAACTCTTTTGCTTCGGTAAATACTTCTCCTATCGGAAACGTACCACCAATGTTAGGTACGTTTCTGTAGTCGCCCACATTGAGTTTTGTAAGCTCAAGCCTTCCGTCAATGTTCAATTGAGTATTTTCACCGGTGATGGTAAGCATTGTTGCGTTGTCTAATAGTGATGCAAGTTTTGGTCCCATCGTGCGATACCAGTATGAATCATACGCAAGAGCATCAATATACACGTCCCATACATCCTCATTGTTTCGTGCAAGATGTACATGCTCGATCACTTTTAATTGTTTTACAAAGAGTCGTAGGCGAATGCGAAAGGCATTAAGCTTAAAATTCCCTGATTGAATCAGTATAACTAAATCGTGTGGTGCGAGCGTTGAAAACAATGCCAAGATAGCATCCTGAGTAGTTCGGTTAAAATCTACATAGTGTGCATGAGGGAGGATTGACCGATACGCCTCGGTTAAGAGACATGAAAGTCCAGAATCAGTGTCGTACACAATGACTGCTTTTTGTTTCTCGGTGTATCCTATAGATAGCGAGAGTATGTCACGCAGATGCGCGCTGGCCATTGCTATCTGTGTGTCCATGGTATGAGACTATCGAGAAATAGCTAAAACAGCAACTATCTGTACAAAGAAGTGCATTTGAACAGTGACTCCCACTGCGGTACACTGCACAGCTACTATGTCACATTCCGTAACAAAATATCTAGAAGACCTCAATCATACGTACCATACCCTTCATAAGACCTATGAAGAGCTATTTTGGATCTCATACATGGGGGATCATTCTGTAGATAGTCGTATGCAAAAGGCTCTGGTTGCACGCGATGCATTTCGTGCTGATCAGCAAAATTTGCTGAGAGTTCGCTCATGTATGGAAACAGCCACAGATTCCGAAAAAGAACGTCTTCATGTATGGGAAGCTTTTTTTAAACACTATCAAGCGCCAAAAGCAGCACTTAAAACGCAACAAAAGATTCACGAGATGGAATCTAAGCTTCTCAAGAAGCGCTCAGAAAGAAAAGAAGGGTATGTGGATCCATACACGAAAAAATTTGTCGTAGCTTCCGCCCTCAAAATGCGTGCGATGATGGATACGCATGATGATGAAAAAGTTCGTAAGGCGTGTTTTGAAGCACGAGAAAATCTTGCCGTGGGACTTCTCGATGAATATATTGAAGTCGTAGCTCTGCGTAATCAATATGCACGTGAGATGGGCTACAGTGACTTTTACGATTTTAAACTGCGGCGTGAAGATGGCATGACAAAAGAAGAACTATTTTCACTATTTGATACTATTTATACAAAAACAAAACCGGCTCTTGAAAAAATAAGAATTCTAGAAAAGAAGATGCCAGGTCTGCGCAAGCCGTGGAATTTTGGCTACATGCTTTCGGGAGATTTTACAAAAGAAGAAGATCCCTATTTTCAGTTTGAAGATGCTTTATTGCGTTGGGGGAAATCATTTACTGCTCTAGGTATTGATTTTAGGGGAAGTACGCTCACACTTGATCTCTTGGATCGAAAAGGGAAGTGGAGCAATGGCTTTTGTCATTGGCCAGATCTCATTACCTATAAGAAGGATACACGACTATCAGGCAGTTCAAATTTCACGTGCAATCTGGTCAATGGACAAGTTGGATCAGGTGTCCTAGGGTACAACACACTGTTTCATGAGGGAGGGCATGCTGCACATCTTTTGAATTCGGATGAGGGTGAAGTGGTCATGAATCAAGAATATGCGCCGCTTTCTATGTCGTGGGCTGAAACACAGAGTATGTTTCTCGACACACTCTTTGATGGCATTGAGTGGCGAACGCGATATGCACAAGATGCGAAAGGCAAATCGTATCCGTTTTCACTCTACGAGCGGAAGCTACAAAAAACACATGTTGTTCAAGCGCTAGAACTATCCCCGATCATTTTTGTAGCTAACTACGAGCGAGAGATATATGAAACTAAAACCTTGACTCGAGACAAGGTTTTAAGCATTGCTCGCAAAAACTATAGAAAATACTATGATCTGAAAGGGGATTCATTACGAGCACTTATGGTTCCGCACATCTACTCATGGGAGAGTTCTGCGTCCTATCACGGGTATGGCCTAGCGACTCTTGCGCTCTATCAGTGGCGTGAATATTTTTACAAAAAGTACGGTCATATCGTGGATAATCCTAAGGTTGGACATGAGATGAAGGAAGTTTGGAAGTATGGCGCCAAGTACACGTTTCCTGAATTTGTGCGCATTGCGACAGGGAAAAAATTGAGTGCGCATGCATATCTGCGCGAAGTTACTGCATCACTTCCGAAGACTGTATCGCGAGCACGTGAGAGAGTAGAGAATGTTTCAAAGTTACCGATTTCAAAAGTAGTTACTTTGGATGCAACTATTCGTATGGTGCATGGAAAGAAAGAGATCGCGAATAGCAAGAAAGGTTTTGAAACGATGGCAAAGATGTATGCTGTGTGGTTGCAAAAAGAGAAAGAATCTTTATGAAAATCATGTCACTCAATGTCTGGAGTGGGAGAAACTCGGCGGCTCTCTATCCATTTCTTGAAAAATATAAGGATGAAGTTGATGTCTTCTGTTTTCAAGAAGTTTTTCGAGAGGCTCATGAGAAAGAAAAAGACTGGCTCGATAATACGGTACTCGACTTACATGAACAAATGCAGAATATACTTACTGGCTATCAGTTTTTCTATCACCCACATTTTGATACGTATTGGGGTCTGTCAATGTTTGTGCGCAAAGAAATTTTTGTGCATGCCCACGGTGATATATTCGTACACAAAGCGATAGGATATAACCCTGAGAGAGAAGCTGCAGGGCATACTGCAAAAAACGTTGAGTATGTTGAGATCGCGCATGGAGAGAAAAGGATCACCATCTGCAATTTCCATGGACTGTGGAATGGTCAAGGAAAGACTGATACGGAAGATAGGATTACTCAATCAAAAAATATAGTCAATTTCCTTAAAACGCTTGATTCAGAGGTTATATTTTGTGGAGATCTCAATCTGCGGCCAGAAACGGAAAGCATGAAAATACTTGAAGCAAGTGGTCTACAAAATCTCATCATTGAATACGGCGTAACTTCCACGCGCACATCGTTGTATAAGAAACCCGAAAAGTACGCCGACTACATCCTTGTTTCAAAGGGAATCCATGTGAAAGATTTTGCAGTATTGCCAGATGAAGTGTCTGATCATGCTGCACTGCTGCTTGAGATATAGAAAATCCCCGCGAGCGCTTGCGCACCTGCGGGGATTCAGTTCATGATCGGAACGCCTCAATTAGCATAAGGGTTCCTGGCACCGGATGCGTGTTGTACTGGTCTGAAAATGCCAGAAGTTCGCACGCTCTCAGTGCTGAAGTATGTCTGTTTCCGAGAACACTCACTCTGTCCCAGTTGCACAACCGTACAACCGTGTCAGGATGCTCTCGCATGAGACGGGTCACCTTGTCGTGCAAAAAATGGATGTGCCCGTCATTCAGGTCAACTTCCTCGGTGTACATTTGAGGCTCCGTCGTGGGAACCCCTCCAATTACTATTATACCATGCATATTATATATTGTATATAGTCTCCGGTATGGCTAAAAACAAGGCCCATTTGTCCAGTGTTTTCTGTTGGAGGAAAGTAACGTACTTGATACAATGCGAGCATGCTCAAAAATTTCTTCCTGAAGAAGATGCTTCAGATGCAGACCAAAAACCTACCCAAAGATCAGCAGGAACAAGTCATGATGATGCTTGAAAAAGACCCTGATCTTTTTATGAAAATAGCAACCGAAGTACAAGAAGAAATGAAAAAAGGGAAGGATCAAATGAGTGCTGCGATGGTTGTGATGCCAAAGTATCAAGCTCGATTAAAAGAGCTCATGGGTGAGCCAAAAAAATAATAATGAAAAAAATACTTGTTCTTTTAGGAAACCCCGACTCTGAATCGTTTTCAAGTAAGGTCGCAACTGCCTATGAAGATGCTGCACGTACGGCTGGTCATGAAGTGCAGCGTTTTAATGTCAACGATCTAAAGTTTGATCCTATTTTACATAAGGGATACAAAGCCATACAACCACTTGAACCAGATTTGGTAAAAATTCAGGAAGTGTGGAATTGGGCGGATCACGTCGTGATTGTGTATCCAAACTGGTGGTGCACTATGCCTGCAGTACTCAAGGGTATGTTTGATCGCATGTTTCTCCCGGGATTTGCATTTAATTTTGACAAGCAGACAAAAAAGCTTATCCAGCGCTTGAAAGGGAAGACAGCGCGCGTCATCGTCCTTGCAGGAACACACAGTCCTTTTATGACATGGCTCAAGTTTGGAGATTTTACGAATGAAATCCAGTTCGGCATCCTTGGTTTTGCAGGTATGAAGGCAAAGGTATCTGCCTTTGGTCCCTGCGATCGTGTCAGTGAAGCAGTGCGACAAAAATGGATAGCAAAAGTCGCTGGATTTGGAACGAAGGGTATATAAAAAATACGCAGCTCATCAAGATGATGTCACTGCGTACGGGCGTGTTTTGGATGAAACGACGCCTTGAGGCCACCGACGCCGTGCGATGAGAGATATCTGCGCCA
Source organism: uncultured Candidatus Saccharibacteria bacterium (assembly GCA_964402035.1). Lineage (GTDB taxonomy): Bacteria > Patescibacteriota > Minisyncoccia > Phycocordibacterales > UBA918 > JAIETH01. The sequence continues at coordinate 253,363 of CAYOAM010000001.1, forward strand.
ACCGTCAATCTCTTCGGCTGAAATATTGTAAATGTCTTTCAGTTGGTCAGTGGTCACACGACCCGCGTCTAGAACACTCAATACCCTCTCTTTGATCTTAGGTCTCCAGCGCCTAGTATTACGCGGAGGTAGACAGAACTTGGCTATCTCGTCATCGGTCATGCTGTCTCCTTGCAAAAAACCAACAAGCACTATACGATACGGTATCAATTTTGTCCATATAATTTTACATATCATTCATGGCGCGTATCAGTGTTGGCATCGTCGGACTTCCAAATGTTGGCAAATCAACGCTTTTTAATGCACTCACGCGTAGCAGTGTACCCGCAGCCAACTACCCGTTTTGTACGATAGACCCCTCCGTGGGTGTTGTTGCAGTACCTGACCCACGCCTTGCAAGTCTTTCTAAAATTTCTGGATCGGAAAAAATCATCCCTGCTATTGTTGAGTTTGTTGATATTGCTGGACTCGTGAAGGGTGCATCGACTGGGGAAGGGTTGGGGAATCAATTCCTCGCCAATATCCGCGAGACCGACATGATTGCTGAAGTTGTTCGCATCTTTGAAGATCAGGACATCATCCATGTCGCAGGAGAAGTACGACCACTTTCCGATATTGAAGTCATAAACATAGAACTTATTCTTGCTGATACAGAAACTGTAGGAAAGCGATTAGGAACACTAGTGCACGATGCGAAGCGCAATGATCTTCAGGCCCTCAAGGAATTGCCGGTGATGGAAAAAGTCATGGCGCATCTTGAAGCAGGAAAACTTATCAGTACTCTTGGTCTCAATGAGGATGAACAGAAAATAATATACGGACTTCATCTTTTGACTGCAAAATCGATACTCTATATTTTGAACAAAAAGAATGGAGCTTTTAACCTCGATGAACAAAATGATCCACGTTGGGAAGAGCTAAAAGATTTTCTTGATAGCACTGGTGCGCAGTATGTCATGGTAGATGCAGGCATTGAACACGAGCTTAAGGATCTTGAAGAAAATGAGAAACTTGAGTTTAGGCGAGAGTACGCCACACTTGATTCGGGTATCGATACCTTGATCCGCGCCTGCTATGAAAAATTAGGACTGATTTCCTATTTTACGACAGGAGAAAAAGAGACTCGAGCATGGACAACGCCAAAAAATTCAACAGCACCAATTGCAGGGACCGCCATACACACTGATTTTAAAGATAAATTTATTCGCGCGCAGGTTGTCGCTTATGAAGATCTCGTTCGTGTAGGTAGTATCGCAGCAGCACGTGAACAAGGAAAACTGCGCACCGAAGGCAAGGAGTATATCGTGAAAGACGGGGACGTGATTGAGTTTATGATTTAGTCGTTTTCTCTATGGTGAGCTCTACCAACAAGTTCACCCCATTCTGCTTCAACATTGAGACCTACTTCGCAGTCACAACCGGCTCCATTGCGCCCGAGCCACGTAAGAGTTTTGTCGACTTCTAGATTATTACTTTTCAAAAAATCAATTGTTTTTTCAAATGTATGATTACAATTTCGGACAGTATCAATAAAGTCAAAAAGTAATTTCAATGACTCTTTAGAAATAGGTGGTAAATCTTTATGTTGACTAAACGCGTCAGTCATATTGTGAATACTATATCATATAATGACAATGATACACTGAAACAATATGCGATATTTCTTGCCTGTTTTATTGTGTGTTGTCCTGTTTCTACTCGCCTATATTTTCTGGCCAACTTCACACACAGTAAAAAACTACCCTTCGAGTGGGACTTCTGTCGTCGCTTTTGGAGATAGTCTCGTTTCTGGTGTAGGGTCGACCCTGGGTGGCGGCTTTGTTTCTATATTGGAAAAAGAAATCGGTGTGCCGATTATTAACCTTGGAAAGAGTGGTGATACCACGGAAGATGGCTTAGCTCGAATGGAAAGTATTAAAGACACCCATCCAAAAGTGGTGATGCTCCTGCTTGGAGGCAATGATTATTTGCGCAAGATCCCTCAGGCGACGACACGCACAAACTTGGCAAAAATCATAGAGGAGATACAAGGGCAGGGCGCGATAGTGGTGCTCTTGGGTGTAAGAGGAGGAGTGCTCCAAGATAATTTCTCCGATATGTATGAAGAGCTTGCAGATACCTACGAAACGGCCTATGTTTCAAACGTCCTCGAGGGATTGTTTGCGCGAGATGCTTTTATGAGCGGCGCCATACACCCAAATGACGCAGGTTATGAAAAGATCGCAGAACGTATCGCTCCTGTACTCGCTGAGCTCTTAAAATAGCGACATGGTTGTGGGGTATTGTACACTTTACCCAAAGGTACTTTTGTCGCATAATCTATTGATATGAATGAAAAAAATACCCCACGTGATTTCTTCTTGCATGCAGGAGCCTTTCTAACATTATATCTAGGGGCAATAGCTCTGATCACTCTACTCTTTAGTGTGATCAATTACGTATTTCCTGATCCACTTCAGGGCGTCTACTACAGCGACCCATACTCTGGTCCGATTCGATTTGCCATAGCATCACTGTTTGTATTGGTGCCGTTGACCGTATACCTATTTTTTGTCGTGCAAAAGGAGTCACGTCTAAGTCCTGAGCGAAGAACCATGACCATCAGAAAATGGCTCACCTATATCACGATCTTTGTTGCAGCAGGGACCGTTGTTGGTGATCTTATCGCTCTTTTGTATAGTTTCTTAGGTGGAACATTGCCAACAGCATTTTTTCTCAAGATACTCGTCATACTAGCCATAATGGGAGCGGGGTTTGGGTATTTCCTCATGGATATCAAGGGATATTGGGTCACTCGAGCAGCACAGTCTCGCATGGTTGGTCTAGGGATTCTGGTTGTTGTTTTCAGTTCTATTGTTGGGGGCATGGTGCTTATGGGAAGCCCAATGACGCAGCGAGATCTAAACCTCGATAATCAGCAGATTAATGACTTGATGACAACAGAATCTACGATCAATAATTATTGGCAAGCAACCAAGGGAAGATTGCCTGACTCACTTGCGCAGCTAGAGAACGATAACACTGGTTATCGTGTGATCCAGAGCCCAGAAGGACGTGAACCATACGAGTACAAAAAGACAAGTACGACAACGTATGAATTGTGCGCAACATTTGCACTGGCGCTTGATGAAAAGACGTATCCAACCAACGGATATGCATACCCTCAGCGCCAAAAATGGATGCATGCTCCAGGACGAGTATGTTTCCAGATGAAAGTAGACCCCGCATTACTTACTATAGGAAGTGAAGTTCCATTGGGAGTACCTATCAAGGGATTTTAGGACCGATAGTGCGCGTTTGGATAGAACATGCTTAAAAACCTACAGATACGAGACGGCAAGGAGCGAGAACCCGAGGCGTATTTGATATACGGTGAGTGGTTCGAGCGACGCAGACAACGAAGTAGGTGTGGTTTTTAAACATGTTCTACTATGCACAAGAAATTTGATCATAATGCCATAGAGAAAAAATGGCAGGACACATGGGAAAAGAGCGGAATTTTCGATGTCGGAGCCCGCGATCATGCCAAAGAGAAGAAATATATACTGGTTGAGTTTCCGTACCCGTCGGGCAATCTTCATATTGGCCATTGGTTTGCTTTTGCAGTCGTTGATATCTACGTTCGTGCCTTGCGTATGCAGGGGAAGCAGGTGTTCTTTCCTATTGGTTTTGATTCGTTTGGATTACCTGCAGAAAATGCAGCGATAAAACGTGGTCTGAATCCAAAAGATTGGACGTACGACAATATTGCATACATGACGCAACAGCTCAAAAGTATGGGTAATGCTTTTGCATGGAATGCATCACTACGAACATCAGATCCCGAGTACTACGGTTTTACGCAACATCTTTTTACAGAGTTTTTTAAGCATGATCTCGTGTATCGAGGTACCGCAATTGTGAACTGGGACCCTGTTGATAAGACTGTAGTGGCAAACGAGCAAGTCCTACCTGACGGCACGGGTGAACGCTCGGGAGCAAAAATTGAAAAGCGGGAAATGCCGCAATGGATGATGCGGATCACAAAGTATGCTGATCGTCTTATTGATGATCTTGATACGTTGCCATGGCCAAATCACATTAAGGAGTCTCAAAAAAACTGGATAGGGAGAAGCGAGGGAGCAACACTCGACTTTGCGCTTACGACAGGAGAGGTCGTACCTGTTTTTACTACTCGCCCTGAGACTATTTTTGGTGCGACCTATATTGTGCTTGCTCCGGAGCATCCATTGGTTGCTAAAAATAAGGATATAATAAAAAACTGGAACGAGGTTTCTGCCTATTGTGAGACGGCGCGACACAAAGATGACATAGAACGCATTGCAGAAAAAAAGGAAAAGACTGGTGTAGCACTTGAAGGGATCAAAGCCTTCAATCCAGCAACAAAATTAGAAATCCCTGTCTATGTTGCAGAATATGTACTTTCTCAATACGGCACGGGCGCTATTATGGCAGTACCCGCACATGACACGCGTGATTATGCTTTTGCGCAGACATTTTCTCTCCCGGTAGTCCCCGTGATCAAGACAAGTGAACCGTTGCCGTATGCAGGAAATGGACCTCTCATACATTCAGGCGCATTTGATGGTTTAAATAACGAAGAAGCCAAGCAAGCAATTGTTGAGCATTTGCATGGCAAACTCACCAAGACGTATCGATTGCGCGATTGGTCGGTGGGACGTCAGCGATATTGGGGCGTACCTATCCCTATCGTGTACGATCCTCAAGGTACAGCGCACCCAATCCCCAAAGAGCACTTGCCGTGGCTTTTACCTGTAGACGTAGATTTTACTCCTACAGGTGTTGCTCCACTTGCAAAATCTGCAGAGCTTAAAGAAAGAACAGAAAAGATTTTTGGAAAGGGTTGGACGCCAGAAGTTGAGACTATGGATACTTTTGTGGACTCTTCCTGGCATTTTTTACGGTACACGGATGTACAGAATACAAATGCATTTGCATCTCTGGAAGCTCAAAAAGATTGGATGCCGGTTGATATCTATTTTGGTGGAGCGGAACATACCACCATGCATCTTTTGTACTCTCGATTTTGGCAAAAAGCACTATTTGATCTTGGTTTAGCAACTGAGCCTGAGCCGTACACTATGCGAATAAACCGGGGTCTGGTATTGGGGCCCGATGGCAACAAAATGAGTAAGTCCAAGGGCAATGTTATTGATCCTGATATAGAAGTCACTCGTTTAGGGGCTGATACGGTAAAGATGTACTTGGCCTTTATGGGACCATATGCAGAGACATCGAACTATCCGTGGGATATGGGTGGTATTGCCGGTCTACGTCGCTTTTTGGAGCGAGCACATGGGCTTGTGGATCACGTCCGTGACCTTGAAGCTCCTCACATTACGGTGTTGCTGAATCAAACCATTGAAAAGATGACGAATGATATTGCTTTGTACAAATTTAACACTGCCATAAGTGCGCTCATGGTCTTTATAAACAGCGCCGAAAAAGATGGGTTATCTCGAGCTTCGTATCAGATTTTTGTGCGCCTCTTGGCTCCATTTGCGCCGCATTTGACTGAGGAATTGTGGTCGCTGTTGGGTGAGTCTACATCGATCCATGAGGCAGCGTGGCCGATAGCAGATCAGACCGTCCTACAAAGCAGACAGGTGACCATGGCGGTACAAATTGATGGGAAAACACGAGGAACCGTGACAGTCCCAATGGGCAGCGATGAGGCTACGGTGATGGCTGCGGTGCGTAATGACGCGGCACTTGAGCGTTATCTTGAGTCATTGGAGCAGCCAAAAGTGATTTTCGTGGTGAATAAAATCATCAATGTGCTCAATAACCGTGGATAACCAGAGCTTGACGTATTTTGAATATTGTGATAAAAAGGATTATAAGTCGTAAAAAACACATATGTCTAGTATTAACTTTAAACCTAAACAGGTCACAAAAAAGCTGCTTTCAGCACTGTCAAGCCGTGCTCAGGACGTGCTTACCAAGCGCTATGGTTTAACTGCGGATACTGAGTCACATACACTCGAAGCTATTGGTCAGATCTACGGCATCACCCGTGAGCGTGTTCGCCAGATCGAAAACCACGCTATTCAGGCTATACAGAAGTCACCAACCTATAAGGAGTTTGATGAAACTTTTGAAGAGCTCCGTGCATCCATCGAAGGGTTGGGCACCGTGATCGCCGAGCACGCACTACTTGAGGAACTTGGAAAAGATGTTGCGGCAAAAAATCATCTTTTTTTCCTGTTGGTGTTGGGAACTCCATTTAACCGCAAAAAGGAGGACGATGCATTTCATCACCGATGGCATATTGCTTCAGATACAGCAGACAAGGTAGAGAAGGCGTTGACTGAAGTGCATGCGACTCTTTCAGAAGACGATCTCTTTTCTGATGAAGAAATTTTAAATTTGTTTACTAAAAACCTCGACGAATCAGTAGCACGCAATACTGACGAAGCTACGTTGCGCCGATGGCTTTCTATCTCAAAACGTATTGGACGAAATCCATTGGGAGAATGGGGTGTTTCTTCAAGTCCCAATGTTCGTGCCAAGGGTATCCGCGATTTTGCGTATCTTACCGTCAAGCGTCACGGTTCACCGATGCACTTTAGAGAAGTAGCGCGGGCTATCGAAGAATTGTTCAACCGAAAAGCACACATCGCTACCTGTCACAATGAACTCATAAAGGACAAGCGTTTTGTGCTCGTGGGACGTGGTCTCTATGCACTTACTGAGTGGGGATACTCTGCAGGTGTTGTAAAGGATGTGTTGCGTGAAATTTTGCGCAAAGAAGGAGCGCTTACTCGAAATGAAATTATCGACAAGGTCCGAAAGGAACGCTACGTAAAAGACAATACTATTATCGTAAATCTTCAAGATCCTGCACTATTCCGACGATTGCCTGATGGACGCTATACCCTTGCTGAATAAATAAAAGCCTCCCCTTGGGAGGCTTTTATTGTTAGAATACTCTCATGTCAGCTCCTGCCAAAAAGAAAGGAAAGAGTACGCTCGATATACTTGAAGGATTTGGTGTGAATGGAGGTATTGTCCTTTCAATTCTAGGGCTCTGTTTGATTGGTTTTATAGTACTCTATATCGGAATACCGACCACACAGTGGATTTCTTTTGTTTTTTTATCAAGCCCTTTATGGCTGCCGTGGGTTTTGTTCCATGAGTTTTTTAAGAAATGGATGGAGTATGTTGGGATGAGTTTTGCTTTGGCCCAAGGGCGGACAACGCTCGAAATACAATTTCCCCAGGAAGTTTTTAAATCACCGCTAGCGATGGAGTTGGTACTCAATCAGATGTACCAGACAGCAAGTCCAGACAATCATATAGAGACATACTGGGATGGTAAACATCCGCCGACATATGGACTGGAGATTGTATCCGATGGCGGCCGCATCCACTTTTATATCAATACACCAAAGAAAAAGTTTAAAAACCTAATTGAGACACAACTGTATGCTCAGTATCCCGGCATTGTGGTAAAAGAGTTACCCATCGACTATACAGCAGCACTGCCGTGGGATCCGAGTCGTTTTGGTTATTTTGCGTTGCATTTTCGTTTAAAAAACCCTGATCCATTTCCAATAAAAACCTACATCGATTTCGGTTTAGATAAGGATCAAAAGGAGGAGTATAAGATCGACCCCATGTCGACTATTCTCGAACTTCTTGGTTCTATTGGTCCAAAAGAAAAAATTTGGATACAGATTTTGATATCCGCGCACCGAAAGGTAAATTTTAAGACTGGCAGCTTGCAAGAACATGACGACTGGCAAGGAGCTATTACTGCAGAAATAGACAAAATAATGAAAAAGCGTGCAGGAAAAAAGAAGAAACCGAGTGGCGAAGAAGAGGAAGAACTTTCTGGTACCCTTACACCGCGTGAGCGCGATATTGTCGCATCACTGGAACGTAGCGCGGCAAAAAACGCCTTCAATACGAAGATACGTGCGCTCTATGCTGCTGAACTAGAAGGTCTTCAGATTAGCGAACGTATTGGCCCCATTATCACCATGTGGCGTTCATTTGATGATGTCACGCGAAATGGTATCGGTGTAGCTTGGCGTAGTGACTTTGATTGGAACTGGTGGCAAGACCCTAGTGGAAAAAAACGCGCAGCGCATAAAGAGCGTGAACTTGAGGAGTATAAATTGCGCATTTATGAAGGACAAGCCGCCAAGGGTATTGATGGCGGGTTTATATTAACGACCGAGGAACTTGCGTCAATCTTTCACCCAGCGGGAGCTGTTCTACTCACTCCTACATTGGAACGAGTACCATCTGCCCGAGCAGAAGCTCCATCGAATTTACCTCGTGGGATTTAGTATGAGTGAAATGGAGTCAGCCGAGGTTATTGTTGAGCGCTCATATTTGCGGTCTGGGGTATGGCTGCTTATCATGCTTGCTGTCATTGCTGTTATCGCCATTGTTTTGGTAGCATTTTTGAATACACCACCAAGTACGTTTACACACAATGCGCGCGTTACGATCGAGCCCGGATCATCTCTTGGTGACATTGCAAAAACGCTAAAAGCAAATGGTCTTGTACGTGTGCCGCTACTATTTGAACTTGCGGTCTCAATGCAGGGTGAAGCGGAAAATATGCACGCTGGAATCTATCAGTTTGCTTCCCCTCTTAGTAGCGTCGCTCTTGCCGACGCTATGATACAAAAGACCGCTGCTGTTCCGCCGATACGTGTGACGATTCCAGAAGGATCAACCCTCGCAGATTTTGATGAGATACTATCGTCAGCTATCCCACGAATAGAGAAGGGTGCAATCGTTGCTGCAGCTTCAAACACGGAGGGTATTTTATTTCCTGATACCTATTTAATACCCGAAGACTACGATGCAACTGATGTTGTCACACTACTCTCAGACACGTTCAAAGAGAAGCTAAAACCATTTGCAGCAGATATTATCGAGAGTGGATTTACTGAACAAGAAATTGTCACGTTGGCTTCGCTTGTAGAACGCGAAGCAAACGATAGTACATCAATGCGTATGGTCTCCGGAATCTTGTTCAATAGATTAGAAATCAATATGCCATTACAAGTTGACGCTGCATTTATGTATCTGCTACAAAAAAGCAGCGCGGAATTGACTCCAGAAGACCTCGCATATGATTCTCCGTACAATACCTATCTGTATGCCGGTTTGCCGCCGGGACCAATAGCAAGTCCCAGCATCGCCGCGATAGAAGCAGTTCTAAAGCCAATCGCATCAGAGAATCTGTATTACTTGACGGGGAATGATGGTATGTTTTACTACGCCGAAACATTTGAACAACATAAACTCAACAAAGAGCGCTATTTGCGCTAGTAACCTATGAAAAAACAGACTGTCTTCGTTGGCATGTCCGGTGGCGTCGATTCATCGGTTGCCGCCCTCCTACTTAAGGAGCAGGGCTACGCGGTAGTTGGTGTATTTATCAAAGTGTGGCAGCCAGATTTTTTATCATGTCACTGGGAAGCCGAGCGTCTGGATGCTATGCGTGTAGCGGCACATTTGGATATCCCTTTTTTGACATGTGACGCGGAGGATACGTATAAAAAAGATGTAGCTGATTATTTTATTGAATCCTACAAGACTGGCATAACACCGAATCCGGATGTTATGTGTAACACCCATATAAAGTTTGGAAGGTTTTTTGAGTTTGCAAAAGAGCATAACGCAACACATATCGCTACCGGACATTATGCGCGAACAAAGTCCGATACTATTCCAGCGCAGCTCTTGCGAGGAGCGGATGTAGTAAAGGATCAAAGTTATTTTTTGTGGAATATTAGTGAAGATGCTTTGCGGCATACACTCTTTCCGATAGGACATCTCCAAAAATCTGAAGTACGGGCCATAGCGACGCGTGCGAACCTGCCGACGGCAACAAAAGATGAGAGTCAAGGAATTTGTTTTTTGGGTCACGTTGATATGCGTGAATTTCTTTCTCACTATATCGATCTCAAAGATGGAGTAGTTGTTGACGAACAGGGCGCTAGTATCGGTAGTCATCATGGCGCAGTACTCTATACCATAGGGCAGCGTCACGGTTTTCACATCGATCCAAAGCATGCAAGTACTGCTCCGTATTTTGTCATCAATAAAGACAAAGCACAGAATACGATTATGGTGAGCACTCATAAACCACAGCGACGTGATCTAGAGCTCACGCTTACCAATCTTCGCTATTATGCAGATTCAACATCCTTACCCAAGACGCTCGATGTACAGATACGGTATCGGCAAAAACCGCTCCAGGCTAGGGTCACAGGGACGACGGCTTCAACACTGTCACTGACTTTTACGGAACCTGCAGATATTCCGGACCAGGGGCAATCCTGCGTTCTCTATAGCAACGATCGCGTGCTCGCGGGTGGTATTATTAGTGCTTCAGTATTACATTAAAACATATCATGCTTGAACATATTAATATTCGTAAAGCCGATGGGACGACCGAAGCATTCCAAATGTCTAAATTGCGTACGTCACTAAAGCGCGCGGGAGCATCGGAGACTGAGATGACACAGATAACGAGGACCATAGAGTCAGAGCTGGTGGAAGGTATGACGACGGAACAAATCTATCGCCATGCCTTTGATCTTTTGCGACAAGGTGAAAAAACTACAGCCGCACGCTACTCACTGCGACGCGCCATGATAGGTCTTGGACCAACCGGTTTTCCTTTTGAAGATTATTTGGCAGCGCTTTTTACTGCCCAGGGGTATAAGACACGTACACGAGCGATCGTAAAGGGAAAGTGCGTATCGCATGAAGTCGATGTGGTGGCATATAAAGACAGCGACTGCTTTGTTGCGGAGGCAAAATTTCATATGCAACCGGGTATAAAATCTGATCTGCAAGTCATACTGTACTCGCACGCTCGCTTTCTTGATATCGTAGGCGTCAAGGTACACAAAAATGATATTGCGACCATCACGAAGCCTTGGGTGATCACGAATACCAAGTTCACTTCAACAGCAATTCAATATGCAAAATGTGCAGGTGTGCATTTGCTTTCATGGGATTATCCAAAAAAGGACAACTTGCAGCAGATGATTGAAACGACAAAACTATATCCTATAACAGTTCTTCAGAGTCTTTCATTGCGAGACAAAAAAACACTACTTTCACAAGGGACTGTGCTGTGCAGTGACGTTATTGACAATCAACAGCTTTTGTCATCTGCTGGTGTACCGCGCAATAAAATGAGCGCTATTTTGGACGAAAGTGTACGACTATGCACAATTAATTAATTGCATGCTATAATCGACCGCGCATTAACCGACATTAACCGATTAGCGTTTTCCTTTATGGAAGAACAAGAAAAAAAACAAAAAACAATAGTAGCATTCATCGCAGGTCTATTGATTGGAGGATTGCTCGTGTGGGTGTTTGGAGTATCGCCAAAGGATGTAAAGAAAGAAGTAGCAGTTGGTAAGACTGACGTTACCGATGTTTCTGATACCGTGAAAGATGCAGAGGTTGCTAGTGAGACAAAGACAAACGGAAAGGGAGGTGAAGTTGTAGAAAAGAAACCGGCGGTGACAGAGACCGTTGCAAAAGGTGCGGGTTCAATCTCAGTTGCTGACCAGGATGCTGGAGCGGTCGTCACGTTGGGTGCGTTTACTATGCCAGTTGATAATGCATGGATTGTAGTCCATGAACTAAATGCGGGAGGCACGTTAGGAAATGCCCTTGGTGCATCTCGTTACTCAAAGACAGAAGGACTTATTCCTAAAACTGTTGAACTACTACGCTCAACAGAAGCGGGAAAGACCTACCATGTCGTACTATACAGCGAGAATGGTGACCGAGTATTTGATCTAAAGGAAGATGCTTTGATTACCACCGAAGGTGGTGATCGAATTGAGGACGCCTTCAAGACAAACTAGGTTCAAAAGTATACGCACTAAAAAACACCTCTACTGAGGTGTTTTTTAGTATATGCTACACTGTCCCGTATATGGGTTTTGGGTACAGCGTCAGAAAGCCAGAATACTGTTTCAATCCAAAGCTGCACAGCAAAGGCAGCAAGAAGCCTTTTAGCATTAGTCGATCAAAAATTGACCTATTTGTTGAGTGCGCACAGTGCTTTTTTCTTGATCAGCGTTTTGGTATAAAGCGTCCAGATAGTTTTCCACTCACACTCAACAATGCGGTGGATGAGCTCATGAAGCGTGAGTTTGATCTATTGCGTACATCACAAAGCCCTCATCCGCTTATGAAAAAGTATGGTATTGATGCAGTGCCATTTGCACATCCTGACTTAGAAACATGGCGGGACGCATTGAAAGCTGGGGTGGGGTATTTGGAACCTACGACAAACCTTTTTATACGCGGTGGGATTGATGACGTTTGGATCAATAGCAACAAGGAGCTCCATATTGTTGACTATAAAGCGACGAGCAAAAAAGAGAAGGTTTCGCTCGATGCTGCTTGGCAAGATGCATACAAACGGCAAGTTGAGGTGTACCAATGGCTTTTTCGAAAAAACAATTTTGCTGTTTCTCCGATCGCTTATTTTGTGTATGCAAATGGAGACGCAAGCGCACGCACGTTCGATGGTAAGCTTGATTTTGAAACAACCATAATTTCCTACAAAGGCGACGACCAATGGATTGAATCTACGATTGTTGATCTACACCGTTGTCTCATGGATGAAGCTATTCCGAAGGCAAGTGTCGATTGCTCGTATTGTGCGTATCGGCAAGTTGCAGGGAAAATACTGTATATCGACATGTTAAAGAAACGCGGCAGTGTATCACCACGTCCAGTCGTTAAGATCAAGAAAGCACGATCATGATGTATTCATTTCGCATAGAGCAGGCGATACGAGCAGCGGCAGTGCTCCATGGCAGTTCGTCACGTCGTGGTCGCGCTCCCTATCCGCACATCACGCACGCATTTGCTGTCTCATGCATTGTTGCAGACTACACAACTGAAGAAGATGTTATTATTGCTGCCTTACTGCACGACACCCTTGACGCCACCAACTATACAGAAAATGAGTTAGCAATGGATTTTGGCGATAGCGTTCGGTCTATGGTATCCAGTATTTCTATACAAAAAAGTCTCACATCCGCGGCCGAAGCTGAGGAGCAAAAAAATATCTTTCTCGATCAGTTAGAGAACGCATCTCAACAATCACTTATTATTGTGGCGGCAGATACACTACACAACATGCGCTCTATTATCGAGGAGTACGCAGAGGACGCGCAGGGGTATCTTTTAGATTTTGGTGGCTCCGCGCGCGAGCGTTTGGTATATTACCAAAAGTTGAGTAACATACTGAATCGAAGTCTTGAAAATCCAATTGTCCATGAATTCAATCATGTGCTGCATGAGTTTCGGACATTCTTAGACTATGAGAAAAAAAGGTAACCTACTTTATACAAGAAAGCATGCCGGTTTTACGCACGTAAAAACAATCGGGGCTATTGCTGAATATGTGTTTAAGAAAAATGGCTTGCGAGTCCTTTTTAAGGCGATGCCGGGTACCGGCTCTGTTACTGTTAATATTGTCTACCGTGTTGGTTCGCGTCATGAAGCACGCGGAGTAACGGGCATTGCGCACATGCTCGAGCATATGATGTTCAAGGAGACGATAGATAAAACAGGGAAACGTATGAAGCCCCGATATATAGCGCTCCAAAATAAAGGTGCTCTCTTGAACGCCACAACGTCTGATGATCGGACGAACTATTACTTTACGTTACCGAGCGAATACTTACCGCAGATGCTTGAAGCTGAAGCCGAGCGTATGCGTGGATTACAACTTACCGCAAAAGAATTTGTGCCTGAACAGCAGAACGTGCTGAGTGAGTATGAAATGTATAGTGAGAATCCCACACATCTATTACATCGTGCGGTGATTGAGCAAGCGTTTGTCTCACATGGATATGGCCATGACACCATTGGGCATAAGTCTGATATAGAGGCGCTTACGTGCGCCTCGTTGGCTGAATTTTATAACATGTACTATTGGCCAAACAATGCACATCTCGTGGTCGTTGGTGATGTCGCACTTAAAGAAACACTGGGAGCAATTGCTCGCGCATTTGCACACATCCCATCCTCGCCACATACGGTACCAGTAAGCACGACCATAGAGCCACCTTGCAGTAGTGTACGGACTGTTACCTTAAAGCAACCAAGTGCTCTTTCACTCACCGCTGTCTCGTATCGTGCGCCAGCAGCAACTGATCCTATGTGGTCCAGGGCTCGACTCACGCTCGCATACCTAGCTGAGGGGAAACTTTCGCTGTTACATAAACGACTTATTGAAACACATAAGGCATCTACTATAATGCCGTACCTCTCTCTGTCCTATGATCCACATCTTTTTACACTTATGACGACCGTATCAAAAAAAAGTACTCCGACTGAGGTACAGCAGATCATACAGAAATCGGTGGCGGAGCTTGGGGAAAAGATGATATCGGTCAAAGACTTGGCACGCATAAAAAACAAGATACTTTCGGACATACTTTTTGAACGAGACGGTACACATGATATTGCGCAAGAGCTCATTGAGTACATCGCTGCGGGAGATTGGACGCTCTATTACACGCTATTAGATTCTATTAAAAAAGTCACTGCACATGATGTCATGGCGTACGCAAAACAATATTTGCAAAACGATTGCTGTGTTGTGGGTACTTTTATCGGAACTGATATATGAATAAAGACCTTGTTACTTATGAAGAGCGTACCGGAATGCGTATCATTGCCGTAGTTCCAAAAGATACTTCAGTTGTGCGGCTTCGGATTAGTGCATCACTTGGAATTGTGCATGCCGAGAATGCCGTATTGACAGCGTTCCTTGCAGACATGTTGTTGCGTGGTACTACAAAAAGTTCAAAAGACCACATAGAAGAACAACTTGAAACGCTCGGAGTTGCACTTGAGATTTCTGCGCAAGATCACCATATACACATTGAGTTCACTACACGCGCCTTAAACCTTACAGCTGCGCTTTTGGTACTTTCCGAAGTTATGGTGTACCCTGCGTTTTCTGCCACAGAAATTACAAAACTAAAAAAAGAATGTCACGAAGCATTGCGAGAAGAAAAAAATAATTCTCGATTTCTTGCAGCGGCCTTATTTAGCAGAACGCTCTATGATCGAAACGAATATGCCTATGTCCCTACAGCACACGAACGGGCAAAACTTTTGGATAGTATCGATGGAGCATTCTTACGTAAAGCTCACAAGGCGCTCCGTAGCGTATCATGGAATATTGGTGTCGCCGCTTCATCGTCTGACCGAAAGCGGGTGCTTGAATCGCTCGCTGCCATGCAGCTTAAACTGCAGGAGGAGATCCCACTAGCTACACCAATACCACAAACGCGTAAAATGCAGACTCTGTACGAATATGTTCCAAGTAAACAAAATATAGAATATTTTATTGGAAACAGAATACCAATGACAACAAAGGACGAAGCCTATGTCCCGCTTGCTTTCGGTATTGATGTGCTTGGAAAACGAGGTGGATTTGCTGGTAGACTCATGAGTACGGTAAGGGAAAAAGAAGGTTTAACGTATTCTATTTATGCGTGGCTCAAAAATAGTACCTCGACGACGTGCGGCCATTTCAGTATTTGGACTTTCTTTACACCAAAAGATAGTGTGCAAGGCCTCGCTTCAACACTACGAGAATTACGATCTATCGTACAGAAAGGTATAACTCCTGACGAACTCACGCGCTTTAAAGAGCTGACCGCAAATCAATTTAAACTAGCTCATGAATCGACGAGTGGTATGTTGGCACTCTATCACACAGCTCTTGAAGCCGGATCTACGCCTCAGGATATTGAAAATCGCATGCAAAGGGTAGGGCAGCTGACGCAGGCTGAGGTACGGGAAGCACTTATGCAATATTGTAATCCTGATACCTTGGTGATTTGCGGAGCTGGATCTACTAAAGAGTTGCTTGAGAAATGATACATTCATGCGATACTAGAGTCATATGATGTCACTTTACATAGCGATAACACTCGGTACCATTGGAAAACTTATTCTTGGCATTGCGGTATTACGCGTACATGCACACATCCTGAAAGAACATAAAATTGATGCTATAGTACTCTCCGCCATGCGAAGAGAGCGCTATATCACAGCAGGTGGTGTGGTATTGATACTCATTGGCTATGTTCTTGAAATGCTCTTTTACGCCGGAACGACGATACTGTTTACCTAACCCTTACCTATGAATACACATCAGATTCGCCAAAAATATTTGGAATTTTTTTCAACACGAGGACACGCTATTATCCCGCCTGTACCACTCGTGCCAGACAATGATCCCACCACACTATTTGTCTCTTCAGGGATGCAGCCACTCTTGCCATATTTCCTTGGACAACCACATCCCAAGGGCACGCGCGTCGTGAACGTACAACCTTCATTCCGAGCAGAAGATATTGAGGAAATTGGCGACAATCGACACACTACTGCATTTGAAATGCTCGGCAATTGGTCGTTCGGAGACTATTTTAAAAAAGAGCAATTACCGTGGTTTTTTGAATTTTTGACAGATGTGCTGCATCTCGATCCAGCACGACTTTACGTGACGGTCTTTATGGGCGATGCAACATTGGGAATAGCAAAAGATGACGAATCGATCCTCTTGTGGAAAGAGCTATTTGCATCAAAAGGTATCGCTGCAAAAGATGTCGTGATCGGATCTGAAGCGCAGGGGTATGTTGACGGGATGCAAGGAGCGCGCATTTTTGCATATGATGCAAAAAAGAACTGGTGGAGTAGAGCCGGTGTCCCTTCGCAGATGCCATCCGGTGAACCAGGAGGTCCGGATTCCGAAGTTTTTTACGATTTTGGCACTGCTCACGACCCCAAATGGGGTAAAGAGTGCCATCCCAACTGTGACTGTGGACGTTTTATGGAGATTGGCAATTCAGTCTTTATGCAATACGTGAAGAATGCTGATGGTTCTTTTTCAAAACTACCAAAAGCAAATGTGGATTTTGGTGGAGGACTCGAACGTATCGCTGCTGCGGCGATGGGAGTAGATGATGTGTTTAGGATTGATTCGCTCTATGGTTCTATACAAGCACTTGAAGCGACTTCTGGTGCCTCATATACCGATCCTGTATTGCAGGCATCTTTTCGTATTGTTGCTGATCATATGAAGGGTGCGATCTTCATGATTGCAGATGGTGTGCTGCCAGGAAATACTGAACAAGGGTACGTATTACGACGGCTTTTACGTCGTTCGATTCGGCATATGGATATGATTGGCGCAGTTAGTTCTGTTGTCACTATTATTACTAAAAATATCGTTGACGCCTACAAGGACGCATATCCTCGACTAGCTGATGCGCACACCATTATTCTTTCCACGATCTTGGAAGAAGAGGAACGGTTCAGAAAGACACTGGCAGCAGGCCTCAAAGAATTTTCAAAACTTTCTGCATATGCCATTTCGGGCGCCGATGCCTTTATGCTCTTTTCTACGTATGGATTTCCAATAGAACTTACCCTTGAGCTCGCTCGCGAACGAGGGGTTGTTGTTGATACTGATGAGTACAAGGTAGAGATGCTGAAGCATCAAGAGCTCTCTCGTGTTGGCGCTGAGCAAAAATTTAAAGGTGGACTCGCTGATCATGGAGAGAAGACGGTGCACTATCATACCGCAACCCATTTACTGCTTGCAGGGCTACGTAAGGAACTGGGCGATCATGTGCACCAAGCAGGTTCGAATATTACGGGTGAACGACTCCGTTTTGACTTTACCCACTCTACAAAAGTCGAGTCAGATGTCTTGAGGCGTGTTGAGTCATTTGTAAATAATGCGATCAACACCGGGGCAGTGGTGAATACTGAGGTTATCTCAAAGGAAGATGCTCGAAAGGATCCCTCAATCGAAGGATCGTTTTGGGAAAAATATCCTGACCAGGTCAACGTTTACACTGTCACCGGCACGGATGGGACTATATTTTCTCGGGAACTCTGTGGAGGACCACATGTGGAGAATACTCGCGGGATGGGTACCTTTACCATTGTTAAGGAAGAAGCGGTAGCTGCTGGGATCCGACGAATAAAGGCGACCCTGTCTTAGAGCCTGTTCACGATCTTCCCCCTGTCCAGATAATCCATATTTTTAGCTGCAAAAATTCGCCTCGTTTTCAACATAATTTATTATGTTTCAAACTCCGACTCTTTTTTCGCTTAAAAATAAGCGACTTCTGGTCTGTAGCACGAGATCGTGAACAGGCTCTTAGGATATCCCCACACATTAGAAAATCTAGTGCTAGTTAAACCACTATGACTCTATAATAGAGAGTAATGTGGGCGAAAAAAAATAATGAGCCCGGATACGGTGCAATTATAGATGTGCATTCAGGTAGCGTGGGGATTGCCATTGTCTATTCTGATCCCGCTTTGCCAGAGCCAGAGATCATCTACGCTTTTCGAGAGTACATAAAAATTAGTCCCCACCCTGATAGTGCTGGTCTTATTAGGTCGTTACGACATGCGCTTTTTAGCGCAACACTACAATTCTCTCAAGAAGGCATACAGGCATTAAAGACGTACGATCCAGACGCGCAGCTACGAAAACTGTTGGTGGTATGCGGCGCTCCTTGGGCGCACACTATGACACGCTACATACACGTTGAAGATACGGTACCATTTGTAGTGACTGAAGATAAAATGAAGTCTTTGGTCGAAGAAGCTGAACGAAAGGATACTGAAGAACTACTTGCGCTCGACATATTACGAGAGTTGGATGTGACTCTGGTTGAGCGTGCAATCGTCAATGTTTCAGTGAATGGATATTTAGTAGATCGGCCGTACGGCAAAAAAGTCACTGAACTGAGCCTTGCTCACATATCAGGCCTCATACCACGCGCTATTGTAGAAGCGGTCGATGATATTGAAAATAAGGTTCTCACACACACCAAAAGAACAACACATACATTTGCGCTGGTGCTATTTTGTGTGCTCCGTGACATGTATCCGCATACAAAAAACGCTATCTTTGTCGACATATCGGGAGAAGCGACAGAGCTCAGCATCATGCAGGACGAAGTATTACTCGATACGTACATGTTTCCATGGGGAAGCCATACGCTTATCCGCGAAGTAGCAAATCATCTAAAAACATTTCCTGATGAAGCGCTCGGTCATATCAAAAACTTCAGTGACAATAGTCCAGAGAGTGTTCGTCTAGCGGTTGCAAAGGCTTCCGAGATGTACCTTTCGGAACTGAAATCCGCTTACGCGATACTTTCTAAAAAATACGTCATCCCAAAGCATTTTTTCTTGACTGCGAGTCGCAAATTGGATACTTTTTTTGACAATCTAGTACGAGAGGCTTCAAGTCATTACTATGGAGAATATGGGTCCTTTGTGTCGCTTCATAAGTCATTTGAGGAACATGAAATGCCCACAAAAAAGGAGATCCCTGATATATTTTTTGTTACAGAATCTCGTTTTTTCCACAAACTTCACGGATGTGGAGATCTGATGCGATAAAAAGGGTGTATACTTGTTTTATATATGGCTCAAAAATGGAATTTACAGGATATCGTTCCTCCTGAACGTCAAAAAAAAGCCCCACAAAAGGATACCAGTGTACCTATTCGGACGACGGCTGTGCGTCAGGCACCACAACGAATGAATGAAGCTGTGCGTCCGGTGCAGCAACTGCCACAAGAGCGCGTAACAACGACATCGGTAGGTGAACACTATACTGAAACAGATGCTGTTGTATCGCGCCTCGACATAACTGATGGCAAATTGGCACGTATACGTCGTTATATTTTAAGTGCAGTACTCCTCGCTATTATTGTTGGAGGTGGATTTATAACAACAATACTTTTGAGCGGTGCAGAAATCACTATCACACCAAAGATTCATACGACCACCGTACAGGCGGTATTTGATGCAAAACTTAAACCTGGCACCACTGACCTTGGATATGAATTACTAACACTAGAAGAAGAGTCAGAACGTCAGGTGGCGGCAAAAGGACAAGAAGAGGTGTCTGAAAGGGCATTAGGGTCCATCACCGTATATAACGCATTTAGCACAACTCCACAGCGTCTCATAAAAAATACGCGGTTTGAAACAAAGAGTGGTCAGATCTATCGTATTTCTGATTCTATTGTTGTGCCTGGTTATAAGAAAGACGCGAACGGAACCGCTATTGCTGGTTCTGTAGTGGCACAAGTTTTTGCAGATGGAGCCGGTGAAAACTACAACATCAAGGAAGACATGCGACTCACGGTGCCTGGCCTCAAAGGTACCGACCAGTATGAACTAATCTATGCAGATGCCAAGAAGGATAGCGTCCAAGGTGGTTTCGAAGGAAAGAGGTTTATTATAGATGAAGATGAGCTCTCTACAACGAGACAAAAGCTGCAAACTGAACTCCGGGATAAACTATTGGCGCGAATAGCTACCGAACGACCAAACGGCTTTATAGCATACAACCCCGCTATTACATTTACATTTGAATCACTACCCGTTGTTGATGCTGGTGGAAAAGCAGCCACAGTAAAGGAGCGTGTTCGTCTCCATGTACCGTTGTTCAACGAAGCAAGCTTCGCCTCGTTCATTGCAAAGAGTGCGGTACCGAGCTATGGGGGAGAATCGGTGCGTATTAAGGACCCTAGCACGCTTACCTTTAGCTACGAGCAAGGTTCACTTGAAGACATATCGACAAAAGAAAACATTACCTTTAAACTCTCAGGTCCAGTAACAGTCATCTGGAACTACGATGAAGATGCTCTAAAGAAGGACATAGCTGGAATTAGTGAAGATTCACTGCCAAAAGTCCTAGCTGGTTATGCCGGCATAGATAAGGCACAAGCCGTAATCCGACCCCTTTGGAAGAGCACTTTTCCCTTGGAAGTATCAGAAATCGAGGTACATGAGGTCATTTTAGGGCAGTAGTATGGCACTATTTGACGTCAATTAATAAGTCTGTTAAACTCTTATCGTTTGATGGACAATCAGACACAAGAAGACAATCTTACCTACGGCACCGTTGAGGAGGCCTTGCCTGATGCCCTTTTTCGCGTTCAACTGGACGACGGCAAAAAGACACTCGCATATCTAGCCGGAAAAATGCGTAAGTTTCGTATTCGTGTACTGGTTGGGGACAAGGTAGGCATGGTTATTGATCCGTACGGAGGAAAGAGTCGCATCACCAAACGAATATAAATATTTATGAAAGTACGATCATCCGTAAAAAAGTTTAGTCCCGACGACAAAATTGTGCGTCGTCGCGGTCGTATTTATGTGATCAACAAGCTCAAGCCTCGACATAAGCAGCGACAAGGTTAGTTATACTCAGGTCTTATATCTCACACTTATTTTATGCGTATCTCTGGAATTACTATCCCTGAATCAAAAAGACTAGAATTTGGTCTGACTGCTGTATATGGCATTGGTCGATCTCTTGCGGTTTCTATATTGAAAGAACTCAAGGTTTCTAAAGAAGCGCGTCCTGCCGAAATCACTACGGATCAGGAGAAAGCAATTCGTGAGAAAGTTGAGTCGCTCACGATCGAAGGAGAGCTACGACGCGAAATATCAAGTAATATAAAGAGACTTAAAGACATCAAATCATATCGTGGTTCGAGGCATGCACGACGATTGCCAGCTCGCGGACAACGGACAAAGACGAACGCTCGCACGCTGAAGGGTGTCAGAAAGACGATGGGCTCTGGACGAAGAAAAGCAGAAAAGACTTAATCATCTCGCTTTATACATATACCTATGGGTAAGAAACGAATCATAAAGAAGAGCGGGGGCGGAGATGCGACAAATTCATCTACTGCTCTTTCACGTATCCCAAAAAAGAAAGTGGAGTCTGGAATATTATCTATTACTGCGACCTTCAACAACACCCTGGTGACGTTGAGCGATAGCCGTGGCAATGCCCTCATCAGCGCCTCAAGTGGAGCGCTTGGTTTTAATGGCTCAAGAAAAAGTACACCGTTTGCTGCTGCAAAGGTAGGTGAGGCGATAGGAGACAAAGCACTGCAGATGGGCATGAAAGAAGCACATGTTGTTATTAAAGGTGTTGGAGCTGGACGAGAGTCAGCACTGCGTGGCTTTGCAGGAAAAGGTGTAAACGTGACAAAAGTAAGCGACCGAACACCGATTCCGCACAACGGCCCACGAGCGCCTAAGCCACGTCGCATTTAGTTTTTAGACTTTATACTTTCATTTATTACATATGATTATCGGACCAAAATATAAGATTTGTAAACGTCTCGGAGGCGCTGTGTTTGAAAAATGTCAAACACAGAAGTTTACTCTTTCGGAGGCTCGTATTGAGAAAAAGAAGTCAAAGCGTGGAGGTCAGGCAAGTGACTTTAAGCGTCAGCTCATCGAGAAGCAGAAGATGCGTTTTAGTTATGGTATTTCGGAAAAGCAATTGGCACGCTATGTTGCACTTTCACTGGAGCACAATGCAGATCCTGTGCAGGCCTTGTTAGGAAATCTTGAGTCACGACTTGATAACGTAGTCTATCGTCTCGGACTTGCAAAGACTCGACGTCTTGCGCGACAGTTGGTCTCGCACGGACACATTTTGGTAAATGGCAAAAAGAGCACTGTGCCGTCGCACAAAATTCGTGAGAAGGATGTGGTCTCTGTTCGAGAAGGAAGCAAGACCAGTGTTCTTTTTGACAATCTCGTAGAGCGTGTAGATCAGAGCAGTATTCCGGTATGGCTGCGTATGGATCTTAAGGATGCACGAGGAGAGGTTATTTCAGCACCACAGCAGACAGGAACGGAGACTTTGTTTGACGCAGAACAAGTATTCGAGTTCTACAGCAGATAATATTTATTAGAGCAACACATTAAGTAATATATATGCTTGAAACAAACGTCGCACTACCCTCAAAACCCCGTATCATCTCTGAAGATGCTTTTTCAGGTGTATATGAAATTGATGGCCTGTACCCTGGATACGGCCACACCCTCGGAAATTCGCTGCGCCGCATTATACTTTCGTCTCTTCCAGGTGCCGCGATCACACAGGTGAAGATCGAAGGCGTATCACATGAATTCTCAACACTTGAAGGTGTGAAGGAGGACGTGATTGCACTCCTCCTCAACCTCAAGCGCGTACGTCTTTCTATGCACGGAGGAGAACCGCTGCGTATTACACTCAAAAAGAACAGCATTGGTCCTGTAACAGCAAAGGACATTACCGCGCCAAGTCAGATTGAAATACTTAATCCTGATCAACATATTGCAGAACTCACCGCAAAAGGAACAACACTCGAGATCGAAATGACGGTGGAGCGAGGTCTCGGATATGTGCCGCGTGATATCCATCAGAAAGATAAGGTAGACATCGGCGTTATAGCACTTGATGCTGTGTTCACTCCGGTTCGTCGTGTCAACTACGAAGTAGAAAACATGCGTGTTGGTGACCGAACTGACTACAATCGACTTCGTGTCTTCCTTGAGACTGATGGTACTATCACCCCTCGTGAGGCACTTGAAAATTCAATCGAGATTATGGTGCACCAGCTCAAGGCAATCATCGGTTTTCAAGATACGACTCCTGCTGAATCTTCTGTAGAAATGCCTGAGGAACGAGAAGATCAAGAAGACAAGAATGTTGACAATGATGTGCTTAAAACTCGTATTGAAACACTGGATCTTTCTATGCGAACACTCAATGCGCTTGAAGAAGCAAACATCAGAACGATCGGTGGGCTTGTTCGAAAGCGAAAAGATGATATTCTTGCGCTTGACGGAATGGGACCAAAGGGTCTTGATGAAATAGTCGTCATACTGAAACAGCTCAATGTTTCATTTAAAGAATAGTCATGCGTCACCACAGCAAAAACCGAGTACTAAGTCGAGATAAAGGTCAGCGGACTGCGCTGCTTCGTGGTCTTGCACAATCACTCATCATGCATGAGAAGATTATTACGACTGAAGCAAAGGCAAAAGAATTGCGTCCGTATGCTGAAAAGCTCATTACCTGCGCAAAGGAGAATACGCTCGCTGCACGTCGTCGCGCATTGGCAACACTTGGTCAACCTGATGCATCGGTAGCAGATAAGCTTTTCGCAACCCTTGGCGTGAAGTACAAAGACCGAAACGGTGGGTATACGCGTATCATCAAGATGGGCAGAACAAAGGCAGGCAGAACTGAGGCGGTTATTGAATTTGTATAAATATATGGAACAAAAAGAATTCACCATTGATGCAAAAGGAAAGCGACTTGGTCGTCTTGCTACGCAAGTGGCATCTTTGCTCATTGGAAAGGACCGCACAGACCTCGTAAAATATAAAGTGCCCGAAGTACGTGTTACGGTTATCAATGCAAGCCATCTTGATGTATCCGAAAAGAAATCTAAACAGGAGATCTACCAGACATACTCAGGTCACCCGGGAGGACGAAAGGTTGAGACCTTAGGGCACCTTGGAAAGCGACGCGGTTATGCTGAGGTCATTCGACGTACCGTGCGTGGCATGTTACCAAAAAATCGACTCCAGAGAGATAGATTAGCAAAACTGATTATCAGCGAATAATACGACATATGGTAGCAAAAGCAGATGCATACATTGAGGCAGTAGGAAGACGAAAGACCGCTACAGCGCGTGTTCGTATTACGCCTGCAAAGGAATCAGAAATCATCGTAAACGACAAAAAACTAGAAACTTATTTCAGTGCAACCCTGGTACATGTCGTACAATCCGTGTTTGCTATCAATGAAGGAACAAAGCCGTATAGTGTGACCGCACGAGTCTCTGGTGGTGGACTATCATCACAAGCTGAATCTATTCGTCTCGGCATTGCTCGCGCACTTGTGAAGGAGTCACTAGACCGCCGTAAGCTTTTAAAGAAAGCAGGTTTTCTAAAGCGTGATCCTCGCAGTAAGGAGCGCAAGAAATTTGGTCTCCGCAAAGCCCGCCGTCGCCCACAGTGGTCGAAGCGTTAAAAGAAAAGCCGCCAGTGCGGCTTTTCTTAGCTTTGACGGTCGGAGATATGTTTTTGCTTTTTCCTAGCAAAAACGATCGAGACGGGCTCGCGAGCGCACAGCGACTCGTGAGGTAAACGATAGGATCGTTTGCTCCGGTCCCCCGTAGAGGGGAACGGCCGATGTTGACTGAAAGGAAACAGGTCGTAGGAGGACGAAGAGGTAGTGAAAAAACCGCATCTGCGGTTTTTTCATACGTGCATATAGTATATTCTGAAAATTATGATTTGACTTCTATATAAAAGCACGTTATAATGCCGCCGCTATGTTGAAGTTATTTGATGAACACGATGCCGAGTATATCCCCGAGGACATTGGGGATGATGCTACTATTGATGACGCGGAGGAAACAGATCCGTTGGCCAAAATTCAAAAACTTAAAAGTGATCTAAGGGTTTGCAACAAGGAACGAAAAGATTATCTCGATGGATGGCAGCGGACAAAAGCAGACTATTTAAACAACAAAAAACGATTTGAAGAAGAGCGAGCGCAAATAGGTAGCAGAAGTGAGGTCAAGGTAATAGAGAAGCTGTTACCGCTCTGTGATAGCTTTGAAATGGCTCTGAAGCAATTGGGGACTGATGAAGACACGCAGAATCAGTGGAAGTCGGGACTACTACAGGTCAACACACAACTTACTACGCTTTTAACTTCACTCAATATAACAGCTGTGGGTGAACCGGGCGAGACCTTTGACCCACAAGTCCATGAAGCCCTTTCAAATCAAACGGTAACCGACGAAGCCAAACATGACACCGTGGTCGCAGTTCTGCAGAAGGGGTATCGACGGGAGGGGATACTGATACGCCCGGCAAAAGTAATTATTGGAATCTACGGATCATAAATCATTAATTATTTAAGAAATATATCTATGGCTAAAATTTTAGGAATCGATTTGGGAACTACAAACTCAGCAGTTGCGATTATTGAGGCTGGTGAACCGCAGATTATTGAGAATGCTGAGGGCAATCGCACAACACCTTCTATCGTTGCGATTTCAAAGACGCAAGAGCGCTTGGTGGGTCAAATCGCAAAGCGGCAGGCTGTGACGAATCCAAAAAACACGATCTACGGTATCAAGCGTTTTATGGGTCACAATTTCAGTGACGAAGCCGTACAGCGTGATCGCGGAATGGTTTCTTATGAAGTGAAAGCAGGCGTCGACGGCGGAGTCATTGTACATCTCGGTGAAAAAGACTATCGTCCCGAAGAAGTGTCTGCAATGATACTCTCGAAACTCAAAGCCGATGCTGAAGCAAAACTGGGCGAAAAGATTACCGAAGCGGTTATCACCGTACCGGCATACTTTAACGATGCGCAACGGAAAGCAACACAAGATGCGGGGAAAATTGCAGGTCTTGAAGTGCGCCGCATCATCAATGAACCTACAGCTGCAGCTCTTGCATACGGATTTAATAAGAAGAAAGAAGAAAAAATTGTCGTGTTCGACTTTGGTGGAGGAACATTTGACGTCTCAGTGCTTGAGGTTGGCGATGATGTTGTCGAAGTAAAAGCGACCGATGGAGATTCCCATATGGGCGGGAGAGATATCGATCAAAAGATCGTCCAATGGTTGATTGCTGAGTTCAAGAAATCGGAAGGTATTGATATTAGCAAGGACCCACTTGCACTACAACGACTTGATGAAGCAGCAGAAAAGGCTAAACACGAACTCTCGACCTCTACACAGAGTGAAATCAACATTCCTTTTGTCACCTCAGATGCCAATGGTCCAAAACACTTACTACTCAGCTTGAGTCGATCACAGCTCGAAGAGCTCTCACGCGAATACATCGAACAATCAATCGTGATCACCAAACGTGCGCTTGAAGCGTCACCATTTGGCATTGCAGAAATCGATGAGGTGATTCTTGTTGGTGGACAGACACGTATGCCTGCTATCCAGAATGCTGTAAAGGCACTCTTTGGCAAAGAACCAAATCGTTCTATAAACCCTGACGAAGTAGTGGCAATTGGAGCTGCGATTCAAGCAGGAATTTTCCAGGGTGATATCAACGATATTACTCTCGTTGATGTTATTCCACTTTCACTTGGTATTGAAACACTTGGTGGTGTTGCTACAAAAGTAATCGAAAAAAATACCCACATTCCTACAAAGAAGGAGCAAGTATTCTCAACCGCTGCTGACAATCAGACGTCAGTTGAAATTCACGTCACGCAAGGTGAGCGCCCAATGGCAGCGGATAACAAGTCGTTGGGACGTTTTATCCTGGATGGAATTCCTCCAGCACCACGCGGTCTCCCACAAGTACAAGTTACGTTTGATGTTGACTCAAATGGTGTGTTGAGTGTGGTTGCAAAAGATAAAACCTCAGGAAAAGAACAAACCATCCGTATTGAAGCAAACTCTGGGCTGACCCCCGATGATATTGAGCGCATGAAGCAAGATGCTGATGCTCACAAAGACGAAGACGAAAAACGAAAGAAGCTCATTGATGCCAAAAACATAGCTGAACAGATGGCGTACACAGCAGAAAAATCCCTCAATGAGCACAAAGACAAAATCTCAGAAGAAATAAAGACCGGCGTTCAAGAAAAGATTACTGCATTGCGCACAGCGCTCACGGGGGAAAATGAAGAAGCTATCACCGCTGCATCCTCAGCACTATCAACTGAAATGCAAAAAATCGGAGAAGCAGTCGCAAAGGGAAATACCACAGGAGCACCAAAGACGGAGGATACGCCACGTGACGCAGACACTACTACCTCATAATCGTCCGGTTTTTGCTCAAAAGCAATATATGGCATAATGCATCTATGAAGGATTACTACGAAGTACTAGGGGTGCAAAAGAGCTCTTCAGCCGACGATATTAAGCGTGCCTTTCGTAAACTTGCAAGCAAATACCATCCTGACAAGAAAACAGGGGATGAAGCGCGTTTCAAAGAGATCAGCGAGGCATACGCGGTACTCTCGGATCAAAAGAAACGCTCTGAATACGATACGTATGGACGTTCGTTTAGTGGAGGAGCACCAAATGGTGGAGCGCAAGGATTTGGCGGTTTTGATTTCAGTGGCTTCCAAAAAAATGGCCAGGGATTTGAATTTGATCTCAATGATATTTTTGAAGGGTTTGGAGATATTTTTGGTGGTGGCCAGAAAACAAGTGGAAACCGTGGGCGAGATATTTCAATTGATATTGAAATATCATTTAAGGATGCGGTGTTTGGTGTAACACGCAATGTACTCTTAACAAAAAATGCACTCTGTGATGTCTGCAAGGGCAGTGGCGCAGCCCCAGGTAGTAGCACCCACAACTGCGCAACCTGCAACGGTAACGGCAAGGTACGAGAAACGCGTCAGTCTATACTTGGATCATTTACCACCGTCCGTGAATGTGCAACCTGTCATGGAAAAGGAAAAGTTCCAAAGGAAACCTGTACCAACTGCAAAGGACGCGGCATTCACAAAAAGGAGGAGGAGATTGTAATCTCCATACCAGCGGGTATTGAACATGGTGAAATGATACGCCTCACAGGAAGAGGGGAAGCAGCACAAGGTGGCGCGTCCGGTGACTTGTATGTCAAAATTCATGTTACCCCACACAAAACGATTTCGCGTGATGGGTCAAATCTCTATAGTGAACTGACGGTCAAATTGACTGACGCACTTTTGGGTGCAACATACAACGTAGAAACACTTGATGGTCCCGTCGGAATAAAAATTCCTGAAGGAATAAAAAATAGGGAAGTGCTTCGCATACGCGGAAAAGGAGTTGGTAAAGGATCTGAACGCGGAGATTTTCTGGTACGAATTTTGATTGATATTCCACAAAAACTTTCACGTAATGCACGGAAGTTGATTGAAGAATTGCGTCACGAGGGCATATAATAGAAGCAATGGACTACGGGGCGATCTTAAGCTACGTACAAAGTACGCTTATTCCGATAATAATTTTCGTTGCCCTTTTTTTCTACACGATGGTGCGGGGAAGACGAGCAGTCACAAGCCTTATCCTAGGTCTCTATTTGGCACTGCTTGTTTCTTTAAAGTTCCCATATTACGCGGCTATATATGCGGCCCTGGGAAATATACTGTCTGAAGCAACACTTTCAATAATAATCTTTGCAATATTTACCGCTATGTTTTCACTTCTTATGGATCGACTTCTATTTTATAGAATTGACGAAACTGCCTTTGAAGGGTTTGGAAAAAAGGTACTACTTGCCCTCATGGCAACCATACTCATTATGGCGTATAGCTATCATGTACTTCCGATCACCAACCTAGTAAATCCGGGCGCTCCTGCACACATGCTGTTTGCCCCAACTGAGTACTTCTTCTGGTGGCTCATTGTACCGCTCGTTGGCTTGTTTTTTTTGTATTAGAAATATATGCCGCTCTGGATTCCTATTGCGCTATTGTCTACCTGTATTTATGTATGTGGAAATTTGTTTGATAAGTATCTGCTCGATAGATTCAGAAACGAAGATGAAGGCATATCCGATGCCAATGCACTGTTCATGTTTTCATCCTTTTTTGCAATTCCTACCACCATTCTTGCTTTATACATGGGCGCATCAATGGGATTGCAGTTATATCAAATACTGATTGGATTATTGGCAGGTGTATTCAACGGACTCTATTTACTGTTATATCTACATTCAATCGCACGCGCAGAGTTATCACGAGTTACTCCCGTCTTCCAGTCAGTACCAATATTCTTGGCAATATTTGGGTACATTATCCTCAATGAAGTGCTTACACTACCTCAGATGATAGCAGGGCTTTTTATTGTTGCAGGATCCATAACGCTCTCATACCACAAATCTGAGGGCAGATTTCATGCAGTCCCAACGCTACTTATTTTTGGTGCCTCAATTGCTGTTTCCTTGCAGTTTGTGCTATTTAAGTATGCTGCTATTGATACGTCTTTCTGGACCAGCGTCTTGTGGAGTAGTGTAGGATTAATCCTTTTCGGAGCAACTATTTTTATACTTAATCGAAACTCACGAAAACACTTTCTGCATATTTTTAGGGCAAGACAGTACAAAATGATATTTCTGAACTTTTGCAACGAAATAGTGGACACCACCGCACTCCTTACGCTTATGTTTGCTCAGACTCTAGGACCAATAGCCCTTGTCCAGACTGTGGACGCCTTCCATCCGATCATATTAATGCTCGGCACATCACTACTCACAATACTTGGTTTCAAATCTATTCAAGAAGACGTTTCAAAATACACTCTAGCGCAAAAGATTGTAGGGCTGCTTTTGATTGGCATCGGTAGTGTGTATATTTATTACCCTTTGTTTAATTAAGTTTATGACAAACAAGGTAAGCACTAATAGAATACTGACCGTAGATAGATTGATGCAAGACAAAAAATCTTTTGACGAGTACGTTTATACCCCCTGGAGGGATGCGATTTCAATTCTCAATGATAGACAGCAGGATACAGTGTTAGACACTAGCATTAAACATTTGTTGCCCGAAGGACCTCCTCACATTATGATAACCAAGAAATGTATGGTTCTTGGTAGGCATGTTGCAACGCCCAATTATGAAATGCATCGTTTTGCAATGTGTGCTGATGTCCTAAAGGAGTTGAACCCAATCATTTTTGAGTATCTTGGCGATAAATTTACCGACACAAATAGTTTTAAAGCATCCCTAGGTAAGCTGCGATTATATCGAGCTGCGTTCAATAGTAAAGAACCACATTTTGAGTACAGACACGTTGCAGAAATGCAGTGTCACAAGTGTAAAAGTATAGAGGACATGAAGACAATGTGGGGAGAATCCTTGGTTGGCTTTCATCATAAACTTTTTACTGACACTTTTAACAGTGAAAAATTTTATTTGTTTGACGCTACCCAGTGGCTGCATAGACATGGAAACAGTGCCGAACAGTATTATCTTGCATATATGAGCCTTTTTTTAAAGCATGGAATTCTTTTTGAAAATTTTTCTTTAACACATAAAGAGAAAGAATTCACCACAAGAGTGGTGCTGGCTACAATAAGCAAGATGATCGAGCTTACAGGATATAAGCCACTTATTGTTGCACTAGAACCCACAGATCTTGAAGATGACAGATTTTGGTACTCATACCCATTCTCCAGAAAAACAGCTATTGATAACTTAATTCAAACAAAAGCTTAAATTTGTTATTATTGGGTTATATGCGTACAACATCCATCGTATATGTAATCGTAGGGATAGTATTCTTGGCTATCATATTCGTTCGCTTTAAGGAATATACAATCGAGAGAGACTTTAATGTGTTTTCATATGTACCATGTGATAGTGTTTTTGAGAATTGTTTTAGAACAGTGTGCGCAGATGATAGTCCCGACTGTGAAATTATAGATTATAAAAAAATTATTATTAGCGCAAAGATAGCCCCTCAATGTGTTTATGAGCATGACTGCAGTAGTTTTAGCTGCGACGCTTTAGAGAATTGTAATGTAGTGTATTGTGATGACGCAACGCTTGAGGAGGGTGAGTCATGCACATCGCCTTTAAATAATTAGTATGTTAGACCTGGCACCATACATTCAAATACAACACTGCTATAACCTCTTGTCTGAAGTTTCTTTAGAGTTGTTGCTGCTTGCGCATATTCCTACTGGAATGGTAGCAATCCTATTCAGTTTTTTTGTCGTATATAAGAATCGTACACAGGCAAGTTACGCACTTTTATTTGTATCTTTATTTTTTTTACTATGGAGCTTTCTTAATTTAAACACTTGGTTTGCGTTTCTTGGCGCAACCAACACAATGTTCACATGGTCACTGATTGATTTAATAAGCTTATTTTTTTTCATATTTACATATCGCTTTCTTTATACATTCATCAACAATCACGGCATGCCTTTGTGGCAAATTTTGGTTGGATTTGGACTTATTCTGCCAACAGCGATAACAACCTTAACCGGAATAAATATCACCGACTTTGATGCAAATACATGTGAAGCAATAGAGTCAAGTTGGATTGTATTGTACCCATATTTTGTGCAAGGAGTTACATTAATTGCAATAATTGTACTGGGTGTAAGTTCGTTTAAGAAAGAAACTGATAGGTCAAAAAAAGAACAGGTTATTTTGGCTGCGACAGGAGTATTTCTTTTTTTATTTTTCTTTTTTTCTGCTACGTTCATAGTCACATTGCTAATAAATTACACTTCTGTTGCATCACCATATAACTATGCTATCTACGGACTTTTTGGAATGCCAGTCCTTTTGATGTTCTTGGGATATCTTATTGTTAAATATAAAGCTTTCAATATTAAACTGATCGGGGCTGAGGCCCTTATTACGACCCTGGTTCTACTGGACGCATCTCAGGTATTCTTTTCCTCTTCTCGCACAGAATTTGTTGCCAACCTTATCACC
Organism: uncultured Candidatus Saccharibacteria bacterium; assembly: GCA_964402035.1. Taxonomy (GTDB): domain Bacteria; phylum Patescibacteriota; class Minisyncoccia; order Phycocordibacterales; family UBA918; genus JAIETH01. Next base: position 285,693 of record CAYOAM010000001.1, read on the forward strand.
ATTCTCCTTATCATCCTGTTTGGATCGTTCCTCATACGTAGTGTAAAGAAGGAGATTGCCGCCAAGGAGCGGAATGAGCAGTTGGCGAAAGACTTGGCACATGCAAATGCGCGCTTGCGAGAGCTTGATAGACAAAAATCAGAATTTGTCTCAATTGCATCACATCAATTGCGAAGTCCACTTGCAGCTATTCGTGGCTACGCGTCTATGATGCTCGAAGGTTCATACGGTAAACTACCAGAAAAGGTGCGGGGTATCGTAGAGCGCATTCAAGAATCGAGTGCATTTATGGCGCTCTCGATCGAAGATTTTTTGGATGTGTCACGTATTGAGCAGGGCCGCATGAAGTATGAATTCAGTGAAGTAAACTTGCATTCAGTAGCCGAGAAAGTAGTAGATGAATTGCGATCATCAGCACTCAAACGTGGACTTGTTCTTATGTTTAAATCCGATTGCAAAGGTAACTGCATGGTAAAAGCGGATCACGGCAAAATTAGACAAATTATATACAATCTTATTGACAATGCTATCAAGTACACAAAAAAGGGAAGTATCAATGTCCTTGCTCACGATGATGTAGAGCAGCATACGTTTTTTATTACTATACAAGATACTGGCATTGGCATGTCGGAAGAGACTCGTAAGGCTATTTTCGAAAAGTTTGTCCGTGCAAAGAATGCGAACAGCGTAAACGTGCAAGGGACGGGACTTGGCTTGTATGTAGCAAAACAGATGATTGAGGCAATGGGAGGCAAAATAACTCCTCGATCCGAAGGCGAAGGAAAGGGGTCTTCATTCACGATTGAGTTGCCGCTTATCTAGGCTTTATGTTCAGGTAGCGTGATCTCTGCTACTATGTAGCACTTAGTGTGTATGAAAATATCAACGACCAAACAACCCATCGCCGAGCTACCGGCTACGTATACCCGTATAACTTTTAATGAGAAAAGTGTGCCCACGTTGCTGCTCGAGCAAGGGATCCAAAGTCTTACCGTCGAGCGAAAAAAAGAAATAAACGTGGATGCTCGTGCATTTAGAAGTATGATTCGAGCAGCCATACGTGGAGCTAAATCGTTTAAAATTGAACGAATTGCACTATCTATTGATGATCTACTACTTGCACCTCTCATAGAGTCATACTCTCGTGCGCAAGTACTTGAAATGGCAGTCGAGAATGCCATCATTGCCGAATATGAATTTGACCGATACAAGAAGAATAAACCAGCCCGTATTGTCGAATTGCGACTCTGTGGCGTCATGCAAGGTGAAGAACGGGCAATAAAAAAGGCAGAAATTATTGGCGCATATGTAAATCATGCTCGAGATCTTTCGAATACACCCGGAGGAGACATGACGCCCGCCGTGCTCGCAAGCGCTGCAAAAGCACTCGTTAAAGGAACAAGTGTTTCGTGCACAATTTTAAATAAAAAGGCCATTGAAAAGGAAAAGATGGGTGCCATTTTGGGCGTATCGCGCGGATCTGTTGAGGAGCCACGTTTTATAGTCCTTGAGTACTGGGGAGCAGGGAAACCAAAGAAAGGAAAGTTGGGGAGCTCTCGTGGTAAATCCAGCGATAAAGACAATCCCGTTGTATTTATCGGCAAGGGCATCACTTTTGACACCGGGGGACTCAATCTAAAACCTTCATCAGCAGTTCTTGATATGCATATGGATATGTCAGGGGGAGCAGCGGTCATCGCTGCTGTTACGGCGGCGGCGGCTTTAGGATTAAAAAAGAACATCATCGGCCTTATTCCTGCTGCAGAAAATATGGTGTCTGGAGAAAGCTATCGACCAGGAGATGTTTTGGTCACTATGTCGGGAACTACCGTCGACGTCCTCAACACCGATGCCGAAGGTCGATTGGTGCTAGCTGATGCGCTGACGTATGCACAACGCTATCAGCCACGTCTGGTCATTGATGTAGCAACACTCACGGGGGCGTCTCTTGTAGCACTTGGTACCCACGCTTCTGCTATTATGACGAAAGACAAAGATCTCCAAAACACACTACAAGAACTTGGTGAAAAAAGTGGTGACTACGTATGGCCACTACCGTTATGGAATGAATACAAGCAGTACACAAAAGGAGTTTTTGGTGACATCGCAAATATACCTGCTCAAGGAGCACAGTATGGCGGTTGTATTAATGGCGGTATGTTTCTTGCGCACTTCGCAAAGGATTACCTTTGGGCGCATATCGATATGGCCCCACGAATGACTGCAGCACCGGGAGATCACCTCGCAAAAGGATCGACAGGAGAACCTACGAGGCTATTACTCAGCATTGCTGCTCACTATTAAGGCAATCTGATATCATAGGAGTATCAATGCCGCACACATTCAGCGTTAAAACCGAAGTATTTGAAGGCCCACTTGAGTTATTACTCGATCTTATAGAATCGAGAAAGCTTTTGATAAACGAAATCTCTCTTGCAGAGGTCACTGACGCGTACATAGCGCACGTTCGACAGCTCCAAGAAGATCACACTACAGCCACAGCACAGTTTGTGTTAGTGGCGGCAACACTGCTCCTCATCAAGTCAAAATCACTACTTCCGATGCTTGAGCTCACTGAGGAAGAATCGTATAGCGTACATAGTCTCGAAGAGCGACTAAAACTGTATCAGCTCTATAGAAATGCAAGCAAACTTGTCAGTGAAAGCTTCAACAGATCACCCCTATTTGAAAAAATATACATACCCGACGAGACACCTGTTTTTAGTACAGATCAATACACAAAGCCAGCTGCGCTTCTTCAAGCCCTTCGGGACGTAATAGTACGTTTTCCTAAAAAAGTGTTTAAACCGCAAGTTTCGGTCAAAAAAGTCATGTCGCTTGAAGAAATGATCAAAAGCGTAGAAGATAGAATAACTCGACAGTTTAAACTTTCATTCAGCGACCTGACACGGGCCCAAGAACGACCGCATATCATTATCAGTTTCCTCGCGGTACTCGAACTCGTAAAACAAGGCACGATATTGGTGCGCCAAGAAACACACTTAGATGACATTGCCATCGAACGCGGTGAAGTCGAAACGCCTCGATACGTCTAGAATACCCACATACCTGTTCTACACAGCAATATACAGATAGTACTGCCTAAATAAGCCATATATTGCTATACTGTCCGTATGAACCTCGAAGTCTTAATAGAGGGTGTTTTGTTTTATGTTTCAGAGCCTATTTCTATTGCTCGACTAGCAAAACTTCTTGAAGTAGAGGTGGGGGAGATAGATCAGGCGATAGTAATGCTCGAAGCTAGTCTTTCGGGGAGGGGTATAACACTCGTGCGAGAAAGCGACACCCTAGCGCTCATGACAGCGCCAGCTTTAAGTACCGTTATTGAGAAAATACGAAAAGAAGAACTACGACGTGATATCGGAAAGGCAGGCGCTGAGACGCTTGCTATTGTGGCATACAATACGAGTATTACACGAGCAGAGATTGATTTTATTCGCGGAGTAAATTCAACCTTTGTGTTGCGAAATTTACAGATGCGAGGACTCATTGAAAGAATTCAGAACCCACAAGATCAACGTTCCTATGCATACCGCCCGACCGTCGCACTGTACGCACACCTGGGCATTAGTAGAAAGGAAGACTTGCCTGAATTTGCCGAAATAACCGAAGCAATACAATCTTACACAGCCGAGCATACAAAAGACGATCTGAATCTTACGCAAACATCATGAATGACGAATCTGTAGAAGTAGAACAAATTATTGAGACCACCACCGATGAAAAAGGAAGTGACGTTGCTTCTGATTTTCAGCCGGATGGAGTAAATCTAGATACAGCCTCACCGTTACCCACTATTGCACAGCTTGTGGTGGCGGTCGGGATACTATCGTTGGTACTTGCTACTCCATATGCGGCTTCACTGTTCAAATTCAAAACCAAGACAGCACCGGTCACCGAGATGATTGTTGAAGAACCTGCGATTTCTGAAGCAATAAAAGAGGATACAAACTATTTTGATAAGATGGCTGTTGGTGCTGAAGCAGTATATGTGTGGGATGTAAGCACCCAAAAGGCGCTGTATACAAAGAATTCACAGGCACAACTACCGCTGGCATCACTCACAAAATTAATGACAGGTATTGTGGCGTATGAGACATACGGCGCAACAGCTATAGTACCCATAACACTTGCTGCCATCACCCAAGAAGGTGAAAATGGTTTCGCTGATGGTGATGCATGGGACGCAAAATCTCTTTTGGATTTTACACTTATGACTTCTTCAAACGATGGGGCATACGCGCTCGCTGCCGCAGCAGGGAAAGCGCTCAATCGTGCTACTAATGATCCAGAAAAGGTTTTCATTGACCGCATGAACGCAAAAGCAAAAGAGCTTGGTCTGACGCAAACCTACTTTACAAATCCAACAGGACTCGATACATCGGAGGCAGAAAGTGGCAGCTACGGCTCCGCACGTGATGTAGCATTCCTCATGGAATATATCGTTCAGCATGCACCCGAAATATTGGAGACTACCGACGAGAAATCTTCTCGATTTACGGACAAAAAGGGTTCACTATTTACGGGCACCAACACAAATCAAGAGGTCGATAACTTTACCAATCTGCTGGGTTCAAAGACAGGGTATACCGTACTTGCAGGTGGAAACTTGGTCGTTTCTTTTGATGCTGGTCTCAATCATCCGATCGTGATTGTTGTTCTTGGGTCAAGTAGAGACGGCAGATTTAGCGATGTCGCAGAGCTCACAAAACGAACCCTACTAACAGTGGCTCAATAACACTATGGTCATCGATATCGTCAAAATTTTCATTCCGACAACCGCTGCTTTTTTAGTTGGCATCGCAATAACACCGATTGTCACGCACTATCTTTATCATTATAAAGTTTGGAAAAAATCTCCTGGAAAAATTGCTCTCGATGGAAATGAAGCAATTGAATTCAACAAGATTCACAAGGAGAATGAAGGGAAAACTCCACGCATGGGTGGCATTGTTATTTGGGGCAGTGTCACGATTACCATCGTCGGTATGTGGGTACTCAGTATGTTTTTTCCCGACTCGATTATGCCGCAGCTCAATCTACTTACGAGATCACAAACATGGATACCGTTCGCAACACTGATCATTGGATCACTCGTAGGGTTGCTCAATGACCTATACGACATTACACACACGCAAAAAGGTCTGCGATTGCGTACCCGTCTATTTATTGTGACCATCGTAGCTGGAGCGGTTGCATATTGGTTCTATACTCGCCTTGGTGTCACATCCATTAGTATCCCATTTGATGGCACACTCGATTTGGGAATATTTATAATACCGGCGTTCATACTCATATCGCTTGGACTATACGCAAGCGGTGTTATTGACGGCATTGATGGACTCTCAGGTGGTATATTTGCAACAATATTTACCGCCTATGCAGGCCTTGCTTTTTATCAGCAACAGATTGATCTTGCGGCTTTTTCAGGCACAGTTGCCGGAGGTATCCTTGCTTTTTTATGGTTCAACGTTCCGCCAGCGCGGTTCTGGATGACCGAAACAGGGACGATGGGCCTCACCATGACGTTGGCCGTTGTTGCATTTACTTCAGACACATTGGGAGACGGCTACGGTCTATCGGTGTTACCGATCATCGGTCTACCATTGGTTCTGACTGTACTTTCCAATATTTTGCAAGTAAGCTACAAAAAAATCTTTCATAAGAAGTTATTTTTAGTTGCTCCGCTACATCACCATTTTGAGGCACTGGGATGGCCTGGCTACAAAGTAACTATGCGGTACTGGATTTTTGGTATTGTCTCTGCGCTCGTCGGTCTCATTATTGCTATTAGTTCTTAATCCATGCCAAAAACGATTGATAGGACCTTGCTCGCAATCGTACTTGTTTTACTAATTGGTGGTTTTTTAATCTTTTCATCGGCTTCACTTGGACTTTTGGCCCGAGAAGGAGCGCGTTTTTCGTCTGTAGCAGTCAGTCAGCTTCTTTTTGGCATTGTCGGTGGCATTGTTGCACTCGCAGTGACCAGCACTGTGCACTATCGTATTTGGAGACAGTACGCGTTTTATTTTTTTATACTATCAATTTTTTTTACACTATTAGTCTTTGTGCCCGGCATCAATTTTGTACACGGAGGAGCACATCGATGGATTGAAATCGGCTCATTTACCATGCAACCTGCAGAGATACTCAAGATCTCCTTTGTTATCTATATGGCTACATGGCTCTCTGGAATGCAAAAATTTATTAGCACATTCACGCGGGGGACATTACCATTTATTGGTTTTGTCGCTGTTGTCGGTGCAATCATGCTCGCGCAGCCCGATACAGATACATTTGCAATAATGGTGGTAGCTGCCGGCGCTATGTTTCTAACTGCGGGGGGACGTTGGAGAGACATACTTATTATTTTAATCTCAGGAGTGCTGGTATTAGGACTCCTGGCGTACAGTCGACCCTACGTGATGAATCGACTGACTACATTTATGAACCCTGCAGCTGATCCTTTGGGTAAAGGATACCAGATTCAACAGTCACTCATTGCGGTCGGGTCCGGTGGTATTACTGGAAGAGGATTCGGTCAAAGTATCCAAAAATTTGAATATCTGCCCGAGCCAATCGGTGATTCAATATTTGCTGTATACGCTGAAGAATTTGGATTTATTGGTAGCACGCTATTAGTTTTGCTGTTTACATTCTTTGCATTTCGCGGATATAAAATAGCGTCAAACGCACCCGACCTATTTGGCACACTTTTGATTGTTGGATTCATTACACTTATTGCAACGCAGGCTTTCTTGAATATTGCAGCAATGCTTGCCATCGTACCGCTTTCAGGATTACCGCTCCCGTTTATAAGTCATGGAGGCACCGCACTCCTCGCAACACTTGCCGCAGTGGGGATCATCCTCAATGTCTCCAGGTACACGCATCCTAAAAAAGGTCCGAGTAGCATGGTAAAATAAAAATATGCGCATAGTGTTTGTTGGAGGAGGTACCGGAGGTCATTTTTATCCTTTGATCGCTGTTGCGGAAGCACTTATTGCACGTGCCAAAGCCAACAACCACCTTGCTCCCGATTTGTTTTATATGGGACCTGACCCATACGACGCAGGCTCTCTGTTTACCTCTGGCATCACCTTTGTCTATTGCCCGGCAGGCAAAAGACGTCGCTATAGTTCAATACAAAATTTCTTTGATGTCGGGAAAACGATCGCGGGAGTATGTGTTGCTTTGTGGCAACTTTTTGTACTGTATCCCGATGTCATCATGAGCAAGGGTGGATACACCAGCGTACCCGTAGTCATTGCGGGCTGGTTGTTACGGATTCCCATAGTAATACACGAGTCAGATGCGGTGCCTGGCCGAGCAAATCTACTCGCTGCGCGATTTGCAAAATATATAGCAATTACCTATGACGATGCTGCACATTTTTTCCAAGAAGACAAAGTGGCATTAACAGGAATTCCCGTGAGAAAAGAGCTTCTCTCGACAGTAGACAGTAGTGCATTGCACACAAAGCCAGTGATTCTGGTACTCGGAGGTTCTCAAGGGGCTGAACGGATCAACGATCTAATTGTTTCAGCACTCGGAGACCTACTTCCGATATATGATATTGTCCATCAAGTTGGTACTACTAATATTTCAGTGGTAACGCAAACAGCAAAAGCACTGCTTCATAATGAGGAGCTTCTAGCTGGGTATCACGTACAAGGATTTTTTGAAGCGTCCCAACTTCATATGTATGAATCTGCTGCCGTACTCATTATTTCACGTGCTGGCAGTGGATCAATTTATGAAATAGCGCTGCATGGAAAACCATCAATATTAATCCCGATACCAGAAGATATTAGTCATGATCAACGCAAAAATGCGTATGCGTATGCCCGGACTGGAGCGGCAGAAGTCATTGAGGAGCGCAACCTGACACCACATTTGCTCGTTTCCGAAATTACCCGTATCATGAGCGCTCCACAAATATATACCACGATGTCTGAAGCCGCACTCAAATTTGGAACCCGTGACGCAGCAGAGCGCATAGCCGAAGCATTGACCTCAATCGCACTATCACACGAGTAATTTTATGGAAAAAGTCATTACACGGATCGCACCAAGTCCCACAGGACACCTGCACATTGGTACCGCTCGAACGGCGCTCTACAATTACCTCTTTGCTAAGAAACACGGCGGCACTTTTATCGTGCGTTCAGAAGATACAGACAGAGCACGTAGCACAGCAGCATTTGAGAAGGAGATTCTTGATGGTTTAGCATGGCTTCAGATCAATGCAGATGCTTTCTATAGACAGTCAGAGCGTGGACACATCTACCGATCATTTCTTGAAAAACTGATAGCAAATGACACGGCATATCTTTCAAAAGAAGAAAGCAAAAATACACCCGGTACCTTTGTTGAGGTTGTACGTCTCCGAAATAAAAACAAAATGCTAACATTTAGGGACGAAGTACGGGGTGATATAACATTCGACACAACAGAATTGGGAGATTTTGTTATAGCGCGCTCACTTGATGACGCACTGTATCATTTTGCAGTCGTTGTTGATGATTTCGAGATGGGTGTCACACACGTGATACGAGGTGAGGATCACATATCAAACACCCCGCGACATATACTCATACAAGAGGCAATAGGCGCGCCACGACCGATCTATGCACACTTACCTCTCATACTGGCTCCAGATCGTTCAAAGCTGTCAAAACGACATGGTGCTGTAGCACTTTATGAATATCAAGCTCAAGGATTTTTACCGGAAGCTATCAACAACTATCTGGCGCTTCTAGGTTGGAATCCGGGTACCGAACAAGAAATCTTCACGAGGAACGAATTAATTGAGGCATTCGACCTTAATAAAATTCAGAAAAGCGGAGCAATCTTTAATGTCGAAAAACTGCGCTGGTTTAATCATGAGTTTTTACAAAAGAAAGATGATTTATTCTTTATAAGTGCCCTAACAGACGGTATTCGACATGCAACACATAACCCAACTTATGACATAGCAGCGTACATGATCCCAAACGTTGCGCGCCTCGCTCGCGAGCGATGTGCGGTACTTTCTGATATCGCAACAGATATTGCGGCAGGGGAGTACGCATTTATGTACCAAACTCCAGACCCGACCGCTACATCTCTCAAATGGAAAAAAGACGCATCTCCACAAGATGCACTGCCGCGACTCCAAGAAATTCAGCACCTACTTGAGGAAGCGCCTGAGTCCAATGACGCTACGGTGATTAAGACACTTCTCTTTCCATACGCTGAAAAAGTGGGGAAGGGGGAAGTTTTGTGGCCTTTGCGTATGGCACTATCCGGTCGTGAAAAATCGCCTGATCCTTTTAGTCTTATCGCAATACTTGGTAAAGCCGAGTCCATAGCGCGTATAAAAAAGGCGTGTGATATTATTAGTGGATGACGCGAGTGCCACTATATGCGTTCTCTATAGGTCTGCTGCTGGCAGTTTTTTTGGCTGTGAGCGTAGGCCCATTTGTGCAAGCGCAATCAAGTCAAGTAACAGAACTCCAAAGCGAAATTTCAAAACGGAACGATCGACTCAAGGAAATTGAAGCCGAGATAGCGCAGTTTCAAAAAGATCTCCAAAAAGTAGGGGCAGAAAAAAGTACTTTACAGAAAGCAATTCAACAACTTGAACTTGAAAGAAAGAAAATCAGTGCTGACATTAGCTATACGCAAAATAAAATTGGCTCGACGGACCTCGAGATCAGTAAACTTAACCTAGAAATTGGGACGATGGAGACCGACATTGGTACCAACCGAGAGGCGATCGGGGAAATACTGCGTCGAGTCAATGAAACTGATCAGGACACGTTGCTTGTGGCACTGCTACGTAATGAAAATCTTGCTCAATTTTGGAACACAATCGAGCAATTGGAAAATATCCGAAGCGCAATGGCAAAGCGGGTGAAAGAGTTGGCGTCAGTCAAAAATCTACTTGAAGTAAAGCGCAATGATCACAAAGAAAAACGCGATGATTTAGTGGATCTTAAGAATCAGTACAGCGACCAACAAAAAATCCTTTCCAACAATAAAGTCGAAAAAGACCAGCTCCTTAAGCAAACAAAAAACAAAGAAGCAACATACCAAAGTCTACTCAAAGAAAAACAAGCTGCACGTGAGACGATAGTAAAGGAGCTCCGTGACTTTGAATCAAAGCTTCAGTTTATCCTTGATCCGTCGACTATTCCGCCACCAGGTACCGTCGTTTTCAATTGGCCGGTCGCAAATGTGTATATTACACAGTACTTTGGAGGTACAGAATTTGCCAAAAGAAATGCATCGGTCTATGGTGGTCGCGCATACCATCCTGGAGTCGACTTTGGAGTCCCACGCGGCACCAAAATCCTTGCTCCACTGGCTGGCCGTGTACGTGCTACCGGTAACACTGACGCTGTACCTGGCTGCTATTCATGGGGCAAATGGACTCTTATTGACCACACCAACGGCCTCTCGACGCTCTACGCACATCAAGACCTCATAAGCGTCACTCCAGGCCAAGCTGTCGGTACAGGCGATGTGATCGGATATTCTGGCAATACGGGTTATTCGACTGGGCCGCATTTGCATTTTACTGTATACGCACAAAAAGGAGTATCTGTGCGCCAATTCAACGAAATCAAGACTGTCACGAGCTGTGGTCCAGCCTCCACACCTGTTGCAGCAACTGAAGCTTATATTGATCCCATGTTGTATTTACCAAAAGTATAATCGCGTTATGACTCAACGGCACCTGTCTGCAACTACCGTGCATGTACTTTTACAAAATGATGACTCGTTGTTGCTATTGCGTCGACACAATACCGGGTGGGGAGATGGTATGTATGGTGTTCCTGCGGGCCATGTTGAAAAAGGAGAAAGCGTCCTCGAAGCGGCCGTACGAGAAGCAAAAGAAGAGTGCGGCGTAACCATTGACCCGCAGAACTTACATTTCGCTCATGTCATACACCAGCAACAACGCGCACGAGACCTGATCGATAGAGTACATTTCTTTTTTACCTGCAAAATATTTGAGGGTATTCCAACAAATACCGAACCTGATGCATGCGATGAAGTCACGTGGCGCAAAAACGAAACGCTGCCAACAAATATGCTACCGTACATTACACGAACACTTGTACATATCAAAAACGGGATCGCGTACTCAGAATTTATAGATTCTTAACACTCAATATTGTGCGACCCTTATTCGTACTAAGTTTTTTATCGAAGTAACCAGCACTTATTAGCTACAACCAAACAGATACTTGTATTAGCAGCTGACCGTTATCGTAAAAATAAATATTCACGATGAATATTTGTATAAAGATAGATACTCGGTTGGACTCAAGAATGATTTCCAAAACTAGACGTTTAATAAAACACAAACAAGCACAGATACGCATATAGACGTACCTATACTAGGGCCTAAATCTGGCGCAAGCTGATTCTTTGAGCTGGCTTGAGCAAAACAGAACAATATGCACACAGAATAAAAAAGCAAATAAATAAAAAAATAATCGAAATTCAAAGGAACTTAAGATAAAAAATGTACAAACATTTATTCAAATAAAGCACAGCAAAAGTTAACAAGAGTATCAGTAGAATGTAGAAGGTCAGCGGTAGCCAATGTGGAGGCTAAAGATCTGCGGGGGGCTTACACCTATACTATGCGTCGTAAAAGATATATTGTGCGACGCTTATGCCCATAGAGGAGCAGCTCCCCATCAAGGTAACAATCAATTAAGGCCTTCTGATCTACTGGTACTTTAGATCTTATTTTGCAAAAATTCCCGGAGTTTTTTTGCAGCGGCGCCACGCATGCTAATTTTATTCTTCTCTTCTTGAGTCATTTCAGCAAAAGTCTTCCTGTAGCCTTCTGGCACAAAAATGAGATCCCAACCAAAGCCTTCTTTGACACGTGGAGCTACTACCCTACCCACCACCTCGCCTTCAAAGAAATGTACTGCGTCTTTTGATTCAGCATATCCAATAATAGTTTTTGCTGTTGCTTTTGTATCACCAAGTTTTGCTGCAATATCTGCTAGTCCAGTATCTCCAAGTGACGAGAGAAACCATTTTATAAGTGGTCCTGGCAATCCACCAAGTGCGTCGAGGTATAGAGACATATCTTCTACCATACAAGGACCAGTAGTATGTTTAAAAGCTTCATGGAGCTTTGCCTCAATAATCTTGCGAGCATCAAGTTCCTGAATCTCCGTCAAATCAACCGTCAGCTGAACGAGACTAACGCTACTACTCGCCACAATAGCGTCTATTTCTTGAAACTTTCTGCTACTACCGGTTATGAATGTAATGTTCATGATAGAAATTATACATCTAATGTATCTTTGCTTATTTCAAACCATTTTTCCACCGTTAGGAACATTGTGAGTTGGCCGCAGCAACACTATAGCGCCAGTACTATCCGGTAGTCCTAGTATCAAAACCTCCGAGAGAAACGGCCCGACTTGTTTTGGCGCAAAATTAACGACCGCAACGACCTGCGTTCCCACCAACTCTTCTTTACTGTAATTTGCGGTGATCTGAGCTGAAGATCGCTTTACTCCTATATCCGTACCAAAATCCATTGTAAGTTGATAGGAGGGCTTTCTTGCTTCAGGAAAATCCTCAACAGAAACAATAGTACCAACCCTCACATCAACATTCAGAAAATCAGTATATGAAATCATACACAAGCTACTGCATTAAAGTAAATCTAGACATGCGTTGTCCATCAACTTCGATCTCTTTTACAAATTCTGCATACGGGCGTACCCAAACCGTACCTGACTTGTAGTCACCAGAGTCTTGCTGTGATTCATAGACAACTACTGGCTCTTGCGTCTCTTCCAATAATCCCAGCGCTATAACCTTATAGAGGCCGCCCTTATAGTGCTGATACATGCCTAAACGTACATCAAACATACTATTAATATTTACGGACTACTCCACGCACAACAGCGGCAATGCGCAAGCTATGCTTGGGATAAATCGGTTTAAAATTTTTATTTGCGGGTTCAAGCCATGTACGATCTCCCAATTTTTTCAGAAACTTAAGGGTCCATTCACCATCAACTTCAGCAACAACGATGTCTCCATCACGCGCAGTACTTGCGCGTTCGGCCACCACCAAATCACCTTCTTCAATATGCACTTCTATCATCGAATCACCTTTTACTTCAAGCAAAAAAGTGCGGCCACGATCAGCTATGAGGTAGCCATCCAAGCTCATAGTATCCAGTGCTTCTGCATCAACCATTGTCGGTGAACCAGCTTGTACCAACCCCAGCAGAGGAAGCTCAGAAAGGCGGTCGGTGGGTATAAGTCTTCCCTGCCCATCCTTGCTCACAACCCCATCATCAACCAACTTGGCGACCAACTTGTACACAGCATTTTTTGATTTAAAACCAACCAGTTTTAAAATCTCTTGATACGAGGGCATGCGTCGCTCTCGTTCGTAGAATCCAATTATTTTTTTCTTATAGTCTTGATACATGTTTATCTCCATGAGGGGATGAAAACTCGGAAGAGGCGAGAAATGGAACGACGAGTGTCTTCCCTACGAAGCTGAGCAAGCAAGCTTTTGTGGCGGCGGGCTTCTCTTCGGTAATCAGCATCTTGCATGATCTTGCGATCGATGATGCCATTGAGCTTTTGTATTTCGATATTGAGAGCCTTAAGATATTCTTGCTTGTTCATGATAATTGTACCTTATACTTGTATAGATATAGTATAGGTGAACGGACGTTCACCGTCAAGAATTTGTACACTTTTTCTTGTGGATAACCTAGTCAACTTCACCCAACATAGGGATTGCCAGGCGTTTACGAGCAGTCTCACCTTTAAAAAGAAGGGTCGCGCGACGACTGACTTCCCCACGCTCCCCTACATGCGCTCCAAGCTTCATTGCTTTAAAACTGGAACCGAGAAAAATAGCATGCTTTCCATATTTTTCTGAAAGCGCATCCACACTTTCAAAGATACGGGTAAGTGTCTCTGAACGCTGCACGGTGCCAAAAAGATCGAGCTGTTCTGTTGATACCTCTGTAAGCCCCACAAAGGTGACTCCGGTTGCGCGATATGTTGTACCGGTCTTAAAGATGCTGCTAAATCGTTCTCCTAATGCTTGCAGAATATCGTGTGGGTTGTTGGTAGGATGCGACAACTCAATCTCTATTGAGTGAAATCTGAAATCTTGTGTTTTCAAAAATACCAATGCACGCGCAGAGACCAGATGCCATCGGCGCATTTTGATACATGCATTTTCAATATTTTTTGATAGCTGAGAAAAGACAAATGACACATTGGGAGACGGCGGTGTAAATGTCTTTGTCTTACTAATAGACTGAAAGCTTTTTCTTCCTTCGATATCAAGTGGAAATACTTTGATACCATTGAGCTCCTGCCAAATCTCTAGATATGGCTTCGAAAGCATACTGCGCACCCACCCTTCATCACGCTCCGCAAACTGTAGCGCAGTTGTGATGCCATACTTGGTGAGCAACGCCGCTGTTTGGGGCCCTATCCCCCACACTGATCCAATCGGTAATTTTGCCAAATATACTCCTGCATCGCGTAGTGGTATCACCGTGAGGCCGGATGGTTTTTTCCATTTTGATCCAAGTTTGGCAAGCACCTTGGTTGCAGAGAGTCCAATAGAAAATGTCATACCAAGTTCTGTATCGAGATCATGTTTAATCCGCTCTGCAATCGTCGCATAGGAACAATGATGCACTCGTCGCATGCCACCAAGATCAGCAAAACACTCATCAATACTGTACTCTTCTACCGCAGGCGTATACCGACGAACGATATCGTACATGCGCTGAGAAAAGAGACAGTACGTCTCATAATCAGACGGAAGTACAATTGCTTTTGGACATAATTTTTTGGCTTCAGAAATACGCATACCTGTTTTGACCCCGCACGCTTTTGCTTCATAGGTGGATGCAGATACAATACCCCGCTCTTTTCCAGTAATGACTGGCTTACCACGAAGTGCTGGATTTTTGGCAACTTCACACGATGCAAAAAAAGAATCTCCGTCGATATGGAGAATGGCGTGTGGAAATGAGCTCAATGATCCCCAACTCATAGCTAATACTTGCGCACCACGGCAGTGACGACCGCTTCAATTTTCAAATCTTCTTTTGGATACATGCGTGGATATTTTTTGTTTGCCGGCTCGAGGAAATATTTTCCTGCGTCCTTTCTTAGATACTTGAGTGTGTATTGCCCATCGACTGCCGCAACCACAATCTGCCCCACTTTGTAGGTCGCTTTTCGTTCGACAATAACCATGTCTCCCGGATGAATACCCGCATCGATCATGGAATCGCCTTTTACCTTAAGTATGTAACTAGCTTCTTTATTTGGGGTGAGATACTCATCAAAATCCATAACATCAAGCAGTTCTTCCTCTGCCGGAGACGGAAAGCCCGCCTCAACAAGACCCAAAAGCCGGGTGCCCCGCAGCGCCCTTCCAGGCGAGAGATGGCCCTTAGTATCCTTTTCCAAGACCCCGCTCTCTACAAGCCGTTCTATGAGCTTATAGACGGCGTTTTTAGACCGAAATCCCGTCATATCCATGATCTCCTGGTACCCTGGCATACGTCGAGTACGCTCATAAAAAGAGATGATTTTGTCGCGGTAGGTGTGTTGGCGTGTTTTCATACAGGTGAAGTATAGGTGAACTATAGTTCACCGTCAATAAAAACACTGGTACAACTAAAACGAGAAAATGGCGGCATCCAAAATGGATACCACCCTTTTCTAAAACTACAACTCCTACCCCTGCTTATTCATCCCCTTCCAAAAGAAAGCAGTTCCTGATGCAAGAAATGCGAGTCCCAAGAGCCACGTAAGTCCACCAAACACTGAACCAAATCCCCCACCCATCATACCGCTATGTCCACGTCCTCCCATCATACCCCAATTGTCGTCACTACCCTTTCGCGCGTCTCCACTAAAACCACCTCCCATATGATCTCCCATCATTGGTGAAAAATATTCTGCACCTTTTGGAAGAGCAGCTCCCGTATCACATCCACTTAAGCGTTTCCCCATCGCAATATGCATCTGTTCTTCCCCTTCTTCCCCAAGCCTGTCTGCCATCATGGTATTCATTGCCTCATGATTGGCACCCATCATGTTACCCATAAAGAAATCAGCCAGTACATCAAAATCCTCATCTTTCAAATCTTTGCAGGTCACCTGTTTGCTCTGCAATTTGTCCCACACTGCCTTCCCCTCTGCTTCTTCTTCAGAAATAGTCTTTGATCCCGTGTTTGCCGTTGTCGTACCCATAACCTTGTTATTCATACCACCCATCATCTGCGCATGTGCAGGAATACCAATGGCAAATGCCATGAATAACGGGACCACCATGAATATTTTTTTCATAAGATATTCAAATCAAATAATAAAGGACTACTTCGATGCTTCCTCTATTGTCCAGTATACGCCGATTGACCGATTTTCATACGTACACGAAAACAACATCCTTTCGCACCAATTACTACGTATAACAGCAAGTTAAATTTCAGCCAATATCTGAATCGTACCTTGGGCGCCGTCAATACGAACTCGTTCGCCTACACGCAGTGTCTTTTGCGGTGCCACTACCACCGGGATACGATACTCACGAGCAACAATTGCAAGGTGCGATAAGATTCCACCTTGCTTTGAAATAATTCCTGCAATCCGATCAAAGTACATGGTGAGCTTTGGATCCAACGTATCGACCAATAAAATCGACCCTTCTGGCATCACATCTCCCGCAGCTACTAGCACCCCTTCCGCGACCCCCGAAGAAACACCTTGGTTCGTATCAAGCGTGGATGTTGAGACACTGGCAATAGTCTGCGGAAACTCATAGGTGCTCTGTACTTCATATTCAGATTTTCTTTGCTCAAGAGATTCTTTGTCAAAACGACCCGTACGCGCCTCATCAAGTGTCAAATAATACATGAAGTGTTCGTATTCTAACCCGACCAGGGTACGCAAAGCGTTTCGTAGACCGGATAGACACATAACCGTAATCCAGCGCCCTTCTTCTCGCAGTATTTCATATTGTCGTGCAGAATGTATGGCATCTTTAATATCTGCGGATTCTTTTGTCGATCGTTGCTGCCACCACCGCTGAATTGCTTCATCGTCAAAAGAAGCAGCCTCCATACGTGCGCGAAAAACACTCTCATCTCCAATATTTAGAGAATTGCCGACCATCTGGCCTTCTATTTCTGAAAGAAGGCTACTACTAGCATGCGTCTCAACGGAGGAGATCACCGATGTACCAAGAAGCTCATGTGCTTTATAGGGAGTATTTTTTAGCACACTGTCGAGTTTTTTAAATACTTTTTCAGCAATGATATTTACAGCAAAAATATCTGTGTACGCGGCAACAAGCATCAAGAGCCAGTCTGAAAAAGTGTGGTCTTGAGATGCCATTTGTCTTATTTTTTGCACATGCGCACGAAATAGATCGTGTGTCAGAGCCCAGTCATGTGTCGGTATCTGTTGGAGATAATAGACATTCCGAAGCGTGGTCCATAATCCTCGCAGAGTTACAATACGTGGTGAAAGCGATGCAGTGCCAAAATAGGAATGTGTGGGGAAAAAATTCTGCAGTTCTGCTTGCTTATCGATGTATAGGGTGTTTTTAAACACCTGTATCATGGATTCCGGTTCGTATTGTATGTGGAAACGTTTGTACGCTACAGCGATCGCTCCGTCTTTTTGATAGAGATAGAGTAGTATGTCGCGTGCAAGTGGGTATGGTTTTGTAAAAGAATCAGCCAAGGTAGTCTGATCATAATAAAAGTCATCAGCAGCGATTGTTACATCCAAGAAGCGCAATGCTCGATAGCGTGATTCTGAAATAGTCGTAATGGGTCTTGTCTGCAATACATACACAACCCCCTTGATTATCGCCCACTCAACATCCTGTGGAGCGTCATATTCTTGCTCAAGCTTTTTTGTGAGCGCAACAAGGTCGCCAAAACCAGCAAATGGAATAGGCGACGGTATTTTTTTACAAGAGAAAACCAAACGCTCTGAAGCTCCTCCACCAACGACATCCGCACCGTTACCCTCTTTCCATTCAACAACCATTTCATAGCCACCCAGCGGATTGCGACTAAAAATAACACCTGCAATATCTGGTTCAACGTACGCTTGAATAATAAGAGAAAAAGGATGTGCTACTGTCGCGTAGCCTTTTGCCTGTGCTTCTGCGATCACCGCATGTATCGCCGCTCCAATATCGTGAGGCGACACGTCAAGTTTCGTCATAAATGCCCCCGCATGTGAATGCGTACCACCATCTTCTCCTTGAGCACTCGAACGAACAGCATACCGTTGTGCTACAACATCTCGTGATATCGCGGATACCAGAGGCATTAACAGCTCCTGCGGATCGCCGGCGTACACAAGGTCCTGAACCGTCTCAATACTTATCGCAACAAACGCAGGCACACGGTATCCGTGCTCATGACACTGTGCAAGCCGCACTGTTTTTTGGCCGAATAATTGAGCGCGTGCAAGAACCTCCGTTGGAGCAAATACAAGCGGCTCTTCTGCATTTCTTCTATTCTCCATAGGTATGCAGGTAACCCAATCCAACCAAAGGTACGGTCCCGTGAGTGTTTTGTATGGTGCCCTCTACCCAGCCTTCTGTTTTTTTTGTGGAAATAGGATGGGTAAGTTTGACCAGAATTCGGGCATTGTCAAAACTAGGAATTAATGCAGAGAATCCGATAACACCTCCCTCGTTTTCTTCCGTGACTGATCCGTCAAACGCTTTACGCGCAAAGCCATTTGTATCTTTTGTAAGTGCCCACATATGCGAAGCGTATGCCGTCGATGTACCCTGTACGTCTGATTGATCAATCAAATAAAAATTTGACTGCGCGTCCCAGAGTATCATTTGTATACTCTTCGATTTCAAAGTATCACTCCCGGCAAAAAATATACTTGTGCGATAATCGGTCGAATAGGTCCGCTCATGCATCACAAATACTGCAAGGTCTTTGCCGTCCAAAGATATAGTCCCCTTCCCCGCACTCACATAATTGGTAAAATCTGGTTCATTTTTTGTGATGAAATCACTCACCAATTGCTCGGTCACCAAGGTATATGTTTTCCCCATAAACGGAAATTGAAGAGTGTAGGCTTCACGCGATGAATGATCAGCGGCCACATGTCGCTCAAATCTTGAAAACAGCAGGTCAGAAAGTATCGCGCTCTGAGTCACGTCCCGCGTCTTGTATAGTAAGTCACTACGTTTTCCCACTAGCACGTTTCCACTATAATAGTGCTGAAATTGCGAATCCTTTTTCTCTTTTCGCGAGAGAGTAAGATCAATTAGTAACGGCTCACCATCTGCAGTTTTTCCAACAATCACAAATTGATCTGAAAAAAACCGATACTCGTGAGCAATAGCTTCCGTGCTCGAGCTCGTGGTTGTTGGTGGATAGACAATTGGTGCAACGGGCGTTAGGTTTAAAAAGGAGTAAAAAAGCGCACACGAGATTCCAAAAAAGAAAGCAAGAAGTGAAACAAGAATATGACGACCGCGTTGTATTTTTTCGAGTAGATCTTTGATGTACGGAACTATAGATAAGAGTCCTCCAAAAAATATAACCCCAATCCCTGCAAAAAGTGCATAGAGTTGCGAACCAACGTTAAAAATTATGTCAGGGGGCAATACTGCGTAGGCGTTGTGCGGCACCGCACATATGAGCAATAGTAATGTAAAAAGTTCGACAATTCCCCTCATAAAAAAAGTATAGCATGGGGAGATTTGTGGTATTGATTGCCATGTACATCAGGTAGAGAGTATTTGTTTAATTCTCTCAAACCATAAAGCGTAGCCTGCCGATGATGGATGGAACCCATCGATTGCCAAATACACCTTTGGCTCACGCACAAAAGGATCTATCTTCGGATCTATATAAAGATCAACATATCTCCCCCCTGCCTTCGAAACAATATCTGCAAATGCTGCATGGTAGCGGAGCGTCTGTTTTGTATAGTACGGCTTAATAAACCAAGGGAATGCGCTTGCGGCTCCAACATTTCCCGCCATCAAGACGACAAGATGATCATGTGGAGGAAGTGCGACAAGTGCGTCCTTAAGCATCGTACTCACCTCCTCAATATCATGAAAATGAGTGACGTCATTGGCTCCTACCTGCAGCACTATGTATGCATAGTGTGGTAGTTTTGTTTTTCCAATTTGACCTTGTACATCTGGAACCTGCGCTCCTGATACTGCTTGATTTTCAACGTAGGTAGCTCCCACTTCCTTTGCAACGAGTCCAGGTACGGATTCCTCGGGACGAGTAGCTCCCACACCAACACCAGTACTATCACCCAAAACTAGCATCGTCTTTTTAAAATTATCACTTTGCATTTGGAATGGCTCAGTGCTCGCCATAAGTGCTTCGGAAATCTGTACCTTACGCAGAGAGATCCACACAAATAGCAGTACGGCTATGACAGCAATCGCCAATAAGATTAGAAATATTTTCATGGGGGTGTAACGATCGTTGTTATTCTGCGCCATCTTCGAGATCTACATATTGACTAAATTCCTCAAGTGCTTCTGCAACAATAGCAGCGTCAGCGTCAGATACCAAACTTTTTTTGAGTCCCAACAATACATCATAAATTTCCCGAGGAGCATACCCACGCTCCTTGAGTTTTTCCGCTTCGCCCAAAACTTGGTTCTCATCACCACGACTTTTGGCAATAGCCTTCTCAAACATTTTTGAAAATGGGTGTGACATACATCATAATCCTACCAACCAAACTCTGAATACGGAATACCTTTGAGATATAGATAATTTTTATGCTAGATAAGCCATTTACTATAATAAATTCGATAAGGATGAAGCATGGGGATTTAGTAAACGTCTCATGGTTTTATATTTGACAAATCATATATTATCTGTTTTATTATACGTAGTTTAGTACGCAAAGATGATTGGACATACGACGTCCACATCTTTTTTGACAGTGACACAAAAGGGAGTTTTCGATGAGCAGTCTGATTTTGTTCGGGATCATCGTCCTTAATGTCCTCATTTCCATCGCCAACTGCTACACAGTTGGCGTCGCATGGAAAGACACTATGACCCTCGGCAGCAAGTTCAATAGGCTGGTCCTATGGTCTGCCATTATCCAATCAGGCGTCGGCTTCTCGATGCCCATCTTGATTGGGCTTACATGGGGCTCGACACAACTACTCACAATGAGCGATGACCCAACTCTCACCACTGTCCAAGCACGACAGTTCATGGAGTGGGTTTTCAATCTCTGGTACATCGCCGTGATATTCCCAGTACTTGGAACTGGGTTCATCATTTGGGCCTATTCGCTTCGTGAAGCATATAGGCAGCGCGATTTTGCCAGCATTGCAACTTCTGGATGGAATACATTCGCCCAGATCCACAACTCCATCTCTGCAATCGAGAATGTCGGCGGCGCATTTGGAAGTGTGAGCGACCTCTTTCGCTCAGCATTAGACGACGTCGACGACTGGAAGGGTGCGGTAGCGATTGGCGCAATCCTCGTTGCCCTCATCTCGCTCGTCGGAGGATTCATGATAGCATTCTACCTTGTGCGACACTTTGCAAAGACAAGTGAATCTCGAATTGAGGCTTATGGCAATGAGCACCTGGCTCGCCGGCACTAAGCACTGCAACCCCCGGGGGCAATTATTGCTCGCGGGGGTATTTTATTTAAAATGATTTTCAGCTATCTCTATACTATACGGAGTAAGGTACCCGCTTCTTTTGGTGATTGCCCATGCTTTTTTCTATACAGGCTATACTAGAGTGACGAACATCGATCACTCGTATGTTAAAAGTATTTAAAGCCTATCACGATGCTCCGCTGTACCAAACACTCGCTCGCATAGCGGCTATTTGGATTGCACTCAATGTCGGATACTACAAACTTCTACCGTTTGTGGGCGTGAGCTTGAGTTATAACACATCACCAATCGCCATCTCGCTGTACTATCTCTTTTGGTTTACTCTTACCGTCTATTTATTTTTTAATCTCTTTGAACACTGGATTATTGTCGACAAACGCATCTGGCACTATGGCGTCGAAAGCATGTTCTTTGGCTTGTGCGTGTGGGCGCTGCTCTATCTTCTGGGAACATTTCCAACAGTCATCCATGCTGTACTCCCCGCTTATACTGACATACTTTTTTCAACTCCCATGTATTTTCTGCCTAAAGCATTTGAAATTTTGGTACAGCAGACATTAATCACCATCCTTGTCTTGGCGCTCTGGTCTCGATTTCGTTCACTTAAAACGGTTATACTCTGGTATGCAATCACATTTGGCGGAGCCCACGTGCTGCTCTACACACACAATGGTGCAGATGCGCCGTACGCCGCGATCATGGCAGGCAGCGCCATACTTTCTGCTGCTCTATTTCCATATTTTATACTTCGTCTAAAAAGTGGTTTTGTGTACAGCTACATGGTGCAGTTTTTATTTTATATAACCCTTGCACTAATCTTCCACACATGGCCCCCTCCACCTTTTCACTTTTAGTCCAATAAGCGTATGCGCCACGACTCCTGATTTTCAGTTTTGCAAGTAATACAGCCGCTCCAATGAATGCCCGGATGCTCGTCGTACATGTTCCCAGCATGTACGACCAGGGATAGACGGAAAATCTGTTTTTTTATATATATTTGAACCGACTACAGGGGATTTTTTGAGACTTTTACATCATCGACGTACATTCTGGTTTCTTGCTGTGTTGCTGATATTCCTACTTCTAGTTTGTTATAGATAGCATTTTGAAGTGGAAGCGTCTGCCCCCGTCCCACGACCACCTTTTTCCCATCTATCCATAGCTCAACGAGGCCATCTGTCTGATCGAGAGTGAAGTGTGTTTTTACATTGACCCACTTGCCAATAGGAAGGGCAATCATATTCTCCTCACTTTGCCTCCAGCTGGGCTTACTAAACGCTTTGAGCTCGACAAATGGGTGTCCTTGGTCATCGACAGCGATACGGATTCCCGAGGATTTGTAGAGGTACGTTGATTCGAGATCCATGATCGTGAACGGCAAGCCTTCTTCTATGTAGTACCATGCAGAAAACCATACATCATCTCCCGCCTCAAAGTGTATGGCCTCGGTATGCATAGAGGCTTTTGCAGTCACCATATTCCAAGAAGGAGCTACTGAATAGAGCATCAGTGACTGTTTGCCAGTATGAGCTTGCGTCTGTGATGGTTCAACGCGATTGTCGATAAACGACGCTTCCCCTATCTCAATTTTATTGCGAAGTCGTACTGAGTCCACGACCTCGGGTGTTGCCGCAGACTGGAGCGTGATCACATTCCACGGACTAAAGAGATCAGTCATCGCGATCGTACTTCCAAGTCTCGCAATCGCATCGGCGAGATCTTTTTCTCCCGTGATCATGTCTTGAATCGATCTGTACTTTTCAAACCCTTCAGAAAATTCCGTACCTACTTTTATTCGAATAGCTTTCTCTTTATCAATGCGATAGATTGCGTCGTTGGTAAACTCATAGTTATCAGTTTTGTAGTTTGGATCGTAATAGTGTTCACGAAATTCAAAACTACCATCATCCATAACTTCGTAAATGTCACCGCGCACAACCACAAATGAAACACCTTGTACTTCACCACGCACTTCAATATCAGCCTCTGTAAATGTATCAGGAGGGAGTGATTCTGATGACCCATTGTATTCGCTAAACACTAAAATTAGACTACCAATCACGATACACACAATTATAAGACCGAGTATTTTTTTCATACTATTCTTTATGCATTACACAAGTACATGTTCATCTGCAGGTATGCTCTATATTACTCCGTCAGGACTATACCCCGCAAAGCCAAGTAGGTACACCCACAAAAGCCACGAAGCTATGGGAATGACCGATACTGCAATCCAAAAATACACCATATGCAGACGCGTTGCGGGCACGACACCATGTAAAGTGTCCCCAAAGACAAACTTTGGCCACAGGATATAAAGACCGTAGGTCAGGAATATAAACGGAACAAACGCAAATAGATTTACAAAATCACCCGCCATGAACAACAATGGCCCTTTAAATTGTTGCTCGACCAAGATGCCCCAGAGACCACCCACTATGAGCGTTTGCCATGCACTAAACTGGTATCTCCTATGGAAGAAAATAATGACCACAGTCAAGCCTGCATAAAAACCTGTGTACGAAATAAGGTGCAAGAGTATACCTGACCATGCAGTATAGGGAGCAATAGCGTCGAGCCGATAGCCTATGGTGAGCAATGTTTCTTCGAGCGCTAGAAGCAGAAATACAGGCACCGCAACATATATCGGACTCTGTACAAAAAAAGAACAGACACGACGAATAGTACGTTGGAATAGAACATAGAGTAGCGGTAATGCAACAAAAAATAGGTACATGCCATCCCCAGTGCCACCAAACATCGGCACCAATGCAGCTACGCCATAGGCAATTGTAAGCGCTTGAAGTACTCTTCGCTTTTTCGCATCTTCTAGAAAACCGTTACCTTCTCTGAACACCCAAAAGAGTACTGGTATCGTGAGATAGAAGAAAAAAATATAGGCCCACATAAGATCCCAAGGATTCCTTATCGTATATTGTACTACATAATAGTAAGCGAACAGTACAACACAAAAACTCCCCGAAGGGAGTTTTTGTGTTGCTTCTTACCCTATCTTACGCGTTCCATACTCGTTGTGCAAATTTCCACGAGAATTTTGCGACGACAAGGAGGATCACGGCATACAGGAGATACTGGAGAATCTGGAGCAAGAGTGATACAAGTCCGATTGAGATCTGCTGCAAGACACGGTTCATGTCAATCAGTGACTGCTGGACTGATGCCTTCCAAGAATCCTTGATCTGATCCCCATTCACAAATGCATTTTCATACACGCTAATATTGAAGGTAGTGTATAAAAGACGATCAAGTTCCTGCGCTTTTGCGCGATTGATCCCTTCGATCTGAGCGTTCACATTCATACGTTCTACCGTCAATCGTTCGATGATGTTGATTTTGCTATCAATGATCTTTGCAAGACTCTCGACATCTTTGGTCTGAGTTGCAAGCACCGTGATGTTGTCATACGCGGCTATTGCCTGGTTGAGTGTTGCATCGATAGACTGCAATTTTTTTTCAAGAATATCGGTCTCGCTCGTATAATCTTCAACAAGACGCTTTATCGTGTAGCTGTTTTCACTGAGATTTTTTGGATCGAGATTCTTGATAAAAGTTAAGATTTCTGGCACACTTCCCTGCTTCACTTTAAATGTGTAGTTGCACCCGCGATCGTATTCATTTGAACTCTCAAAGATAACATCCTCACGACTCTTGAGGGAAAGTATAGTCGAACATTCTTTGTCTGCATCGCGAGTCTCGAATGTTGCACTATAGTCTTTGACTTCAAAAGATTCTGCATCGTTGCCCGATGTATATCCTGGCTGCGGTGGCATAATCGGCATGCTCGCAACATTACGTGTCGACAATTTTGAGCCACCGTTATACGTCATATCCATTTCAGCGCCGCCATAGCTGGGCGCATTGGATACCCCGTAACCAGTATTTGAAGTAGAAATACTATTCCGTGCGGTGTTGAGGAGGCTCAGTACAAACGACAATATTAATACACCCACAAAACCAATGAGTGCGTACTTGAGTATAGTTCGTGGGCCTACAGTCTTGAGTTGTTCAAAAATATCCATATCGATTTTTAATGAATAAAAGGTATTCTCTATCTATAGTACTACGAACAGACGTTTGAAAAGTAACACTACTGCACGAGATATTCAGCCTCTACCGTAAATGCTACCGTATATGTAAGTCCTGTTTCGGGTACCGCTATGAGACCATCTTTTTTCGTTTCAAAGAAACCATCACCATCATCCACAAACATGCGTGCAGACAGAGTCTCACCCTCAACAAGGGTGCGAGACAGCGGTACAGTCACCTGCCGCATCTCTTTGGCAGAGAGAAGGCTGCTCGTACCCACAATAGCCTCACTACTGTCATATACGACCACATATCCATCAGTGGTGAGTGTTGCGAAGAGTTGCACATACGGCATTGCATTATGGACAGGTAGTACCTCAATATAGGGTACCGATGCTGCCCCTTGCTTGCCCATGGTACGAGTACTATCGTCTGCGGGAGCCATCATTGAAAATGAAGAGGTGTCTTCTATCGGACTGTTATAGAGCATGTCTTCAGTTGTCGGTATCGCGGACTCCGTGCGTGGCAAATCTTCAAGTGACGTGGGTACAGGTGATCGCGGAGTTTCAATAAGCATCAGAAGCAAAACGGCAACAGCCCCAACCGGTGCAACGCGCACTAGCCACCAACGCACATTTTCTGCATACGGAGATGGTGTGGCGGGTTTTATATTTGAAGAAAGTACGCGCATACGGAGATTTTGGATAAAATCAAAATCAATAGGCACTTTGGGATGTGCATCGATGAGCACAGAAACGACTGCACGCACTTCTGCGTCACGCTCCTTAAGCGTCGCATCAAGCGCATATATGTCGCGAAGTATCTTGTCGAGATCTTTGTCCATAATAATATCTAGTACGCTGAATGATTAATAACGTAACTACTGCAAAAATCGTGCACACAACACGAGAATAGCGGCTTTTGCCCCAAAGGTGTCACGAACCGTCCGAATAGCGCGTGAAAATGCCATTTTGACACTATCTTCCGAACCCCCCACCACTGCAGCAATTTCTTTATAGGAGAGCTCATCCCACACCCGAAGCATAACAATTTCACGCTGCGTTGGCTTCAGTGTGTGCAGATACTTTTCAATTTTTTGTACGGTATCGCGAGCATCTATCTTCTCTTCTGTCCGCTCATCTTGACCGAGGTCAAAAATATCTTCAATATCCACCACCGTCTTTTTGGTGCGGTAGTAATCAACAACCGCATTGCGCGCTATGGCATAGAGCCATGATGAAAATGAGCCTTTATCAGATTTAAAACTGCCAATCTTCTCAAATGCCTTGAGAAACGTGGCGGACACTATGTCCTCGGTTGCGTCCTTGTTGAAGGTCTTGTAGTAGACAAATCGATAAATTTTTTCTACATATCTATCATAAAGCGCACCAAATGCTTGTGTGTCACCCTTTTGGCATTTCTCAACAAACACGCGATCATCTTCCATATTATGAATAGTATATCAAAAAAGAGATGGCCAAACGACCATCTCAAAATTATGTGGTACAGGCTGCTCGACTAAAAAGTCTATCAGCAAGCGCGGGACCAAAAGAGCATGCGGCCCTCATTGTAACCGCGTTATAGCGAAGTGTGAGTGCAAAACTCATATCTGGTGCATGCGACATAGACACAGGCATCAGCTGGACGTAGCAATAGCCATGAGCTGCTTCCACAAGAATTCGCACGTACCCAATAAAAAGGTGGGGCAATCGACCTTCCCACAAAACCAGAAAGATTGGGGTCGGATTATTTCGAGCGGAATTATACGACTCTTGTAGCTCTCGCAGCGTGGGACACGCTGCGAGAGACTGAAAGCTTGGGGGCCCTCTTCTTCTCACAACAAACCTCCTGCTCAAAAACATGAACCTCTGAGACTAGTGTACGATATCAGCTGTCATTTCCGCAAACAGTGTTATACCGTATTGCGTGCATTTTTCAGTAACTGTGCCCACCAAATGAGTTCTTCAATAAGCCGATCAGCACTACCTTCGTTTGGTGCAAATGCTTTTTCCTTTAGACTGCCATTTGCTTCAAGCAGATCCCACGGTGAAACTATATGCACGGCACTTTTAAGTGGTACAAGTCCAACATCAATCACGACTTGTCGCAATTGCTCAACGGCGCGCACAGCTCCGTATGTTCCGTATCCGACAAATGCCGAAGGCTTTTTATTCCACTCTTTTTTTAAGTGATCAATATTGTTTTTGAGTGATGCGGGGTAGCCGTGATTGTACTCGGGAGTTACAAATACAAAACCATCAGTATTAGCGATCTTCTCTGCCCAACGGTCTATGTCTGGTTTTCCATAGGCTCCCAATACTTTACTGGGAGATACAGCCTCTGCAAACATCAGCAACGGATAGTCTTTGAGATCCAGGAGTTCAACTTCGACATCTTCCTTATTTGAAAGAAGATCAGCGATCCAGTGTGCGGGTTTATCACCAAATCGTCCCTCACGGATACTTCCGATCACTACTCCTATACGTATTTTTTCTTGCATAGTCGGCATTATAACTTTATTTGATCACAGAATACAGAAGCGCCAGCCTTAAGGCTGGCGCTTCTGTATTTGCTACAGTTCAGATTCTGCACTTGGGAGTTGAACTCCCAAGTCATCCCAACAAAGTACACATCTTCATAAACCTTCAAGTTCAAGGCGGCAAGTCAAAATACTACGAGACATATGGGGTTATATGGTGAGTAGTATTTTGATGCAGCCAACGCAGAAATTGAAGGTTTTGAAATGTGGACTAAAATTCGTCGCGTGCTTCGTCGATCAAGTCAAGTGCTTCATCAATCAAATCCTCTGCCTCACTTTCATCACCATCACTGATTGCATCGTCAGCATCGTCAAGGAGGTCTTGCGCTTCATCGAGCAAATCTTCAGCATTACCGACATCTTCCCCATCATCAAGTGCATCTTCCACATCATTTTCTACATCATTGAGTTCATCTTGTGCGTCTTCAAGCTGATTCTCAATATCGTCATTGTCACTACTATCATCATCGTCATCACTATTATTCTCATTTCCTATCGCATCAAGCGCTTCATCAACGGTATCTTCTGCTTCTTCTGCAAGATCGATCGCCTCATCATAATCCTCGTCGTCAAATGCACTTTCAGCATCATCGAGTAAATCACGTGCATCATCGAGAAGGTCATTTGCCTCATCTACGTCATCACCATCATCCTCTGCTTCATCGATATCGTCCTGCGCATCATCAATCTGACCATCGACATCATCAATAAGATCATCTGCCTCACTCTCTTCAGTGTCTCCCCCTGCATCCTCAATGGCATTTTCAGCGTTCTTTTGTGCATCCTCTGCTGCATCAAGTGCATCCTCAAAATCATCACTGAAAAATGCTTTGACCGCATCGAGGAAATCATCTTTTGCATCTTCTAAGTTCTCGCGTGCAGATGCGATATCAGCTGCGTCCGTATTATCATCGACTGCATCTTCAGCGTCGTCGATAGCATCGAGTGCATCCTCGATTGCAGCGCGCGCATCTGACTCGTCAGAATCAATAGCGTCCTCGTCTTCCGTATCATGCTTTGTTACGGATGTCGCAAGAGGAATATTTTGTGTTTTGAGGGTTGTGTTTAGTTGTGCTTGTAACTGTGCGAGTTGCAACTCGAGATTTTTTTGAGCCGATGTTGCTGCTCCCTGTACTTCACCCACCCCTCCACCTGCGACAAGTTCTTCATACTTGGCACGCGATTGAGATCCAAAATAGCCTATCGCAGGAGAGAGCTTATTGGCCTGCTGCCACTTAATGACGGCAAGCTCGGTCAGTGTCTTAAACTCACCGGTCTCATGCCCTGCAGATCCAACACCACTTTCAGCAATAGTGTAGCCTGCACCATTGAGATATTGCTGCAAGCAGCGCACATCCTCTCCTTCAACACCAAATTCTAGATTTCGATTAAATGTGCAAGTGTCGGCGCGTACAGTAACCGGCGCGAGCACGATGAATAATGTACTCACAATAGCGAGCAGCACACCAAGCGTGTGCCGCTCCGTTATACTTTTTACTGAAATATTTATCATATACGCACCAGTATACAGCACACAGATATATGTGCACTGTTTATTTCCTGTTGATCAGTTGCAGCGCAACGGACGCTACCTGAACCTCGTTTAGTTTGTCGCAATCAAGGCTACTTTTTTTCCTCGTCGAACGTGCGCTATGCCATTCTTAAAATCCGCAACTTCAATTGCTTTATGTATATCAACAACAGTTATCTCATTGACGGCAACACCCTTCTGTTCAATAAGTCGTCGGGCTTCGCCCTTCGATGTTGCTAGTCCTGTCTGCGTGAGGATATCAATCATTGTTGTGCCAATTGCGACTTTTGTTAGTGGTACTTCTTTACGTATAAACGCCACATCCTGTTTGCTCATTGTCGCAAAGTCTCCTGCTCCATAGAGTATCTCAGATACCCGTGAAGCACTCTCTGCAGATGTCACTCCGTGAATCATCGTCGTAATCTCATGTGCCAGTGCTTTTTGTCCAATACGCATGTGCGGTGCAGCTTCATGTGCCGCAAGTATTTCAGCAATGTTCTGTAGCGACAGAAAGGTAAAGATCTTCAAATACTCTGGCAGACCTTCATCTGATACGTTGAGCCAAAACTGATAGAAAGCAAATGGCGATGTGAGCTTTGGGTCAAGCCATACAGCATTTCCTTCTGACTTTCCAAATTTCTTGCCAGTTTTTTTATCCGTGATGATGGGTGTCGTGAGTGCGTACGCATTTCCCCCCTCTCTACGTCGTACGAGTTCAACGCCTGAGATAATATTCGCCCATTGGTCCGAGCCACCTACCTGCAGATCAACGCCATACTTTTTATACAAATGCCAGAAATCGTACCCCTGCAAAAGCGAATATGAAAATTCTGTATAGGAAATAGAATCTTCCTCCGTATCGAGACGCTTCTTGATAATATCTCGCTTAATGAGCTGATTGACCGTGAAATGCTTTCCGGTATCACGAAGAAATTCGATGAGCGATACCTTCCTAAGCCAGTCATAATTGTCATAGATTTTAAATTTCTTCTTTCCCAAGACCGATGCTAGCTGCGCCGTAATCGCTTTTTTATTCTGTGCGACAATTTTCAAATCAAGGAGCTGTCTCTCCCCACTTTCTCGCGGATCCCCAATCATGCCAGTGCCGCCACCGACAAGAAAAACCACTGTATGACCTGCATCAGCCAAATGCTTCATCATAAAGATAGGTACCAGATTCCCCACATGGAGTGATGCTGCTGTTGGGTCGATACCGAGATACACGGTGCGTTTTTGAGCAAGAAACTCTTGCGCTGTACCACCACCTTCATGCACGATAAATCCGCGCTCCTTAAGATCTGCTGTAATATTTTCAATCTTCATAATGTGAGGAATTATAGAGAGATTATTGCATTGTGTCCATGAGGCCATCTACCAGTAGTGGTATTATGCACCTATGAAGAAGGTCCTTATAGTGATTGCCTTCCTTGGAGTTTTGCTGCTACTCGGTAGTTATGCCCTCCATCGAGACGGGTTAGCAAAATACCAAGGCCTCGGTTCTGTTGTAACACTTGATCGCTACCTAAAACCGATCAGCATCAAGGAAAATGCAAAAGGTCTCTATGTATTTGAGACCGAGTCCATTCCCGTAGCGTTCAAAAAACTCCTGGTACAAAAGGAGGACGCGTACTTTTACTACCATCCAGGAATAAATCCCATAAGCATGGTGCGTGCACTGACACACTATTTTTTTACAGGACGAATTGGAGGATCAAGCACGCTCACACAGCAACTTGCAAAAAATCTCTTGGGTACTGAATCAAACAGGACCATCTACAATAAAGTAAAAGAGACTGCCTACGCGATAAGTCTCGAAATATTTCTTTCAAAAGAATCTATTCTCTCGATGTATGCAAACACGGTTTTTTTAGGAAACCAAGTGCAGGGATTTGAAACAGGGAGCTATGCGTATTTTGATAAGCCACTCAAGGAAACAACAACAAATGAACAACTTGCGCTACTCGCGACCCTCTCGCACCCAAGCACCAGAAATCCATGGGAAAAAGACAATGCAGTGTACGCCGAAGCTTTACACAAAGAGCTCGCTCCCGATACAACGTTTATACCGGCGAAAGTCACAACCGCGTATGCTTTTCAAACAAAAAGTGCGTTTGAATTGGATTCTGCAGCTATCACATGCACATCGACCTGTACGACCACCATCGATCTAAAACTCAATGAGTTTATACGAAATGCGATCCAAAAATATACTGAAACAGAGTCTGCACGTGGTGCACGCAATGGCGCCGTCGTCGTGATTGATCCAAAAAATTCTGAACTGCTTGCGCTTGTGGGCAGCCCTGACCCAACAAGCACAAAGGACGGCAACCGGATCAACATGGCGCTCGCGCCACGCCCTATTGGCTCTACCGTTAAACCTCTCCTCTATCTCAAGGGATTTATGGAAGGATTGCGCCCGTTTACACTTGTTGAAGATCGCGAATACAAATATCCCATAGCGACTGGTTTTTCACTGTATCCAAAAAACTATGATGGGAAATATCGCGGCACGATCACGCTCCATGAAGCACTGAGCAACAGTCTCAATGTGCCCTCAGTCAAAGTCCTTGAATATATTGGACTTGAAAAATTCTATGGCTATCTTTCAGAATCATTGCATTTCAAACCAATACAGGATTATGACAGTTACCAGTATGGCATCGCACTCGGAGGACTTGAAATGGATCTTCTCTCACTCACCCACTATTTCACGATCTTTCCACGGTACGGTACCCGCGCACAGCTCAAAACAATCCTCACTGCTGCAGATCAACCAACACTACCCCCACAATCACACATAGATACGACCGAGATCGTTGCAGATCCTAAATATGTTGAACTCGTCAATGCTATTTTGAGTGATCGATTTACCGGTGTTGAGCAGTTTGGACTTGCGAGCAACTTAAACCTGACCA
This sequence comes from uncultured Candidatus Saccharibacteria bacterium, assembly GCA_964402035.1. GTDB lineage: Bacteria > Patescibacteriota > Minisyncoccia > Phycocordibacterales > UBA918 > JAIETH01. Next base: position 318,440 of record CAYOAM010000001.1, read on the forward strand.
CCAAAGAGTACGGTGTAAAGACAGGCACCTCACGCGATTTTCATGATAGCTGGGTCGTGGGGTATACACCTGATTTTGTCGTAGGTGTCTGGATTGGAAACACTGAAAATGAAGCACTGGAGCAAGTGAGTGGGCAGTCGGGTGCTGGTGTCGTGTGGCATGAAGTTATGGAGTACCTCCTCGCTTCTCCCTACCACACAGACACGACGTTTATTACCAAGGATATTGTAAGTGTACCCATTGGCAATTCAAATCAATGGGGTCTTGCCGGTGACAAAATCGCAACGATACAGAGCCTGCTTCAAAAAAATAATCTTATCCTGAGTGTGCACGATGGCGATACATTTGAATTTACAAACGACACCACCATCCCACTGCGCGCGCGCAACCGCGTCTCGTGGACAGCAAATGGTAAGCCACTTGGTGAAGGCGAAGAAGTGTTTTTCAAACCAACAGCCGCCGGCAACTATGAAATCACTGCTACTGATCCGCTCTTAGGCAATCGAGAGATTCTGCTTATCAAGGTAGTTTCGCGAGACTAGGCATTTTGACAACAGATCTCGTGTCATGTATAAGCCTAAGAGATCAATCACCGTCATAGTGAGGACACATGCGACAGAGAGACCTTGAGAAGGACATTTTAGTCCGCTTATGGGATGAAATCCTATTCAGAAAATACGGACCAGACTTCAAGAGAAAGGACCCGACGCGCTTTGAAGATCCAGAAGCCGATACATTTCTATGGCTCCTGCGCCTGACCTTCTACAGTTTTAGTTGGGGTCAGAGAATGGCGACTGTCGACCCAAAGCTGATTGAGGGTCTGGCAATGTATGCCGGCGAACTGCACAGTGACCATCCGCAAGTTGGAGGTCCATTTGGAAATCGCTCCAACGACATTGTCTTCGGGATGTACAAGGGGTTAGTCAGCACTTTCCGACATGCCATTGAAAGTGGTACGGCAACATACCGAAAGGACGGTCATGTGTGGTTTGGAGGATTTGAAATTCCGAATTGGTTTGTCGATGAGTGCACAGACAAACTACACACAAAGGCGGATGATCTCGACAAGCTTTGGAAGGATAGTGCCCCTCGCGAAAGATACATTCAGCGTCGCAGAAAACTCAGAACTTCATAATACCTCCACACACCTGTGTGTGAGGTTTTTTTACATCTCGTGTCAAAGCATGATTCTGCAACTCCTAAGTACTAACTCAAGCCTGGTTAGACAAGAGTTAGTTTATCTTTCAACTTCCTACCAACTCAAAATTGTAGTGCAAGAAATCGCTTATCACGTATGGACTGCACATATCCCGCCTCAACCGCCTTCTGTACATAGAGGTCTGATTGTTTTTTATCTCCTAGGCGATGATAGATACGAGCGAGTACCATATAATTTTCTTTTGCATCAAAATTATCAAACTTCTTTTTAAGTTTTTCTGCATCAGCAGTGCGTCCAAGCAACATATAGGTTGCATACAGATTTTGTAGGTTGGAATCATCGACTAGTCCTTTTACTAATTTTTGATTAACTTCAAGAGCCTTTTCTAAATCGCGTGTCTGGGCTGTGACTACATTAAGTCCGAGCAGAAACCAACCATACTGATTGAGTACAGCGTCGTTTTTTGGATCTACTTTGAGCGCAAGTTCAAAGTATTCTTTCACCTTAGCAACATTACCTAATTCCCACTCTGCATTCGCAAGCGAAAGGTACTGATCAACACTTTTTTTCTTTGAAGCAGCTGCTGCTTTTTTATAGTACGCCGCAGCCTGTGCTGCATCGTCCAGTGCCCCGTAAGCGTCTCCAATAGAGTAACTTAGATACGCCTTATCAGCCTTCTTTGCCTTTTTATACGCACTCAATAGCTCTTTGAGGCGCGCGGCTGGATCTTGAGTATCTAGGTCAACCTGAAGATTTAAATCCAATGCATCGACTGCGTCTGCAAAAGATATAGTGGACTTCGGCGCAACAACCGTCATCTTGACTCCATAATCTTTAAGCGAGATGTCTGTGTACGTGAATACAGTCTCCTTACGCTTTTCAAATGGTGGAATAACCATAACATCGACCATTCGGACCGGTAGTTTTGTAACGTTATCAAACCACAAAGAAACATAAGAACGATCCGTTATTTTATCTACAAACTCATTATTTTTGATGCCACTTTCAAAACCTTCAATAGAAAAAACAGTGACTTCATTATCCCCTGGCATTTCGGCAATAGTCTTCTTTAGCTCTTTAAAATAAGCTGCAAATACATCTGATCTATAAATCAGGTCATACCGTGTTGCATTCTCTACAACAATGGAATCTCCGACATCACCGTCAAAAAACTGGAACAACCCAAGTTTTCGCGCAAGTGCTGCAGAAGCATCAAATGCTGCTATAGGGTTTGGGTCATCATTTTTTGTTAATGCAATATCAAATAGTTCTTCAAGCTCTAGTGCTTCAGCAAAATCGGTAGCACGTACTGCGGGGACCTCGATCCACTTATTTTTTACTGACTTGATACGCGTTTCAGGAAAGCGAATATACACTGTTTCTCCTTTTGTTATGAAGTCTAGTTTGTATTCTGTTCCTCGCTTAGAAGTACCAAGTTGCAAGGAGGTGACTACATCTGATTCAACATACGTCGTACTTGCGTGCGTCGGCACGATATTCCCTTTCAAAGCATAATTGACATAGTACGCAGGGTACTTGTCCAGTGCACTTTTCTTATGCAATTCTAAAGCTGAACGCAAGTCGAGTGTAACGCTCGTATCCTCATCTACTGAATCAAAAAAATAAGTGTGGAGCGCATTAGGTGCCATGGAATCCAAGTCCTCATTTGCCTGCACTGTTGGAGCATTAAGGACAGCGAAAAACCCTAAAATCAGAATCGTTATTATTGTCTGTATCATAAATATACGAGGTAAACTATAATAATTTTAGTGTACCACAAAAACAATCCCAGATTAATACGGCCACCTACTGATCGTGATGGCCCTCTTTTTTCTGCTTATTTCGAAAATTTGAAGTCATGGAGTCAGTGAGAAATGGCGTCAGCCACCATTTCCTATGCGATAATATCCCTACTCGGTGATAGTAAACGTCGCGCCTTCGGTGCGGCCAAAGACTTCAGGGAAATAGAGCTCCTCGGCGCGAGCTGGCATGTGTTGGAAGGTACCCGGCACCAATGCTCGCAAGAAGTATTCGTATTCATAGACGCCAGGCGAGAGAGTGTCTATGTAGAGAAATACACGGTCATCGTGCGACTCCACATGCGATGGCCAAAGTTTTCGCGCAACTTTTTTGTATTCACCACCGAGATCACGAATGGCTCCAAAAATCTGCGCCGTCTGAGGACTAGTAAATGTACTTTCAATGCGATCAAAAGCACGGATGAACATGTTGTCGGGCGGCACGACATATCCCATCGCATCGTTATCATATCCTTTTTGACCTTCACCATACTCTCCATCCTGGTTTTGCAACGACTGGTCTTCGGTATTAAGATTGAAGTTTACGATTTCAAAACCTGCAGGGATAATGTCTTCCACCGCTATATGACTATATACGCCAGGAATTGAAAGTGTGATTTTGCCACGGACAATGTCACCCACCTGTGCGCTCGACACCGGAGTACTATTTTTGGTGTTGGCCGCATCATAGGCGTATAAATCGCGTGTGATCGTGATACCCTCATCGCGCGGCGGCAGTGACTCAACCGGCAAGAAGTACTTGAGCGCCATGTCATAGTAGAAATTGTTTTTCTGTTCATTGCGCTTGGTTCGTTCAAACGTGAGGGGCAACAATTTTTCACGCTCAAAAGAATCTATCGATATGACGTGTGTAAAGGTTTCCCAAATATTTTTTGGTGTGAAATTGTGGACAAAAATCTCTGCGCCATCAAGCAAACCGCGCAGTGAAAATTCTGACTCACTTTCATGTTGCCATTTGAGATAATCAACCATCGCATCGACGACAACAAAGGTGTTGTGTGTGCCGCCCCACACACCGTCTTTGTCTCTGCCGGCCAATATCCAACGCAAGATATTTCCTATCATTGGATGTTCGTCATCGTGCACCACCAGTGCCTTGAGCAAGAGTGCAGTGTCAGTAATCGCTGTCTGGCTCACACCCCAACTCTCAAATTGAACTGGATTTTTTAGATACGCACCGCGACCATCGATATCAATGCGACCAAGCAGTGCCGTATATACTTTTGATACTTCACTGCGCGTGTACGAATCATAGGTAAGGATCGCAAGATATGTCAGTGATTTGCTACTAATGCGCTCTTGTATGTACGGTGTATCGGCAATAAACGTTTTTATATATTGCGTAAGTGCAGTGTCCGTACCTCGAGCACGTCGCACGACATACTCGGCAAATATCACCGTATCCTTATGCGTATCATCGGGATACATTCGATATGCATCTGCTGCATGCATCTCAATATACGTGAGCGCATTATCAAGGACGCCATCACGTATGGTGTAACCAGCATCCTGCAGATTGAGTAAGGTCAGAGCAACATGTGTCGTCAAGAAAAGGTCAGGCTCCATACCTTTGTAATATGCAAATCCTCCATCAAATGTCTGGACTTCATATATGCGTGATAGTCCTTGAGCGACTACCGTATCAACGTCATAGCGCACACCTTCGTATTCAATATTTTCAAAACTGCCTACTACGTTTGGAACCTTGAGCGCTGACTTGAGTGTCGCAATAGTTGAGAGCGCACTCGCAAGCTGCTCCCCACATCCATACGGATACGTGACCATGTAGTTGAGTGCATCAGTCAAAAATACTGCCATGGTGGCATTTGCATGGATGGTGAGACCTCCTTCATTTGAGATCACTTCTTTTGGAATATAGATATACTCTGTTGCTGTATCTGCACTCGTGAAGTTTGCAGTGGCGACGGTTTCAAACGTCGTATTTGGCGTAATAGATATAGACTGCTCAACACTATCTTCAAATGTGCCATCCTTTGCCGTAAAGGTAAAGATATGTTCACCTGCTTTTTTATTCTTTGGTGCACGCACATCAAAGTAGACCGTTTTTGATTCTCCTGCAGCAATTTTAACGGCATCAGTTTTGTCCCCTAAAAATTCAAGAGACGTACTGTCAAGCTGTACATCGACGGTTGTTGCATGATCAGTTTGATTGAAGACTTGTGCACCAAGTGAGAAGGTATCACCCGGCACCACAAATCGTGGCTTCAATGGCACCGCCATTAGATCTTTCTTGGTCGTAAATTCTTTGTAGTCAACACCAAGTTTCGTGTCTTTGGTGACGCCCAAGGATTCTATTTGCCAGGTTGTGAGATTGTCAGGTAGCGTAAACTTCACCGTACCTTTTCCGTTTTCATCCGTGATCACCGAGGCTTCCCAGTATGCCGTATCCTTGAAGAGACCTCGTTTCTTTTTTGAGAGATCATCGGGATTTGCGCCACCACCACCTTTTGTTCCAAGCGGTATCGCCACTTCATAGAGAATGTTTTTGAGGTTACTTGCTGTTGAAACCGACAGTGGAAAACCATCATAGAAAAATACCAATGGATTCTTTTTTGGATTTCCTTTGAGTGCCAAGACCGAGAGATCAGCAACAGCAAGCGACACCTCAGCAGAGACTGGATTTCCTAGATTGTCCTTTGTTTCGACAGAAAGCACCACGTCTTCTCCAGGTAGGTAGGTCGTTTTATTGGACGATACGGCGACGTCGAGTGCGTGCTCTTTGACACCGACGTCATAGCGGACACTTCCAAACTTTACCTCCGGATTTGGAGAAATAAGCAGTGCAGCAACATACATGTTGGGAGCATAGCTGCTTTTTACCGGGAAACTGTGTTTGTATAGTCCACCAACTACGTCTGCAATCCAGTAATCATAGACGGTACCGCGCTCCGCAGTGATCAACACCTTTGCTTTCTCATACGGAGATTTAATCAATAGTGTCGCGGTGTCGCCAACATCCACAGAAGTTTTTTCAACTTCAAGATCAAGTTCATAACTATTGTTTGGTGGCGCCGCTACCGCTTGTGACCCATAAATGTACATGTGCGCAGTCGTCTCGATGTCTCGACCTCCTGCATCTTTTCCTGAAATACGTATTTCGTACTCACCTTCCTCAGCAAAAGATAGCGACCCACTCCAATTGCCATCCTTGTCAGTCCGTATATTTTCAGAATTAATATCTTTGAAACGTTTTTCCGATCGATAGTAGAAGCCACCATCCACTTCCTGTCGCTTGAATGTTTCCCAGTTGATTTGACGCACAGTGCGCGTGAGGTTGGATACGGCAAGCGGCGCACCCTGTGTGTCCACTGTTTTTATGCGAAGTGTTGTTGGTGTATTTTTGCTCGTATAATAATCATCGGTTTTTGCTCCAATATAAAAATCTCCTTTATGTACAATAAATGACTTCTGCGTGGACACCGACCGTCCGTTGATATCCCGCACGGTTATCGAGACCGTGATGAGCTTGCTGCCGACAACATCATCGCTACTAAAATACGACATCAAATCAAGTTGCCGTTCGATTGTTGCCTTCCCCGCTTCATCAAGCGTCGTTTCACCACGAAATAGGAAATTGTCGCCATACCCACACTCATAGCAGTAGTACCATCCACCGCCAAAATTGAAATACTCGTCAGTGTAGCGATCAAAATAATAATCTTGTGCCGTGACCGAGTACGACACCTTGCCTTCTGAGAGTGCGGTACCAAAATAGTACTCTGCCGCAACATCAATGTGCATCGTATCGCGATCGACATACTCCTCCTTGGAGGCCTTTGCATCAATAGCAAAGGCGGACGGGACATACTCCTCAACATCAAACCAGCCGTATGCGTCGAGACCTGAAATCGTGTAGGTGCCGAGTGGTGCATCGTCGGGCAAGGTAAACGACGTGTTAAATGTACCAAATGCACTCATAACGAGCGGCACCTGATAGACCGTTTCTCCTAGAGCATTTCTCACCTCGAGGTTTACGTTGCCTTTGTTCCATATTTCATAACTACCGTCAAAGCCAATACGATCAATACCACGGATATAGACCGTATGTCCGGGTCGATATATTGGTCGATCGGTATAGACATAAGTGCGCGAAGCGTTGCCTGCAGCACCACTGTATTGCAATTGATCTGCCCAATCGGTCACGATAGCGCTATCAGTCCCCCGTCGCACGACCACACCTGCAACGTTTGTGTCACTTACGACACGCGCAACACCTGACGGATCGGTAGCGCCCACTGAACCTTTGGTAAACGCTGTATTATACCCACCGGCATACTGGTCGACGCTTGCTCCGACAACAGGATTCATTGACTTACTTTCCGTCACCCAATAGAGGTTACGTGCACGTTCAATATTTTTGTCACGCACAATATTTCTCTGTGCGTACTGACTTTGATCATTGCTCTCATATCTCGGTTCATATCGTTCGATTTCTTTCTTCCCAACAACGAGGTTGGTGACACTCACATAGGTGCGATCATATTGCGGTTTGCGCAACGTTCCTGACTGCATGTATGCATTCATCGTCAAGAGTGGATGGCTAAAGGTCACCACATAGTGACCACGCACATCGGCAAAATAGTCCGCAAGATGTATTTGAAAATAATTGTTCACCCAATAACGCTTTGGTAGTGGAATTTGAACACTCTTATCTTCTAGACACCCAACACCACTCGGTGGTGTAGTCCCAAGGTCATTTTGCATCGCGATCAGAGTGCTTTCCAAAAATGCCTCAGGTGACATGCGGCATACGTTCATGTTGACGTACTCCATGTTCTCCGTCGCATACGTCAACGTTGTTTTATCAGGCGTCGTGACGTTGTATTGAGGCTGCATGTTGTGGAAGCGTACATACGATTCCTTTGCTGCTTCTGTTTTAAACGACAGGTCTACTGATGCTCGTGCATCAAATACATCTGTGAGCGTTAGGTTTACCGTGTACTTAGTCTCTGGCAATAGACCGTATCGGATGTTTGTTTCAAATTCTCCGGCACCACACTTGTAGTATGGACTTGCTTCGCTCACAAACTGTGAATTCGACCAACGACCAAACACTATGTAGTCACTCGCCTTTACATACGAGGAGAGCCCCTGCTCACTCGGATCCTTAATAGGTGCATTGGTACAGATATACATGCCATCGAGCGGCGCGCCCGACGCTCCCTGCGCTGGCAATGTCCGCAAAATATTGAACGTTGGATAGGAATGAAGTGGTACTTTGATCGGTTCTTGATTGACGCGCAGACCATCAGTCGTCATCAAGCGCTCGAGATTGAGATCAAATGAAAGATCGCGTGCGATTTTTTCAGGATCAAATGAAAAGATAAGAGTCCTGGTATCTGGCTCTTTTTCACATTCAGAGCCGAGCATGATGGTCTCATTGTTTTGATCGACTTTGCAGCGATCCGCATACGCAACAGAACGCAGGCCCGTTGCATACATGCGCGACTGATCTTTATCTATGTTTTCAAAAAAAGTGAGCACCAATGTCCCCTGCGGATCAAGAAAATCGGGTCGTGCAAGTGATGTACGATCTGATTCTGCACGCACACCTGCAACCACACTCGGAACTGCTATACGTTGCTGCCTCACTTCAGCAAGGTTTTGATTGCCGGCAAGCGGTACCGCACCTTCGATTGAAAACTCATACGCTGTTTCAAAATCCCATACATTTTTGCGTCCATGCCGATCTGCTTTTGCGCGTACAAATACCTTGCTGCGATCCACCTCGGTCACTGATTTCTTGAGTTTGGTATCGTAGCGTGTTTGCTCACCGTACGTGACATTGACCGGGACGGTATCACCTGCTGCATTGCGAACCATAACTGCTTCTGCAGTCTTTTCCAAATCGACCGATTGATTGAAATCGACAATGATGGGTGATCGATACCCCACAATGCCTTCTGAAACAGATACGTAGCGCAATGGTCGCGTGGTAAACGTATGTGTTGTCGGCGCGACAGCAAGCCCATCGACTGACGTCAAACCTTCCCCTATGTCGACGGTGTATGAAGACGAAGGGATCAAGGTCGTCTCCGGAATAAATTGCAAGTTGCGCGTGCTAATCCATTTAAAATGTCCTGGTGTCTCGGGAGTGATCGTGATCGGAATTTCTTTTAGCTCCTGCTCACTGAGAGTAGTGAGCGGCACCATTGGTCGATTGAATAGTATCGTGATCTCGGTATCTTCGTGAGATTCACCCTCGGTCGCGGGCAAGATGGCGAGTACTTTTGGATCTTCATCAACATAAAAATCTCCGGACATTTCGAGTGCATCCGCTTTGAGATTGACCGCATAGTACGTACCAGTTTTCAGCGGATCGGCTGGATCAAAATAGATCATCCCTTCCTCGGTATCAGTAGTCCATGTGCCCTTCACTTCAGGACTAAAGGAGATGCTTGCTTGCGCAACAGCGTCAGAGACACCGTTAGGTACCTTGACTGGTATGGTTGCGCTCTGTGATATTTTTTCCGGCACAAAAGCAAATACTGTGGAGTATTTTTTTATTGCCACCGCCTCTTGTCGCTCATGGAGCGCCAATCCCAAAATAGCTATAGCGACGAGTGCAGCAATGCTCGTCATGAGATAGGTGTGTGTATTGAAGTACGACACAAATCGTTCTTGCACAGTTGGTGTAGCAGTGTTTATCGGGACCGTAGGTATCGGCGTAGAAGAAACCACTTCATTGGGTACAATGTCCGTCGTTGGTTTTGCTACTATCCCCTCTTTTTCCTCCATAGTTTTCTTTGTCTCCTTAGTATAGCACCGTGCTTACAAAGACACATGCACATCTACGTCAAATAACTATCAAAATATATGGCGTGACACGTATAGCCACCAGGATTTTTTTGTAAGTAGTCTTGATGATAGTTTTCAGCGGGCCAAAAACGAGTTAGTGGCTCAAGTGTGGTCACGACCGGATCCTGCCATCGTCCGGATTCGTTCACAATATCAATAAAGTTTTCAGCCTCTTTCTTTTCAGTATCGTCGGCATAGAAAATCGCAGATCGATACGAGGTACCACGATCATTCCCCTGCCGATTGAGTGTCGTAGGATTGTGAATCTGAAAAAAGAAATCCAGTACTTGCTTGTATGAAATAATCGCAGGGTCATAGGTCACTTCGAGAGCCTCTGCATGCCCTTGATGGTTCTCGTAGGTAGGATTGCCATTCGTACCGCCGCAATATCCTGTTTCTGTGTCGACAACGCCCTTTAGATCACGGAAAAGATCCTCGAGTCCCCAAAAACACCCTCCTGCTAGTACCGCTTTTTTTAGGGCTGTCTCCATATCAGCATTATACAACGCAGTATTACAAACACCGTTTCATGATGACACTACCACGTCTCTGCAAACAGTGAATCTTCTTCAGTAGCGGTTTCACCCCAGCAGATCTCAACTGGCTCACCAATGAGGTCTGCTAGATACTGCTCCGCATCGTGTTGATCACCAATGCGATCAATAAGTCCTTTTTCCAACGCCGCAGTTCCGAGCAACGAGTATCCATCCGCGAGTTCAGCTACTTTTTCACGAGGAATCTTTCTATTCTCCGCAATAGCATCCACAAAGTTATTGTGTATGACATCAATATCGCGTTGCAAAAGTGAACGTTCTTCTTCCGTCATCAGTCGACTTGGGTCACCGATATCTTTATACCGAGCTGATGTGATAGTAGAATACTCCACCCCTTCTTTTTTGTTTTTCTCTATCTCATTTACTATTGGCAGTATGACTCCGATACTCCCCACATCACTATTTTTAGAAGCAAATATAATGTCTGCACCGGTAGCTACCCAGTAGGCCGCAGAAAGCCCACTCGAGCGTATGAGCGCTACCGCAGGTTTATCCAATCGTTGTATTGCATGCGCAATTTCTTCGGCAGCAACAGGCTGACCGCCGTTTGAATCAATATCAAGGATTAATCCTCGAATGGTCTCATCATCCTTAGCTTCCTGTATGGCAGTCAACACATCATCCGAAATCGTCTGTGTCGTTCCCATACTGTGAGCAGTTGTAGTAATAAGATCTCCATAGAGCGTTATGCCTCGAACGTTGCACAAGTCAGCAGAATCTAAAAAATATACAAACAGCACTGATACTCCAAGTATACCGGCAAATCCAAACACAATACCTCCTGCAATTTTAAACATACAAGCAGTATAGCAGAACTACATTGGTGTGTAACAAGGCAACCGATTACTTCCCCACCACATATGTTCGACTTCCCTTTGTAACAACATAGGATTCATATCCTGCGTTGTTATTTCAGCACTAAAGAATAACCGTTCTCATTTGCAGTGCTTCTTCGAGTATTGATTCTAATTGTCGATAGTCGGAGTCGGTATCAAAAATCTGGGCGCGTGCGTCAGCACGATTGATGACGTGATAGATGTGGTTACCAACATTGACTCTTTCGATCCGTAGCATGCATATAGCATATCACCCGTTGCGGTTGTTTAATTTAATGGTGGCTGACCCCATTCTTTCATTCTTCCATTCTTTTGACCTCATTCTATGCCATTCTCCATTCCCCATTCTCCTCTTATTGCAAGGACAGAAAGGAAACTAAGATGATGTTTTTGCGTTCCTGGACATTCGTAAAGTCGCAAAAAGAGACAAAACAATCGTAACTGTCCACATTCACTCAAGCGTTCACTGCCAAATGGGTAGTATGCAAAGAGGGTGGTGAGATAAGCAATGCGCACAAAACCTTATCCGCTATTCTTGGTGATGCTAGTACAGCTGAAATTAGGCAACCTGTATGAACCCATCAGAGAGCGTAGAGAGTCTGGAGCACCTCACTCACTTCTACTCTATTGTACCTTAGTGACAAACCAAACATTATGCAGCAGTTAGTTCGGTTTTTGTGAGTAATTCTTATGAATTAGTGTGGTTATAATCCATCAACAGCAGTTGTTACTTTTATGACAATGCCTTCACCATTAAAGTCTATACTGCAGTCAACTCCGTTTTGTAGAAGATATATATGCTTTTCGTCGCTCGAGCGCATATCGATATCCTGACCATCATTTAGTAACCCACTCATAATATGATCTACTTGATCTCTTTGCATACCCACCTTGATATCGTTACAACGCTGTCGTATATCACTCAACTCTGGATATACAGTGAGATAAATTATAAATATCAGAAAAATTATTATTGGTAATCCTACTGCCATTCCAATGTACTTAATAATTTTTTTCATATTTAATCTTCTTCACGTTCACCAGAAAGTGTGTTTTTTAGACTGTTAAGTGCATTTGATAATTGACTCAATACTCTACTAAGAGCAGACGTTGCATTGGGGTCAATCGACCTACCAAGACCTGCTGTATAGGCGTTGTCATTCAAGTTTGTTATCGAGTTGTTACCAACTCCAGATTGTGTGAGAAGATTTGTAGCAAAGTTATTACTATTATGTTGTCCGCTGACATTCGGATTGCCAAAAACTGAGTATTTACCAACAACTTCTGGTGAACTATTGTAGCTATTTACTATGGATGCTTCAAATTCCTCCGAGGTCATCCCATCCGGGGGTTCAATAGTTTGAATACCGCTATATTGATCACGAGAAAGTCCAAAATCACTGCCGCGATTAACATCCTTGAATAAGTCCCCTGTAACAAAATTCTCTGTATACCCTCCTAGTGTGACTCTTGAGTAGTCATCAACCCCATCAATTCTTGGTAGTGCATTTGGATTGTCAGGAGTAATGAGTACAAACGAATGGGCACCAATTCCTCCAATTACCGCTACATCAATTGGTCTGCTTGCCAACTCTACTTTCTCACCTGTAGGATCAAAAAGTATAAGCGGATTATTTCTCGCATACGAATAAGTGTTGAACTGTTGTGGGTCTAGCAAGAATTGATTAGGATTGTCACGACTCGCTGGATCCATCGATATCCATTTTCCATAATTGCTGTTCAAGTATCTTGCTCCTGCATATGTAAGCTCAGTCTCAGGATCATAGTCATGCCCTGTATAGCGATTCGTTTGTGTAAAGGAACTGGAAGTGGTGGTACCTATGAATCGTATCTCATCTAAGTATACCGTCTGGGTGGTGGCAGATTCAATGTTAAGAGCGAGGGTATTGTTGTATGAGGAGATTCCAAGGTCGGAGAGTGGTATGGATACTTCTTGCCAGGTGTTGGTGAGGTATCCACTTGGGAGGTAGTTTTCAATAACGCGGTTTTGGATCACTTGACCAAGGTGGTTGGTGAAATAGATATCGAGCTCTCCGGTGTTCGTGCCCATATAGAGCCAGAATGAGAGGGTGCTGTATGGGGTGGTGTTGAAGGAGCTATGGGTATATGAGATACCTCCCCATGGAGATGTGTATTGGGCTTTGAGGCTGTGGGTACCTGCGTATGTGGTACTGGTGGAGTTTGTGAGGGTGACCGTCCATGATCCGTTGTCCGTCCATGGTGAGGTGAAGGAGTCTGCATAGATGTATGAAGAGATGGTGCTTTGACTTCCCCCTCCTTCACTGAGGCGTTCACTGCCTTGGAGCAGATAATTCCTAATACTTCTCCTATGTATTTCGTTACTATTTCTTCTTGCATCTCTCAGGAACTAAAGGAATACGAGGTAATCAATGTTACTTGTCTTCGAGTCTAAATTTTACACCATGCTCATCCTTAGTCGCTCTTTCAAAAGCCAATTTCCACTCTTCCCAGAATGCTGGGTCGGCGGTTCCTCCATCTTGAAGAATTGACATTCCGCCTAGCATCCCACCAATTTCACTTGACTTAGTCTTTTGGTAGTAATTTTCTAGGAAATAGAACATTGCTCTGTATGCTTCTTTTTCATTCATATTAATCTTGATCTTGATCTGATCTTGGTAATCGTCTTTGATGCACTGGTTCAGGAGCCGACAATCCTGTCTCAGAATTGAATGTTCTCGGAGTGACGTTTTGCCCTCCGTTTATGATTTGACCGTCTCTAGTCTGCACCCAAGTCTGACTACCATTTTTGTTTAATCTTGCCGACCAGGTATTTCCCCACTTATCAGAGCCAAGAGTAGTACTTGGATCATCTGCAACATTCTGCAGAAGCTGTCTATTCTGGGGAGTGTCAGCGAGATGCCCCACCTCGTCACGGAATATATGAGATAACCTATTTTCAGGTATCAGGTGCCTTATGTCTGGCTTCCCATCCAAAGAACCGATTACAATACTAAATACTATTTTCTGGTTCTCAGAAAGACTATCATAATTTTCTTGTCCAAACACATAGTACCCAACAGGGTTGGTACTCTGCGGAGCCAAAGCAGAGTCAAATGTTTCGTCTGGTGTATAGGCGTAGTTTGCGTCATCAAGTGCCAAGCTGCCAAATACCGCCAGTGCAATGCTTACCAATATTGGCACTGGATTTTCACCATTATTATCGACGAATACTATCGGGTTGTTTCGAGAGTAACTATAGCTATTCAACTGTTGCGGGTCTCTCAAAAGAAAATGTTGTCGTATTCCTTTTGCCTCTAGCGAGTTAGCATCTCCAAGTAACAATGACACCGGATCCTGCGCAGTGAACCGTCCTGTGTTTCCATCATAATACCTCGCACCCATGTACGTGAGACTTGTTTCTTCGTCATAGTCATGCCCGGTATATCGATTGCTCTGTGTAAAGGAACTGGAAGTGGTGGTACCTATGAATCGTATCTCATCTAAGTATACCGTCTGGGTGGTGGCAGATTCAATGTTAAGAGCGAGGGTATTGTTGTATGAGGAGATTCCAAGGTCGGAGAGTGGTATGGATACTTCTTGCCAGGTGTTGGTGAGGTATCCACTTGGGAGGTAGTTTTCAATAACGCGGTTTTGGATCACTTGACCAAGGTGGTTGGTGAAATAGATATCGAGCTCTCCGGTGTTCGTGCCCATATAGAGCCAGAATGAGAGGGTGCTGTATGGGGTGGTGTTGAAGGAGCTATGGGTATATGAGATACCTCCCCATGGAGATGTGTATTGGGCTTTGAGGCTGTGGGTACCTGCGTATGTGGTACTGGTGGAGTTTGTGAGGGTGACCGTCCATGAGCCTGCGTCTGTCCATGGAGACTGCCAGCTGTCGGTGTATAGGTATGACGATGTGGTGGTGTCTCCTCCCCCTTCATCGAGACGTTGGCTGCCGAAGGGATAGTATGCGAGGAGGGTGGTGAGGTATCCATCATCATCGGTTTGTGCTTGGGTGCTGCCGAGGTGGTCGAGGTGGGTGTGATAGGTGCTTGCAGATCCGCCTGTGCCAGAGACTGATGCTATGAGGGTGTCACCTGCGTAGAGAAAAAGGTACCTGACACCCTATTCCAAAAAGTGACACTTATTACTATTTTTATGAAGGAGACGGAATTGTTTCATTTTTTGAACTTTCTACAATAAACTTTGCACGTTCGTAAAGCTCATCATAAGTAATGATTTCAATATTTCTGGAATCACGCCGAAAAAGTTCAAAGGTTTTTGCTTTGATTAAAGCTTCTTTATTTTCTCCTCCAAACTGCCTTGAATGACCAATAACCAAAATGGCTTTTGGATCATAAGATTTTTGTTTAATTGGTTTCCCTATATCATCAAAGTGACTTGAAGGATCTGACTCTGCCTTAACTTGCAGACTAGCTTTTTGCTCCAGGATTTGCGACAACGCAGACGTTAAATCATCTGATAATTTCCAAGCATTTGAACGGTTTTTGTCTCTGCCATACAATTCCGTATCAGGTTTTTTCAACTCAACTAAAACAGTAAACTTATTACACCCTAATAAGAAATCAGAAACTGCAGCTTCCTTACCAGACATATCGACTCCAGATACAGTCACCTCTCTTTGTAAAATAGAGAGGAATCTATAATCTAAACCATAACCAAAAATCCAATTATTTTCTTCAAAAAAATGTTGCCACGCAGCTTCTGCTCCAAGCTGTTTAATGTTGTTCTCTGTTTTATATTTATCGACATATCCATCTTCCTCTAATAATTTCCTAAATATTTCCAGCTTACTTTTTCGGTAGCCAATATTAACAATATCGTTTGAAGTAATTATTCCACTACTAAGTAGCTCCTCAATAATTTTGTGACCATCCTCTCTCATTAGTAGAGTAGTAATCTTCTTTTTTGTATCCTCATCAATTGTAGGCAAGTTGTCTGTATTGAGTGAAATTTTTCGTTCGTTTATACTTCCAAGATCTAATGCAGATATCATCTGCATATAGCCGATTATTTGTTTAAAAAAACCATATGAGAATGTGATTTGTTCTTCTTGGGGTTCGTACCCAGTTTTCTTGTAGTACTTAAAACGTTTGACAGAAATACTTTTGATTTCGTTACTTTCTTTGATGAACGTAAAGGTTGTTTTAATCTTATTTCTTACTCGCTCGGGGTGCTCAAACTCAATTGCATCAGGAACTCCATTATCATCACTGGAGACGACGGTAAAAAACTTTCCAGCACCATTTTTAAATTGATGCGTATATAGAGTATCTCGAACGTAATTATCAACGATTTCTGATTCAGTAGATTCTTCGTATTTATGTAAACCCATATTAGTACCTAGTATGCACCGATAAATTAGACTTTCAAAGTCTATCATTAACGTCTTACGCCGTATCGCAAAAGCACTGTTACTCGAAGGCATTAATCATGACTGCCCCACTTTGTATTAACAAATTAGGAGTCAGGCACCTTAGTCACGATTATCTGACACAACTAGAGTAGATCAATTTCTGCTACAAGTGTTAACTCAAGATCTTCTACTTCAGCACTGGTCATTGCTTTTTGTTTATTTAAGAAACCTTCCTTGATAAGTAAGGGAACTATTCTTAGTATTGTATCTCTACTCACATCCTTAATTATAAATTCATGTACATCAATACTTGAAAAGCCTTTTCTTTCTATCGAATCCTGTACTTCCTGAATGTGGCGATACGGCTGAATAGCAGACACATTGTAAAAAGAACCATCCAACTGGAGATAAAAGTCTCTCAAATTTTTTTGTTCGACCTCCCACTCAATTGCCGCGTCAGTATAACCAGTTGTATTCTTATGAAAGTATATCTTTAATTTTTTCATGTATCATCCTTCTATTTTTTTAGTCTTAATCTTTTCTAGCTCCGCTTGGAACTGCTTTGGCGTCAAGTTGCCGTTTGGTACTATTTCGTAATGATTTGGATTATCTCCTCGTTGGATAATTTTGAGAGTATCAGGTAGTGAAGTTATTTGATTGGCACCACCAAATTTCCCAAGACTTGAAGCGTCTGTATTTACAGAAATACCTCTAATATCAGCTACAAAACCATCAGCATCAATCTTGATTTCGTTTGGTTTTATACTGAATAGATTATTCCCTGAACCACCCCTAAACACAGGCACTAAGTTATCTCCATTCCTAACCAAAGAACCCACATTCGCCTTATTGCCAAACGCCATGAAAGCCAACTGTAGCGAGAGCTTCTGTGAAGGACTCATGTTGTCATAACCCGGCACCAAAGGATTAGTTCCCGATGGAACATTTGTTAGGTCGGTCGATTCAGCCGGCGAATACGCATAATTAACATCAGTTGCAAAATTAACAATACAAGCAAATGCAATCGCGAGTCCTAGCGGTAGGATATCACCTCCAGGGTCATACACAATCATTGGATTATTACGTCCGTAGCTATATGTATTAAGCTGTTGCGGGTCTCTAAGTAAGAGTTCCAACGGTCGTCCATACTGTGATTCCCAAGTACGAGCTCCTAGATCAAGATTTGCCGGATCCATCGATATCCATTTTCCATAATTGCTGTTCAAGTATCTTGCTCCTGCATATGTAAGCTCAGTCTCAGGATCATAGTCATGCCCGGTATATCGATTGCTCTGTGTAAAAGAACTGGAAGTGGTGGTACCTATGAATCGTATCTCATCTAAGTATACCGTCTGTGCAGTAGCAGATTCAATGTTAAGAGCAAGAGTGTTGTTGTATGCACTGATACCAAGGTCAGAGAGTGGTATCGAGACCTGTTGCCAGGTGTTGGTCTCAAAACCGAGAGGAAGATAGTCTTCAATGACACGATTTTGGATGACTTGACCAAGGTGATTGGTGAAGTATATATCAAGCTCTCCGGTGTTCGTGCCCATATAGAGCCAGAATGAGAGGGTGCTGTATGGAGTGGTGTTGAAGGATGATGGGTGTGTATATGAGATACCTCCCCATGGAGACGTGTATTGGGCTTTGAGGCCGATTAATCGTGACTGTCACCTTTCTTTCTTGCTGCCCCAAGTATTATCATACTTAAACATATTGGGGGAACTAAAATTATCAATAAGTTAATGATCCAATAGTCTGAATTGGGGAGTTTGATCAGGTCGCCAGAGAAAAACAAAACTGCATATACTGCACTAAAAATAACAATTAAGTTTGAATTTACTTTATTAGGAGCTTCAATCAATGAAATTAATTTGAATATTACTAAAAAAATTAACGAACTTACAGATGAGATACAAAAGAATATAAATAGTAAATATGCTGTTAATTTAATTACGTTAGCATCTACGACTCCATCTAACATATAAGAATACAAACCCGTATAGTAATGAATTGCCATAAAGACAGGACATGCCACTACCGCAGCGATCCAGCCACCTATAAAAGTATTTAATGAATTTTTTCTCACATTATTTAATGATTAATTTAGTAATCAACATTTACATTGATTGGTTTGTTCCAAGTATTGTTAAACCATTTATGGAACGAGTTATTATTACTGGTCAAATCAATACATCCTGCCGAACCCGCGGTCCAGCCTCCATGAATATAATATCCAGTATCTCCGCTTGAATTACTTAATTCAGTCCGTTGGGTTCCCCAAGCGGCAGGACCTCCTGGCCAAGGCCCAATTTTTCCCCCTATGAGTGGTATATTTTGAGTGATTCCGCTTACTAGTGAGCCAGCTTTCCTTGCACCAGAAACGTCAGCCCAATTCTGTGTTTTGTTAGGGTCGGCACTCCATATTCCCTCTGGAATTGGATCATTCCCACTATTCCCAGAAACCCCTTCCCAACTAAGCCCAGGCATAGCAATACCGTACGAGGTATCGTATGCAGAGAGAGTCTTATTATCAAAATTTAATTCAAGATTCTGGCCAGGAAGAATAATATAATTTCCGGCTTTAATTTTGTCTGGGTTGTTTATTCCATTAGCTTTAGCAATTTGACTGATTCCTAGTGATGTTCCATACTTTTCGTTTATCTGCTTTTGGATATGCGTAAGTGTATCTCCTTTTTCAATTTCTCCTGAATCAACATTAAATAATCCAAGTGGGTCTATAAATCTGAGAGGGTTATTTCTGCTATATGCATAGTAATTAAATTGTTGAGGGTCGTACAGAAATGTTTCTGGACTCTGCTGACTCACTGGATCCTGCGCAGTGAACCGTCCTGTGCTTCCATCATAATACCGTGCCCCCATGTACGTGAGACTTGTCTCTTCGTCATACTGGTGCCCTGTATATCGATTCGTTTGTGTAAAGGAACTGGAGGTTGTGGTACCCACAAATCGTATCTCATCTAAGTATACCGTCTGGGTGGTAGCAGATTCAATGTTGAGTGCAAGGGTGTTGTTGTATGCACTGATACCAAGGTCTGAGAGTGGTATAGATACCTGTTGCCAGGTGTTGGTCTCAAAACCGAGAGGAAGATAGTCTTCAATGACACGATTTTGGATGACTTGACCAAGGTGATTGGTGAAGTATATATCAAGCTCTCCGGTGTTCGTGCCCATATAGAGCCAGAATGAGAGGGTGCTGTATGGAGTGGTGTTGAAGGATGATGGGTGTGTATATGAGATACCTCCCCATGGAGACGTGTATTGGGCTTTGAGGCTGTGGGTACCTGCCGATACTGGAGTGGTGGCGTTTGAGAGGGTGACACTCCACGAACCTCCATCGGTCCATGGTGAAGTGAGAGAGTCTGCATAGAGGTATGAAGATGTGGTGGTGTCTCCTCCCCCTTCATCGAGACGTTGGCTGCCGAAGGGATAGTATGCGAGGAGGGTGGTGAGGTATCCGTCGGTGTCGGTTTGTGCTTGGGTGCTGCCGAGGTGATCGAGGTGAGTGTGGTATGTGCTTGCAGATCCGCCTGTGCCAGAGACTGATGCTATGAGGGTGTCACCTGCATAAATATGTTTGGTTGCAGATGAGCCATACTCATAGAGATTTGATGGATAGAATGTCGTGCCAGAAGGACCGGTCTTTTGCGTACGTTGTCCGGTGTGGTCGTATGCATAGGTGACGGTCGTGCCACTTGATACACTTTGCGTGAGGCGATTTTGGTAGTTCCAGGTGTTCGCAAGACCTGCGCTAGTTGACGCAAGGTTTCCGTTGGTATCGTATGCATAGGTAACTCCGTTGATACTCGTTGCCGCATGAGGGTTCGCATAATTGCTTCCGGTATTGCCGCTATAGGTGTATGCACCAACATCTGATTTTGAAGTGATGTTGCCGATAGCGTTGTATACGTATGTCTGCGTGTATGGTGTGCTGCTTGCGCCGGTTGTCGAGGCACTGGTGAGGCGGTAGAGGTCATCGTATGTGTATGTGGTGGTTGCAGCACCATGGGTATCGGAGCGATCCACGATTTGGGTTATGTTCCCGACGGCGTCATAGGTGTATGAGAGATTTTGGACTGTCGCTGCATAGTATGGATACGTGAGTGTCGTTGAAGTACCACTTCCGGTACTTGAAGCAAGTACAAATGTGGAAGTTGTGGTACTCCATGCACCTTCTGCATTCCAAATGTCCCAAAACTTGATGCGCCAGTAGAATGTGGTTGACGAAGCAAGTGCTGATCCTGCGTATGCGATATCAGGACTGCGGCCACCTTGTGCCGTGGTACTCGATAGCGTTGTTTTTGTTGAATCCCAATATGAGGAGGTGAAAGCGGATGAAGTTGAAACTTGTATCTGGTATGAAGCTGCAGTATCGGTTGCATTGCTGTCGTTAAAGATTGCAGAAAACTCAGGGGTGCCATCGGTCACACTCGTCGGATTTGTTTGTCCTTCGGCAAGGAGAGATGATGGTGCAGTCGGTGCAGAGTTGGTAGCAGATGCAGTATAGGTAGCGTATATAGATACTTTGCGGGCGAAATATGTTGGTGAAGTTATTGGGTTTGACCAATCAGGATAGGTGATCGATTTAAGCGCGTATTGGTTTGTTGATCCTGTATCCCAATAGACTGTTGCAGAGCTGTCGTGTCCCTGCCAGAGCCAGTAGGTGGTGCCAGACGCAAGACTATAACTTGGCATGGTCATATCTACCCATGATGCAGTCGTGCCCACCCCACCGGTGACGCTTGAGGTCGCGAGCGGAGCGTTTGGTGCACCACTCGAATCAGAATAAAGTGCTGCGATTTTGTTCATGGTGCCTGCTGTCGTCTTTTTGGTATACGCAGTTATCTTGGAGAGCGTACCGTTTTCACTGTTCATAGAAAACTTTGAACCTATGTAGTTCCAGGTGTCAGCATTGGTGCCACCGATCGTACCATAGCCGAAGGTGGGATCTACGCGTACCGGATAGGTTGCGGTATCTAGATACTCTTGCGGGACAATCACGCGCAGTGCCCCTTTCTCATACGAGAGTGATCCCCAGACCGCCACACCTTTTGCGTCAACAATCTTCGGGCGGAAAATATGAAAGACTTTTCCCGATTTAAATTCCCCATCTTTCTTTTCTTTGTGGTACACGGCGTATGAACCCACAATATTTTCCGGGCGACGTACAACCACGACACCTTCTGCGTCTGTACATGCAGTTTCGGTGCATGAGAGTTTTTCTTCGAAAGTTTCTTCGGTCAGAGGTGGCTGGTACAAAAAGTCGAGATCGTCGGTTCCTGAAAGTGTAAAGGTGAATGTATTTTTTTGTGGTTTCTCATCGAGGACCACTTCAATCTCAAAACCACCCGCCTCCATACCTTCTCGGGGAGCAAGTGGGTACGCCTCAACCGATTCGCTTCCCCCATCCCATTCCACAACGTTTCGTAATGGAGAATAATATGGGACCGCAAACGGAAGTTCGTAACGAACAGAAAGATCAACCGCGCCGCTCCAGGTATTTAGGCGTACTTCTGGCAGTGATTTGTCGACGTGCGCAGTGTATGTATCAAACCTGGTATCGGCATCAGAGATAAATTGATACGTACGTGCAGTCTCGCGAGGAGTTTTCTGTGAAAGTCCATCTGGTATAAACAGTATTTCTTCCTTCAGTACCGGCTCGAGTGCTGAGTCTGTCGTCGTCGCCGTGGTGGTTCCCAATAGATCTCTTTGTACGGTTGTAGTGGTGGCAATCTCATTGGCAGTATCTTCATGCAGTACGGTGTCGGTTGTAGTAGCATCGAGGACTTCAGGTGTCGTGGTAGGCACTGCTATGGACGGAGACTCTGCGTCGGTGAGGGAGTTTTCCAACACCTGCATTAAATCTTCAAAGTCAGGTGCGTCAGTGGTGTGTACTGCTTCATTTTCCATCTCAACCGCTCCCATAGTTTCGGTAGCATCAGCTAAGAGTGCTGCTTCCACACCACGCAGTTCATCTCCGCCTCCCCCTGTAGGTGGAGGCACCGACGTCACGATACTGGAAAGACGATAGAGCGCGTTTGCATCGTATGTCTTTGTGGTACTTGCTCCATTGCCACGCTGTTCATAGACCACCAGTCCGGTAGGTGCATAATCAATATCGCTGATAAGTGACTGCCACGACCCACCGCTCTCTTTTTGCTGTACTTTTTCAAGCTGTCCTGCGCTGTTGTATATATATGCCACGCGTGATAGATCAGGAAAGACAATCTCGGTTTGCTGTCCTTGTCGATCGTAATCATAGGAAATGACAAAGGTCGAGGTTGCAATGGTCGTTGTCGCAAAATCTGGGAGGCTATTTGGGGTATACGCGTATGAAGTCGTTGCAGCTCCTAGACTCACTGCTTGGCACAACTGCATTTTGCCATTTGTGCAGGTGTCATAGGTATAGGTTATTTCTGTACCTGTTCCTCCGGTGTAGTTTTCTGTGAGCGGACGGTTAAGATCGTCGTATGTGCGCACTATCACCTGTCCCTTAGGATCAGTGGTGGTCGCGACATTTCCTGCAGCATCGTATGCAAAACTCCAGTTGCCAAAGGTGTTATCACTTGCTGCATGGAGATCTTGCATAGTGAGACGACGAGAGAGACCGTCATAGGTAATGGCACGTACATTCCCTAATGCGTCGGTGATTGTTGCAAGGTTGTCGTTGGTCGTCCACAGATATGCGGTCGCGTACGTACTGGTGCTGTTGTATTCAGTAGTGGTCGAGAGGCGACCAAATGCATCATACGAGAACATCTTCTTATTGCCGATCGGATCAAAAACTGTTTCAGACCACTGGTCGTAGACCGTTGCGGTTGTGCCCACAGCAGTTGTGGAAGTTGCCATGCGTCCAAGCGCATCATACACATAGGTTGTATACAGATTGCTTTGCGAAGTCGACGCAGTACGTGCAGAGCCAGTATCAAAGTACGGCAATGATTCCTTTTCCAAGAGTCCATTATTTCCATACACAAGATCACGTACAGCGTACTGATTGGAGTCCTCCGCCTCGACACGTGTCTGCATTTTCCTGCCAAATCCATCTGCATACTCGTATGTGTCCGTTGTCGTAGCGGTATTTAAATATGACCTTGTGTTAACCGACACCGCACCTTGTGTGTCAGTATAGGTGTATGTGGTTTTAGTAACTGGTGTTCCGGTCTGTGGGTCGGGAATCTTTTCTTCTTTCGGTCGATCAAATGCATCATAGACGATAACGGATGTACGCCCGTTTGGATCGGTCGAAGTACTTACCTTTCCACTTGAGTAATCATATGTCTGTATCGTGGTGTACCCCAATGGGTTTGTGGTAGTTGCAGGATACAAATTTAGTGCGTCATAGGTATACGATGTAGCCTTATCACGAGCATCTTTATACTGTGTCACTAGCCCGTAACTGTTGTATGTTTTTTCTTCATCAATGTACGTACTGCCACTCACCCACGATTCACGCTTGGTGAGATTGCCGTCGGTTACATTACCAAGGCTTTGATTGTCATAATACAAACGATCTTCTTTTATCTTGGTTGCTGCATAGTTGAGCAATCGTTGCGATGATGGCAACCCTACGATGTACGCTGTGGTATTTGTGGCATAGGTATAGGCGACCGTGCGCTTGTCCGTATCTGAGTCAACATAGGTACCATCCATAGAGGCATCTACACTTCCCCACTCAGTAATCGATGTTGTATTTCCATAGCTGTCATATGTAAATGACTTAGCCAGATCACGATGATCGCCATCACCATCGTATGAAAGCACCACCTCACTAAGCGGAGAGACAAAAGTTGCATTATCGCCTCGATCAGCCTCAAGCCAATTGGTCCATTGAATATTGTATAGATTGTTCGTACGATCAAATAAGTCAACGCGATATGATAGACCGATACGCGCAATGGCGTCTCCAGACTCATTACTGCTGGTACTATTGCCGTTCCCTTGGTGCTGATAGGTAACGGACCGCGAGAGTCCACTATTCTTCTCAACCGCACCAAAGCCAGCAAATTTTCTGTCGCGCGGACTGCTTGAGGAAAAATAAAAATCACCGTCCTTATATGAGTACGTATCTGTCCATGATTCCCCAACTATCGGCTTATATGTGGTGGTCGCTACCGTCTGTAGCAACATCGGTAGGTGTGGGTTTGCAACAGAAGACGTACTTAGTCGATACTCTGGACTACCTTTGTACTCAAAATGTACCTCTCCACCTCTCTTATCAGTGGCGGTAGCAAGCATATCGGACACCATACCACTGCCTATGTATACTGTATTCTCTAAGTAAGCATCGTAATGATCTTTGCGACTCACTAATATATCAGTGACACCGTCTCCATTTGTATCAGCAAGCCGTGCTCCACTATCATGTGCGTTTTCTCGCACAAACGGGACAGGAATTGAATACGTAAGATCTTCAGTCCAGCCATTACCTCTGTGTAGATACACCTTATTAATCACGGTACTACCATAGTGATCTGTTCTATATATAAGAATATCAACAAGACCATCACCATTTACATCTCCTAATCGTGAGCCAGAATCAATACTGTTTTCATATACAAATGGAACTGGGATCGTCCATGATGTATCCTGTGTCCAACCTGAACCGGTATTAAAATATACCTTGTTGGCCAATGTGCTTCCATTGTGATCAGTTCGGAAAATCAGGATGTCCGTGAGACCATCGCCATTAACATCAGCGAGACGCGCACCTGAATCACTTGTATTTGAATAAATAAATGGCTCTGGTAACACCCATGAAGCATTCAGACTCCATCCAGAACCGGTATTGAGATATACTTTGTTTACAAGAGTGGATCCATTGTGATCTGTGCGATACATTAAAATATCAGTGAGCCCATCTCCATTGGCGTCTGCGAGACGCGCACCAAGATCATATGGACCTTCTTGAAATATTTCTGGGATTATCCAAGACATATCTAAATTCCAGCTATCACCATCATTGATGTATACATTTTTGTACTCGGTCGCAGGAGACCCAAGAATTTTAAAACTTTGGAGAAGGTCAGCAAGACCATCACCATTTACATCAACCAAATTAAATCCTTTGTCCTCACCATTTTCATAGAACAGCTCTGGCACAATAAATGTTGAGCTTGCAATCCAATCTGCTCCTGTGTTTAGGTAAACACCCTGTTGGGTGGAGCCTCCAGCCCCTGCCTCTTCGTAGCTCTGGACGATGTCAAGTAATGCATCACCGTTAACGTCAGCAAGGTAGGAACCTGCGCTGTACGTGTTATTTCTTACAAATGGCGCTGGTACTGTAGTAGAAGCTTGTACCCATGCATTACTAGATGTGCTATACGTAAAAGAGGTGTCAGGTAGCGTAGAGGAAGCAGCACTATTTAGACCAATTTCTGTTATTGTTTTTAGCAAAGAACGCCTATCATTATTTGCTGCACTATAGCTCAAATTGTATTCATGCACTTTTGTACCACTTATAAATGTCTGTATTTTATCGACACGATACGTAGTATCAATCGGAAACTTCGAAACATGCGAGCGTGTCAAGTCGTCACGAGTTTCTCTCACAAAACGTATTTCAAAAGGACCGTCAGTGGTCCCACTGCCTGTGTAAACGATAGTGTCGGGATATATCTGACCTGCTTCCTTGTGGTACGAGTACTTGATGTAATTATCATTGGTGTCACGGATTTCTGAAACCATCCATGCGTAAACCTCACTTGTTGAGGAAGCGTTATCTTTTCGTGCATTGGTAGTGCTGCCGAAAGTGTAGACCAACCCTTGCTTGTCGGTTGCCATCCATACATTGTTGGTATACACATATTTCAAAAAGGATCCCGCATCTACCTTAGGACGATATTCAGTAGTAGACCCTACTTGAACAAGTTCACTGGAGAATGAAGAATAAAATGTTGAACTAGTACTTACGTATAGATTTTCTACGCCATGTTTGTTAAGTCGTTTTATAAACGGTATATCAATACTCCATCCAAATCCCACCCAATCAAACTCAGAAACAGCGGCACTATTGTATGAGAGGTGTATTGCAGGCGTACGATCATTTCTTCCCGGGGGAAAGGACAATGGGTATTCAAATGACAGAGATCCATCGAGCGGACTAACTAGTAGCAGATCTGTCACGAAACTACGAGTATTGCTCATTCCCTGACTTTCACTACCAGCCTCTCCACTACCCATGGCTAACGACTGTGTAATTGGCGGTTCATCTCCTATCGTTTCCACTCCATCTGATACTGAAATCTCGCTATCACCAACAGTAGAATCAGTAGCTTTCTTTGTTTTCGTTGCATCTGGCACAAGCGCTTTTACTTCGCCTGATTGAAGCAACACAGTTTCAGTCTGCGAGTTGGCTACTACTCCTGTAGCGCCACCCGCAAGAGAAGTTTGCTGTTCAGTCACTGCTATCTGTTCATCTGCAAAGACATGCACCAATGGTTGAGTCAACAAAAAAACCGCGAGGGTAAAACTCGCGGTTTTTTTCGACAAAGCAAATACAGTATTTCTTAAGAAAAGACGCCCTAAACGTCTACGATGCATGATTATTTCATAATATCAGACCTACCATGACTTTATTGAATTTATCCACATACGGTATACTATATACACATGATGCTTATTCATGACATAGTTACAACCGTTAAAATTTATTTATGTTTATTCAAATGTCAGATTCACAACGAGCTATGGTGCGGTCATACGGCACCCTTGCTGCCCGCATTCTTATGGGAGCATTATTCGTGCTTGCTGGACTTGGTAAAACCGGAGCACAATTTGCAGGTACGGTAGGGTACATCGCGGGAGCAGGTCTTCCGATGCCGGAGCTACTTGCCATACTCACGATCATAGTAGAAATCGGTGGCGGTCTTATGATTATTCTTGGATATCGTATTGGGACTGCGGCAATCGCACTCATCGGCTTTACCCTCCTCGCATCATGGTTCTTCCACAATCCCAAGACGTGGGAAGGAAACGTTTCCCAACAGATTATGTTTATGAAAAATCTAGCGATCTGCGGCGGACTCCTCTACATGCTCGCGTATGGTCCTGGCACTGGTCCATCACTACAAAAGAAGTGTGCTCCAAAGGAAGCGTCCGGGGCAACTGCTTAGTTATTCTTCAAAAACGAAAAAAACAAAAACCACCCGTCAGGGTGGTTTTTGTTTTTTTCATGATCTAGAGAGAAGCAACTTCCTTGCGCCAACAGGGTGCTGATGCATTCCAAGGCTTCGTACCTTGTGCCTCATACAGCTCACGTGCGTACGCCATGTTGCCGAAGATTTCATTGAGATTGTACCCCAACTTATCCGCCTGCTTTTGGTGATACCGACGATTGATTTGCATCACACCGGTATCAGCATTATCAACCATCCCTCGAAGTACTGACCCATCAGCGAGTGTGTGACGAAATCGTGACTCACACTTCGCGATACTGATCATAACAGGCATATCCTCAAAATATGAGCGAACCGCCTCTTCAACTTCTTTGGGATTTGCCGTGTCGAGTTCTGCCGCATAGGCAGTTTTGGCTCCGTCCAGATTCATGTCAATGTTCCCGAATGCCGTCTCTTCAACTGGTACCGTGACGAAAGATGATACAAGCGCAATCGTCGTAAGTAGGTTGCTTAAAATAAGCCAAGGGTCTTATCTAACAAAAAATCCGGCTTTAACCGAATCTCTTACATAATAGCATATTTTGGAGAAAAGTCAATATTATTCGATGATTTTAAACCTTTGTCAAGAAATAAAACCTATATTTTAGGCCGTATTTTGCAAAATTGACATTACAGCATTATGGTCGCCAAACTGCCTCTTCTGAAAGTCACAAAGATGGTTGAGTACTTTAGGTCTGTTTTTGCCTGAGGAGCGCTAGAGAACCGTATAAACCTCCCTCATCCTTCAAAACAGCATCCACAATAGGCGGACATGGCATCAAACCATCCAAAAGTGCGGCAGTTTTTTCCTGAATAGGTGCCAAAAGTATTCGAGGATCCCCAACGATCATGGAACCACCGAGGACAATCACATCCGGGGACCAATAGACTATCGTGTTTTTGAGTCCATAGGCGAGATATTGAGCAAGCTCCTCCCATACCGCATCGCTCTGTGGTACTTCATACGGTTTCTTCCCTACCCGAAGCTGTAGAGCTTCCCCAGAGATCAAATCCTCCAGAGAACCACTTTTTGCACTAGGTATAACCGTGTGGTCGATGTCGATGACTTGCTTTCCCGGCTCAAAACCAGCGCTCGCAATATCAATATGGCCATCTACTAGGCGCACTCCTCCGACACCTGTGCTCACCGTGTGATATGCCACAATCGAGTAACCTTTTCCAGCCCCCACGACTGCCTCGCCAAGTCCCACAAGTGCAGTGTCATTTTCAATAGAAACAGTCGCATTAAAACGTTCCATAAGCGTATCTTTGAGTGGTTTACCTACCCAGTCCAAAAGTACGGTCTCACTGAGAATCATGCTTTTCTCATGATTGAGGGGACCACGAATACCGCCCGCAATTGCGGTTACTGTCTCACCCGCTAAGAGTGTTTCTGCCTCCTGTACAAATTTATTTATACCGTCATCAAATATAGGCGGGGTTTCAAACTTCACCACCTTGTCGATCGTGCTCGCATCTTTTGAAGTTGCGATTCTCGTCTTGGTGCCTCCTATATCAAATACTAAATACATATCGTGTTACTCACCATTACTCTCTAATATTCGGCGAGTTTCTTTTTTGTAGAGCTCTACGTGCGGTTGATCAAATGCATTAATGTCGAAAGCTGTCGCAATAAACATAACTTCAAGCATACGCTCTGCCATATACGCGCCCATCGTTTCTGCATCAACGCGCACCAGCGACGTACGTGCATACGGAAGTTTTGCTTCTACATATGCCGCATGGACTCCTGCCATAATCGCCTCAGGAATACGGCTGTACGATCGATCGCCTATGATCGTGGTTTGTGCTCCCGTCTCGATAGTGCCAATCTCATACGCACTTTTTGATGTTTCTATGCCCACAAATGTGGTAAATGTGCCCGGAAAACCGGAAAGGTACAGTTGTGCGGTAGCGTGGAGTTCGCGTGGTGTCGCTACGAGAGGAGCAGCACCGATGCGCACTTGAGATCCGTTCTTCGTCTCAGTTTTTCCCAGACTTTCTGCAAAAAGTTGCTGGTACCATCGCATCAGGTTGTCGAGTCGTGCGTCCTCTGAAAATAGCACGTGTGTATGCATACCGCTTTCAAGATGAGTCGCAAGGACTGCAGCCGAAAATGCCCCTGCATTTTCGGCTACTTCTCCAAGCGAGCGATCTATACTTTCTCGCGCACCACGTAGCAATGCCTCTGCATCAAAGCCAAGGAGGAGTGCTGGCACCAGTCCGACGGTTGTAAATACAGAATAGCGCCCACCTACTTCTTTGGGCATTGCTGCATATGCGATGCCACGCTCTTTGGCATAGGTATGGAGTTTGGTATCAGGATCCCCAATGCAGATCACGCGACGGTATGCTTCGTCACCATGGCGATTTTTAAGAGCAGTCAAAACGATATCAGCATTCACGAGTGTCTCCGTTGTACTACCCGATTTTGAAATAACCACTACCGCAATGTCTGCAAGTGCTACTGACTCACAGAGAGCGAGGACTTCTCGCATCTTTCGCTCATCCATCATATCAAGCACCGTGAGCGTTGGTGTCGCCTCTGTTTTGAGGGCACCATACAATGCTTCGGTACCCACACTCGATCCTCCAATACCAATAAGTACCACATGTCGCGCGTGTCCTACGGCACGCGCGACAGCTTCTGCTTTTGCAAGATGCTGTTCATCAAAAGGCACGGTTAGTGCCGCTTCAGGTACGTCATAATCCCGCTCATTCACCTGCGCCTTGAGTTTTGCTCCATAAGCTGCCAACGCATCAACCCGAGCCCGCACATTGTCCTTAGGCACCAAAGCCGTTTTTTCAAATATGTACTCCATGACCCAGAAAGTATAGCATCTAAGAAGCGAAGGGATCTACGATGGTGTTAAAAATGGTCAATTGACTTCTCTATATACGAAGCGTAGTATTTTGCCAGCTTCAGTTACCAAACAAACCGGATCAAGGAGATCAGGCTATGAGAAATGTATTCTTGATATTAGGCTGCATCCTTAGCTGCGGGGGGTTTCTTCAAATCTTCCAGATGATAATCAGCCAGGATGATGAAAAGGCGCAACTTGTGCTAATCAAACAACTTAGGGAAGAACTTCGCGCGAATGATCTTGGTAAAGCAGGAGTATCTTTCACCGAATACGCATATGCAGAGAACCGTCGGCATAATCGTGCGAGAGCGTTCAGTGTAGCATTGAGCGCAATGTCGGCCGGGATTGTGATACTGATTGTGCTCCTTTATTTCAAATAACACGAAATCGCCTCGCCCAAGCGGAAATCATCCGCTCGGGCGATTTTCTTTTCATATAAAAAGACTGCCCAAAACGACAGTCTCAAAAAATTTTCCTAGATATTCCCTACTTTTTCTTTTTTCTTTTTCTTGTGGGCTGGCAAACAGACTTCTTTTTCGTTTTCTGTTGCGTTTTCAGACGAGCCACAGATTTCTTTCTGACCGCCTGAATGCATCGTTGCATTTCACGATCGTACTTACGTGATAAAGCTCGATACTGTTTTCCAGGTGGATATGGCCAATTTTCAACGGCTTTAGTGAACTGCTTGATCGCTCTGCCCATATACTCATCACCTGCTTCAGAAGTGATGAGTTCGAGTGCTCTTTCTTCAGGCGTTTTCTGACGCTTCGGCATCGATATGCCCCTTTCACTGTTCCCTAAAGACTATAGCACTCTAGTAAACGAAGACAAGTGTGGTCCCTACTTCCCCTTCCCTAAAATCAAATTATTGAATATCTTTCCAACCACTCCCACCAAAAGTCCAAAGAGTGCCATACCACTAAACTTTGCCACTATAAAAATAACAGTCCCTGCAACCCCGGGAGGAATTGGTGCAGGTAGACCCCCAAGAAACACTGAAAATGTCCAAAACATACCACCAGGAATGCTCCAATACTGTCCATCGGGACTAAAAAATACATGCAGGAGTACACCAAAGATAAGTGTCACCAGTATCAATGTCGAAGCATAGAGCACGATATTAAAACTAAAAATACCCAAAGTATCTTCTGCACCCTTTACATGGAGGCGAGAGAGTTTCGCAAGCCGTACCAAGCGCAAAAATCTGATTATGCGCACAATGCGTGAAGATTTTAGGAATGTCAGGTTCCCAATGCCGATAAACGTCGGCACGATAGCAACAAGATCGACAATACCAAAAAAACTCAGTGCATACTCACTTTTACGTTTTGTCGCCCAGAGCCTTAGGGCATACTCAATGGAAAATAGAGTTACCGTGCTCCACTCAATAATTAGAAATATCGAGTGATATGCTTGTAATGATGTTACCGTTTCAAGTGTGATAGCAAAAATAGAAACGATAGTGGCAAGAGCAAATAAATCATTTACAATAGAAAAATACTTCGACCGTGGATTCTCGAATGTCGCAAGTACTGCTTGTTTTGAAAATTGCATATCTACGTCTTCAGCAACTTACCTCCGCACAAATAGCCCTTACACTTGCTTCGGAGTGCACAGATCTGCTTTTTTCATAATATAATCGTGTGCTTCATCGACAGAGTCAACCAGGTGGTAGATCGCCATATCTTCTTTGTGTATTGTCTTGTACTTTTTGTAGAGCGTTTCATCTATCCACTTCAGAAGTGGGCTCCAATAG
Organism: uncultured Candidatus Saccharibacteria bacterium; assembly: GCA_964402035.1. Classification (GTDB taxonomy): domain Bacteria; phylum Patescibacteriota; class Minisyncoccia; order Phycocordibacterales; family UBA918; genus JAIETH01. Next base: position 350,787 of record CAYOAM010000001.1, read on the forward strand.
TCCTTTCCGTAAAGGATAATCGGAATTTTTGAGATCTTTTTAGTTTGTACCAGTGTAATAAGTTCAAACAGCTCATCAAGCGTACCAAAACCTCCAGGGAAATAGACATACACTTCGGAGGCAAAAGAGAGCATCACTTTGCGGGTGAAGAAAAAATGAAAATGTTCTGCATCGGTCGTATAGGGATTGAGACGCTGCTCCATCGGAAGCTCAATATTGATACCTACTGATTTTCCCCCCACCTTAAATGCACCCACGTTTGCAGCTTCCATAACCCCGGGGCCTCCGCCGGTAATGACGGCAAAACCGCTTTTTGCAAGTTTTGCCGCAAGTCCTTCTGACGCTTTGTAAATCTCATCGCCAGCCTCACAACGAGCCGTACCAAAAAAAGTGACGGCAAGTCCGTAGCGGCGCAATATTTCAAAACCAGAGACAAACTCGGACATGATGCGGAATATGCGCCATGACTGTACGGCATCACCATTGGGATCAAGCAGATCCGACATCACGCGACATGCAGGGTATTGTGTCTTGCTCGGATCAGGTATGTCCGCCATTTTGCCTTTGCGTAAAGAAAATTTCATAGAACATACGAATGCTATACGCAAATGATATCACAGCCACGGTATCTCATACGAATCAAATTCGGGGAGAAGTTTTTTATCATAGAGCAGTCGCGACGTAACTTCCGCATGTGACTTTGCACCAGTAAGTGCATTGTGCGGTGTTGGTTCTTGCGGTATGCCGCAATAATTTAAAATGGCATCAAGATCAAGTGCAGAGCGATGATTTTTAATTGGTGGCGTGAGTCCGCGTTTGACCATATGCATCCATGCAAGTGTATGCGTATCAATCGTACGATACGCAAAAGGCCAGTCCGTATGTCCGGCTCGTCCTGCCGCAGCTTTAACATAGTCGCGATCAAACGAGACATTTTGTCCAACAAATGTCTGATCCTCGGTCTCTTGTGCCCATGCAATGAATGCATGCACCATATCGCCCTCGCTCGGTTTCTCTGGATCCGTGATTTCTTCTTTAGTAAAACCACAGACGGCTAAAGCTTCGTCCATGATGTGTGCACCATCCCAGATGTGACACTCCATATAAAACTGTCGTGTAGGATTTGAAAAATCGATAGCGCCTAAAGACACCATCGAGTGTTTCTCATAATCGGTCCCGGACGCCTCTACATCAACGATAAGCATAGGTACCAGTATACCGCATCGTGTATAAAGACTAGCTATGGCGTAGTGACGGACAGCGGTGCTTCTGGTGCTGGCTCCTTATGGACTTTATCGTACGTCTTTTTTAAAATACTATCGAGGCGAGGATACTTTGCACGATACACGGCAAGTCGCGCTTGCAAATGAGGTGCATCCAGCAAGAAAAGATAAAGTGCAAAACCAATCATGATCCATCCAGGAAGTAACGGCAAAATGAGGGATACGAGCCCAAATGTAAACATGCCCGTGGCAACGGTTTTTCGCAGTAGCGGACGTTTTCTTAAGAGTTTCATATTCCGGGACAATTTGCGGCGGGTGTGTATCCTGATGCAGCAGCTTCTTCTTTGGTACTAAACCAGACCTGATTTAGTTCCGTTATGCGTTTTGCTCCTGAACACCATGGCAGGTGATACTTGTTCCCTTTCTTGGATCCCACATAGGTCCCCGTCTTTTTTATGGACGATGTTGTAGTACCTACAGGTGGAGCCAAAACTCCGGCTGGTGCCGCTACCAGTGATGACGTAGCAGCATTCACTTTCTGTATACTACGCACCTGCGGCTCAACGGTAACCGACAGTCTGCCAAGCCCAAAACCCATCACTCCCGTAAGGACGACGAGAAGTCCGACAAAGACTCGATCATCAAGGATCAAGGCCTTGATTTTGAGCACAATGTTAGGTATACTCACTCGGTCATTATACACGAAGACCCCGGGTCTTCTTTGATTAAAAACTATCCATGGCAACTAAAAAAGCTGGAGGTACAGCCAAAAACCTACGTGATTCAAACCCAAAGTACTTGGGCGTTAAAGTAGCGCACGGCGATTCTGTACGTACTGGTGAGATTATCGTCCGTCAGCGCGGTACCAAGATCCTTCCCGGGAAAAACGTAGGTACTGGCAAAGACCACACCATCTACTCCTCAATCAACGGTATCGTTTCCTTTAAAAACACCCGAAAGACAGGTTTTGACGGACGCACCGCAAGTCGTAAGGCAGTCGATGTTGTCCCTCACGCTAGGTAAATTGACACCCTTGAGCATTAAAAAACACCGTAAAGACGGTGTTTTTTAATGCTCAGGTAAAAAAGTTGCATTCTTAATATTATATGGTATAATATATCAGGCTTAGTTTTTCTCTTACTGTGGGAGTTTTTGCGATGAGCGACCAATTTAACGTCTGCTGCCTCAGTTGCGACTCGGTTTTCAACCCTAACAAGGGCAGCGACCTCTGGCATAAGGCCAAAAGACGTTTGGAAGCAGGCTACCTAGACGCACTGCATGTTACTGGAACCGTATGTGGGTGTGTGACCCTTCCTGCTGAGCCGGAAGCTCGATTTCGAGTTTTCGGGTACAACAGTAACTGCGAGGATTTTGACATCCCATTCGGGGAACTCCGTCCGGCGGTTCAGCAATATCTGAGCCTGAGGCGAAATAAAACGGTTGACGTCTTTATCGCCGGAGTCTCCGACCATGTCCGTCGAAAGTTGGACATGGTCAACTGCTGACACGCTGGCTATAATACCCCCCGAGTTCGGACCACACGCTATGTGTGTATCCGGCTCGGGGTTAATTCGTTCAATTTTTCGAAACATTCTTTTTTAGGAGACGGCAATGACACTTCTTCACATCGGTGACGTGGTGAGTTGGTCTCAAGCTTTTGATCGGGCACGCAAGTTTCTGATCAAAGATCAGCTTACTGCTGTGGCAATAGTCCCCGAGCATGAATATGCAGAAGGAAACTACTTCGCCACGCACCTCGATGAGTTTACACCTATATTTGGCGCAATCGATAGCGTCCTCGACAACCTCGCTGAGACATCACGTATGCTCTACCCAGGTGCAACTACATTTCGGCTCATGCACGGGGCAGCTCGATATCCTCGGCCTGAAGGAGTGATTGACGGCTGGATGTTCATCATCGTCTATAACAATTAATTCCGCTCTCCACAAAAAAGACCGTTGTGTCAATTTTTTGGTGCAGCGGTTTTTTCTTTTGTCTTCTTATGCCTAATTATGTCAAGGTTAAACCTTGACATTGGGACTACTTTTTCCGACCTTGGATTGATACAAACAGAGGGTATTCGGGGTGTTTGGATATTGTCCCAAGCGTTTGAATAGAGTCAACTTCAAGACCCGCTTCCTTTAGAGCATCTGTAGTTTCTTTGAGTGTATACATATAAAAATCATTTCTGGTAAGAGGGTTAATAGGCAAATTTACTTTCCCAGAAATCATATTTCCATGCTCAGTATAGTCAACAAACATCGAGCGCCAGATATGGTGACTGTCGGGATTGGTGGTGACAATATTAAACGCTGCTTCTTTTTTAAGTATCCTTGCCAATTCCTGTGATGCCATCTCTAGATCCGCAAGATGAAACCAGACATTGATGGAAATTACTCCATCTGCACTGTCGGTCGCAACGGGTAATGTATATGCGTTCCCAACGACAAAATGAAGATGTTCATTTTTCCCGTAGAGTTCTGTTGCACGTTTTGTCAGAATTTCTGAAGGTTCAATACCAATGTATTCACCACGAAAACTCCCCAGTTGCTGTGAACAGATCCCCTGCCCCGATCCTATTTCTACAATGGTACCGTCACCAATATTAGACGCCCATGTTTTAAGCATCGGGTATATCTCTTTGTCGCGCGTCATACTGCGCTCACCCTCGACCGACCTGATCCACTCTTGCGCTACGACTTCGTCCTCAAAAGGGTTTTCTTCTCGCTGCTGTGTTGGCTTTACTTTATCCATGTACTAAAGATACACTGTCTGCATTAGCCATCCAAACACATAATCACGCATCACATATGCCTAGCCCAGAAGGACTCAAAACTGACGATGAAAAGATGCGTTCGCAGCTTGAAACATATATTAGAGAACATGAATTGTCATTCAGACATGTAGAGCGAGTCTATGCAGATGCACTACAGTCGGAAGACATCCCGACCGTTACGAATATTGATCTGCAGCAGCATATGCAACGCATGTTTGACCGGAAGTTTCCCCTCAATCAAATCGTGGAAATTGCTAAAAATATGCGCAAAGAGTATGTTGCACTTGCAAAGGAACTTTCGGAAAGTAAGGAGGTATTCCCTTTTCCAGGGATGGATCCATATAGTTATACAGGCGCAAAAAAAACAGATGAGGAATTCCCTGGGTTGACCACAGATACTGATATTCTTATTGGGCGAATGAAAAAAGAAGGGATAAGGATTGTTTTGACTATGGGTGAAGGTATGGATGCCGCTAGCGGAAACGTCTACGTATTGCCAGCGGGTGAGAGCGATGTTCTGTATGATGGCATATTCCCAAACCAACTAGCAAGCAATATGATCACCGATAAACGACTACGTCGACTAAGTTTGTTGGAAAAAATAATGTAGCAATGAGCAACACAAAAACAGGGCGATTCCTTTGGAATCGCCCTGTTTTTGTGTTTTTATTATCTTGCGATAATATATTGGAACTTTACTAATCCTACGGAGCAACTTCCATCAACAATGCCTTGGTCTTTGGTCCAACAATACCGACCGATGCTAGGTTGTTTGCAGCTTGAAAATCTTTGACTGCAGCTTCGGTTAATGCGCCAAAGTACCCTGTGACACTGCCCTTGAAATGTCCTAAACGCGCAAGTGTTCGCTGAAGCAAGCTTACCTCTTCCCCAGTCCAACCTACGGCTAGCGTATTTTTAATCGCGACACCTTGTCCCACTGTGGTCTCAAGTGCTAAAGAACCGTACTCATAGGCACCCACATCTATAGCACCTACAGCAGTGCGTGTCTGACTTGCGTACGGATGCACATACTGCTTGGTCGGCGCAAGACTCATGGAACCAACGGATCCCGGATTTGCTCCCGCATTCACCGCAGAAGAGGTATTTGTGAGCCGGTAGTCGTAGGTGCTCTGTGAGACAAAGCCAGGGGTGTTGGTGAAGATGTTGTTTGAAGCGGTGAGGCTTACGTTTGGTACAGGGTTTCCAGTACCCACAAAGAGATTGTTCGTCACTTTGCCCGTAGGTGCACCTGAGGCACGAACGAACTGCGTGGTATTCACCCCGGTGTCATTCACAAACGTGTTGTTAATGACATAGAGGATCTGCGAAGGGTTCGTGGCACCTTCTGCTGCGTATGAGATCATAGCGCTGCGATTGGCGGCATTTGGGCTCTTCTGGATAATGTTGCCGATGATGTATGACTCACCACCGTTTGAGAGATCGATTTCATAGCTCTCATTGGATTGTTCTCCCGTAATGCGGTTATAGAGGATAAAGTTCTTCTTGGCACGACTCTTCACCATTTGTCCTTGATCAACAGCGGCGTGTATGTAGCTGTCTTCAAGTGTGAACGAGGCTATACCTCCAATATAGATGTTATGGATACCGCCACTTCCCCCCACGCCATTGCGGTCAAACTCACTATTCTTGATCACAATGTCTGATTCGGGATTGTGTGCTGAGAGGATACCGTTCTCATTGTCGTGGAAGTACGAATTGAGGATGGTAAGGTCTCCTCCTTCTGCTCTAATACCTGCCCCATTGAGGTCAGGCACCTTGGCATTTGAAAACTCAATACCATCGACCGTCACGTTGTTTCCACCAATAGTCCAGATTGCTTTACCATTCGGTATGACGCCCGTATTGCTGCGTCGCATGTGTGCTTTTCCACCGACGCCCTTTAATGTCAGATTGTTTTGATACCATGCAGCAAAATCGTCAGTGTAGGTACCGGCATCAATGAGCACTGTGTCTCCGTCTCTGGCAACAACATTGGCCTGACTTGGCTTTGCATACTGCTTGCCTACTCCTACCGTAAGTACATTGCCGGTGACCGGTGTTGTCGTCGGTGTTGGTACAGGCACTGGTACTGGTGTTGGAACAGGTGGTGTGGTTGTTGGTGTTGGTACCGGAACTGGTATTGGAGTAGGAACCGGAGGCGGTGGCGGTACTGGTACAGGCACTGGTGTTGGAACAGGTGGTGTGGTTGTTGGTGTTGGTACCGGAACCGGTGTAGGCACAGGGGTCGGAGCAGAAACAAATCTAAGATACTCTTTATACACCCATCCATCACAACCGCTACTGAAATCAACTTTCCACCAGACTAATTGCCTAACAGTCACTGGGCCTTCTGCCAAGGTACCAGTGGCGTTTTTATCCTGCGTGCAGAGTCGTGCACTGCCCGTTGAGGCGGATTTTCGAACCGCTACTTTTGAAATAGTTTTTACGTTTGTGCCGACCGTCCATGTATTTGATGACGTCGTTGCTGCAAACGCAACCGGTGCACACTGCATTACACTGATCGACAGTATACATAGAGCAAAAAATAATTTCTTAATCACTGACATGTAGATGATATTAGGTGTTAACAAGTGAAATATACCACAGCACGGGCAGCATTATTCACACTGAGGACGGCGTTACCCGTTACTAAAAACAAAAAGAGGCGTGATTCCAAAAGAATCGCGCCTCTTTTTGTTTTTTTCTATCCCCACGTTATTTTTCTAGAATCTCAATACCCGAAATAATAACCGGCACAACAGGTACATCACGAGCACCCGTCTCTACTTTCCCAATAGTATCGACAATGTCGATACCCTGGATCACCCGTCCAAACACCGGATGCTTGCTTGCAGCTGGCTCCTTGTCATAATCAAGACCAACATTGTTTCCGGTATTAATAAAGAATTGGCTACCACCTGAGTTTGGTTGACCAGTATTTGCCATCGCTATCGTACCCTTCACATTGGTGAGGCGCGGATCAGCGACAAATTCGTCTTCGATCGTGTATCCGGGTCCACCCTGACCATATACCGCAGGATTTGAACCTTTGGAGTTTGGATCTCCACCCTGGATCATAAAGCCATCAATCACACGGTGAAACTTTGTATTGTTATAAAATCCCTCTTTTGCGAGCTTTACGAAATTGCCAACCGTAATAGGCATAGCATCTTGATAGAGCTCAAGGACAATATCTCCTTTTGAGGTATGAAAGGTTGCTGTTGGATTTGCTTTTTTTTGTTCATCCATAGTGTTTGGTGTATTTGATGCTTGAGTAATATTTTCTGGCGGTGAGAGTGGTCCTGGCAGTTGGTCGTTGAATGTATCACTATTTGGCGAAAGTGATAATTCTCCGGAACTGTACCCGACCCACATACCGATAGCACCAACCAGGATCACACTTCCTGTGATGGTAATAATAATGTGTTTGATGTCTGCCATACTATTTTTTTGCTTCTATACTAATAGAGACTTCCCCTTTAAAACCTCCTGTTTGCACCAGTATGGTTTGCATACCTAGATCTTTGAAAACGCCAGAAAATAGTATATCGCGCTCTTCAAGTGCAACACCATACCGAGTGTGTACGGCGGCGATAATATCAGAGACGTGCACACCCTTAAAAAGATGGCCCTTTTCATTTGCTGCAGCAAAAATAACCAGGGGTTTGAGCGCGGAGTCCTCAGCAAGCCCCCGAAGTGTTGACTCTTTTTTATCGCCTCGCTCTTTTTGTGATGCTTGCTGCGCATGCGCCTTTTTCACATGCTCCGCGGTCGCAGGGACCGCCAACTTACGAGGAATAAGATTGTTGTACGCAAAACCATCCGCCACATCTTTGACTTCGTGTTTCTTCCCTATCTTTGGAACGTTCTGCAAAAAGAGTACTTTCATATAACCCCGCTATCATAACGAAATAACGAACGAACAGCAACCAAGCACTTCTTTTCCTATCAGAAAAGAAGTGCTTGGTTAGCGATTGAGATATTCGCGAGCAGCATCCATCTGTGGGTCTTTCTCTGCCTCACGATCTTCGGGAGTACGCTCGACCTCAACATCTGGAGCCAAACCACCATTTGAAATTGAGACGCCATTTGGAGTGAGCCATCGGGCTATGGTCACTTTGAGTGAAGCGCCATGGGGTAGATCAATGAGTTCCTGCACTGAGCCTTTTCCAAATGTATGCTGGCCAATCAGTGTTGCAACACCATGCTCTTTTAGAGCGCCCGCCAAAATTTCTGCAGCCGAGGCAGAACCCCCATCAATCAACACCACCGTTTTAAAATCACGATACTTATGCAGATCTTTTCCTGAACTTCGATAGAGTTGTTCCGCTTGCTCTGTCCCAAAATTTTCTCGTACGATCACTTTTCCGGTTGGCAAGAAATAGCTCGCAATACCAACCGCACTCTGAAGAAACCCACCAGGATTACCTCGGAGATCCAAAATGAGCTTCTTGCTACCGCTTTCCATAAATGCACGCAACGCTTCCTGCATCTTTGCCTCCGATATCGCAGAAAAATTGTAGAGCGCAATCATAAATACCCCGTCTTTGCTTTCTGTCTTTATGGTCGGGATGACAATGGTATCGCGCACAATAGTAACTTCAATGGGCTTTTCGGCACCCTTTCTATAGAGTGTGAGTGATACCGATGTCCCCTTCTCACCACGAATATGCGAGACCGCTTCATCAACACTCATATGCTCGGTCGACTTGCCATCAATAGACACCAACACATCTCCCGTAAGAATGCCCGCCTTTTCCGAAGGTGACTCCGGTAGTGGCGCGATAACGGTGATCAGGCTATCTTTCATCCCAACTTCCATTCCCACACCACCAAACTCTCCCGCGATGTCTGACTCAAATGCAGCCGCTTCCTCGGGCGGAAAAAAGACCGTATACGGATCACCATAGGCGCTCACCAATCCTTCGATTGCGCCCCAGACACGCGCTTCGTCACTCAGGGGATCCGTCGTTGTTGAGCTTACAAAACGTTCATCAAGTGTGTGCCATACTTTCCAGAAGAGATCCAGTTGCACCTCCTCCTTTGGAGCCGCTGATGAAAACAAGAACGATCCCAGACTTGCAGATTGATTACTTTCTGCTCCCACCTGCATACCTGAAAAAAATGCAGCTGCCGCAAAAAAGAATGCAAGGCCATAGCCTAATAGTGATGATTTTTTCAAGCCACCACCCGCTGATGTACGTTCCCCCGTCTCCAAAATCACGACTCCTTCGGGTTTTGCGATTGTCTGTTCATCCATAAGTATCACGCATTATTACATACACAGAGTCGTATGTACAAAGCATAAGTCTAGAGTGGTACACTGTAGGTATGATTCAAAAATATGAAGGCACAGGCGTGACGTGGATAGATCTCCTCACACCTTCACCAGAAGAAGTCCGTGCCATCATGGAAGAGTGCAATATTCCGCCAGAACTCCTCGGTGACCTCACGACCCCGGTACCGCGCTCTGAAGGTACCGCTTCCGGGAACACGATAAAGATCAATATAGATTTTCCTGTCGTCAAACAAAAAGAGATTGAGCGCACGCATGAGATCAAGTTTCTGATTAGCCAAAAGACGCTGATTACGGTGCGCTACGAAGAAATTACCGCGCTCCATACCTTTGGAAAGGAATTCGAAGTTCTTTCAACACTAAAGCGTGCGACAAAGGGAGTGAGCGGCGCAACGCTCTTTATTGCACTTATGGGAACCCTCTACGACAGCCTTGCATCAAAACTCGACTACACAGAATCGCGCCTCGCATTTATCGAGCAAGAAATGTTTGAAGAACGCGAACGAGAAATGGTGTTTGAGATTTCACGCCTGAGCCAAACCTTGATCACGTTCAAACAAATACTTTTTTCACACAAAGAAGTACTGGAATTAGTGCAACCAAAATTTATCACCATTTTTGGCGATGAATTTGAGTCACACTTGAGCGACTTGGCAACGTACTACCAATTTCTCACACGACGTGTGAGCACCCTTACCGATTCACTCCACGAACTCCGCGATACCAACAACTCTCTGCTTTCAACGAAACAGAACGAGACAATGAAAGTGCTCACCATCATGGCGTTTGTCACCTACCCACTCACCCTTATTTCGTCCGTGTTTGGTATGAATACGGAACACACGCCTTTTGTGGGGGGCGCCTACGGTTTTTGGATAATTATTGGTATTATGGCGGCTGCCGCTTCTTTACTCTTTATTTACTTCAAGCATAAAAACTGGTTATAAATATGTCTAAAGAAACTCATATGCTTTGTTGTCCGCGCTAAAAAGAAATTCATCGTATAATCCATACGCCTCATTTCTTTTTAGCTTGACGTCGCGCCTCTGAGTTTTTAAGAACATATTTAAAAACAGACAATCAGTCTTCAGAACATCAACATATTTTTATGTCTTTCCTAACTTTTAAGAAAAAAGATAGCGACCTACCACCGCTGTATATTAAAAACACCCTCACACGCGAACTTGAAGAGTTTGTACCGCTTTCAAAGGACCAAGTCACCATCTACACCTGTGGCCCTACGGCGTACGATTTTGCACATATTGGAAATCTCCGCGCATACGTGTTTTCAGATATCTTGAAGCGTACGCTTTTGCTCAATGGATACGATGTAAACCATACAATTAACATCACTGACTTTGGCCACCTCTCGGGCGATGGCGATGACGGCGAAGACAAGATGGTAATCGCGATTAAACGCGAGGGCAAACCGCATACGATGGCATCCGTTAAAGAGATTGCGCAGATTTACAGTGAGGCATTCAAACAAGATATGGATGCGCTCGGAATCATGCCGCCAACACAGTACACGCCTGCCAGTGACTTCATCAATGAAGAAATTGCATTGGTTAAGGAGCTCGACCAGAAAGGATACACGTACACCACAAGCGACGGTGTGTACTTTGATATTTCTCATTTTCCAACCTATGGAAGACTCGGCAACATTAACCTAGAAGCTCTTAAAGAAGGTGCCCGTGTTGCGGCAAATCCTGAAAAGAAGCATCCTGCCGATTTTGCTGTTTGGAAATTTGGTGAACTTGGCTGGGAGAGTCCCTGGGGCAAAGGATTCCCCGGTTGGCATATTGAGTGTACTGCAATGGCATTTGCGACTCTGGGTAACCAAATCGACATTCATACCGGCGGAATCGATCATATTGCTACACACCACAATGGCGAAATTGCCCAAGCAGAAGCGGCAACGGGAAAAACATATGTGAAATACTGGATGCATAATGCATTCATCACATTGGATCAAAAGCGTATTGGAAAGTCTGTTGGAAATGCAATCTACTTGAAAACCTTGGTAGAGCACGGATATGATCCGCTTGCCTATCGCTACTGGCTCCTTACCGGGCACTACTCTTCCCCGATGGATTTTACCTTTGAAGCACTCGATGGCGCAAAACAGGCACACTTTAAACTTCGCCGTTTTGTGTACGGAGATCTCAAAGATGTGACACCGGGAACGATTGATGAAAACTACACGATGGAATTCTTTGCTGCGATCAACAATGACCTTGATACACCAGCCGCAATCGCACTTCTCTGGCAACTTGTAAAGGACAAAAATATTTCAGACGAAGACAAACTAGCGACCATCCGATTTTTCGATACGACACTCAACCTTGGTCTATCCGAAGAAAATGATGAGGCTGCACACAATCTCGGCGTCATCTCACTCGAATCACTTTCACCCGAACTTCAGTCATTGATCAAAGACCGTGAAAAAGCCCGCAGCGAAAAACGCTGGGCCGATGCCGATATCCTGCGCCAACAGATCAATAACCACGGCTATCTTGTTGTAGATACTGAAGACGGTACCGTAATCACAAAATCGGCTTAATATAAAGTCTTTTTTAAAAAAACCGTTTGCATTGACGTCTAGTTGTGCTCAATGCTAGATTGTTACCTGTACAGCACATTTCCAAACCATAAGGAGCGGCGCATGCAGACTCATGTCCACCCTCGTACTGGGGCTGCTATCGAAGGGGTTCGACTACCTCCAGGCAGCATCATCAGCAAGAGAGACTGGTACGATTCATCGGACGGTAAATGGCGTAAAGCTGGGCATGTAGCGGGTATTACCCTCGAGCGCGGCTGCACGACCATTTGGGTTCGTCAGCCCAAAAAACTCTCAATCAACGCTTGCACCTTGCTCGACTATCTCAAGACGCAGCCGTGGGGCAAGAAGACATGTATCGGGGAACGCGATCGCACTTTCTATGTCATTCCGAGTCCGACTTTCAACTGGGACGGGCGGATCGATATCGAAGCGATGCGTGTCATGCACCCTGAATGCGTTCAAGAACTCATCGACAACGGCCATCTTGCTTTCAGTGAGGAAGAGGCGACCAACTGGTTGTCTGAGTACGCGACCGTGCGGGACAAGCACAAAAATCGCGTATACACCCTCACCAACGAGAGAGCTCAATAGGCTAGGGCTTCCGTCACTCGCGCATGTATCCAGGCCAACATCGAAAGATGTTGGCCTTTTTCTACAGATCTCCTATACACATGCTATGCACCGAAAGCCAACAGAGCTACAAAAAGTGCATCGTGATACAATGTCGCCACTATGGCCGATGACTCTCGCAATACTTCAGGTACTCCCAAGCGCCTACGTACCCCACCGCACAACCTCGATGCGGAGCGAGCGCTCTTGGGCGCTGTCATTCTTCGACCCGACACACTCCACGATGTAACCGTTACCACATACCCTGAATCGTTTTATGCAGAAAAACATCGCGATATTTTTCGTGCCATTGTAGGACTTTTTAGTAAGGGAAATCCAATTGACCTCCTTTCAATATCACATGCCCTCACAGAAAAAGGAGCACTCGATCGCGTTGGTGGTTCTAGTTACTTGACCGAACTTATCGATGTCGTACCGGCTGCCGGCAACGCGACATACTATGCCAGCCTCGTTCAGCAAAAGTTTGTGCTCCGTAGTCTCATCAGTGCTGCAGATGAACTCGCAGAGATGGGATTTTCAAATCCTGAAGATGTTGATGTCATCCTCGATGCGGCAGAAAAACGCATCTACCAAATCACCCAATCCCCTACCGCGCAGCGTTTTGTAGCACTCAAAGAAACACTGGGCGAAGCATGGGAACGATTGGAGAAACTGCATAATTCAACGGAAGAGTTGCGCGGAGTCCGATCAGGATTTCCAGCGCTCGACAACTTGCTTGCGGGTTTTCAAAAATCAGACCTCATTATTCTTGCTGCGCGTCCTAGTATGGGAAAGACGACGCTTGCGCTTGATATTGCTCGCAATGCTGCTGTCCAACACAAAGCGCATGTTGGATTCTTTTCTCTCGAAATGAGTTCTCAGCAACTTGTCGACCGCATGGTCGCTGCCGAAGCAAAAGTTGATGCGTGGAAACTACGCACCGGAAAATTGAGTTCCGATTCCGAATTTGCTCTCGTTCAGGAAGCCCTCGGACGCCTCGGCGAAGCACCGATTCATATCGACGACCAGCCGGGCAACAACATTCTCAAGATGCGTTCGGCGGCACGCAGGCTGAAAAATGAGCACGGCCTCGACATTATTGTTGTTGATTATCTCCAGCTCATGATGCCAACACAAACTCGCTCGAGCGACTCGATGGTGCAGCAGGTGACCGAGATTTCTCGCTCGCTCAAAAACCTCGCGCGTGAGCTCAATGTACCCGTCATTGCTCTTTCGCAGCTTTCGCGCGCGGTAGAACAGCGTGGTGGGAAGCCACGACTGTCAGACCTTCGCGACTCTGGTTCGATCGAGCAGGATGCAGACGTCGTGATGTTCATCCACCGCGAAGATAAGGTAAATCCAAACTCAGACAAACCAAATATCGCCGAAATTATGATTGAAAAACACCGCAATGGACCTACCGGAAAAATTGAACTCTACTTTGATGACAAACGTACCACCTTCCTCCCGCTCGATACCAAGTCCAATTTTCAGGGAGCTGCTGCGGGGGCCGATGAAGATTTCTAGTATCACTACACATGTCTCCACTTGAACGACTCACTGAACTGTTTCAAAAATTTCCGGGCATTGGTCCGCGCCAAGCACAGCGTTTTACCTATCACCTCCTCGCACAAGATAGGAGCTACATCGACACACTGGCTTCCTTGATCAAGGAAGTGAGAAACGGCATGCACGAATGTGCACTCTGTTTTCGACACTACACTCCTGACCACGGCGAGACACTATGTGACATTTGTAGCACCGACCGCGACCCTTCCCAACTCCTCATCGTTGAGCGCGACCAAGACATACTTCCCGTCGAACGAGCACAGATATATAAGGGTTTTTATTTTGTGTTGGGTGGCACCATACCACTCCTTGATCAGCATCATACAAGCAAAACACGTGGTCCAGCGCTTAAAGCGATCGTCGCAAAACGCATTGAGCAAGGACTCACTGAAGTGATTTTGGCTTTTTCGGTTAATCCGGATGGAGAAAATACTGCCCGCTATGTCGAAGCTGAGCTTGGACCGCTCGCAACCTCCCACAACCTCACAATATCCATCCTCGGACGTGGACTTTCGACGGGCAGTGAACTCGAGTATGCTGACGCCGAGACCATTAAAAGCGCGCTCCAAAACCGCTCCCGGCACTCCTAGATACACCCGCATTCTTTGACGGCAAAAGACTTCAGGTGTACCCTTTTCCGTGGACCCGCAGTTTTTGGGCCGTTTTTTGTTAAGGGGGTACCGTGACGCATACACGACATTGCATACACTTCCCCGACTGTCATGAACTCACCGCTCCGGAGGTGACTGCTCGGCTTCGTACACACATACACGAAGAGAGATGTCAGCACTGCACCAAAGCGCTTCGGCGCATGAAACCTGCATATCTCGAGGAAATGTGTAGCCGAAAGGTTCAAGAGACACAAGATCCTTTTGCACGTCAGGCACTTATGCTTTATTTGGGTGTAATTAAGAGTCGTGAGAAGCGTCTCATTGCTCTCTTTTGGCGAGAACAGAGTATATGCTTGAAAGACCATAAACTGAAGCAACAGAGTAATGGTGGTCACCGTCCGACCTACCAAAGCCAAGCGATGAGTCGCTAAACGACAAACCCCGAGCGCGAGCTCGGGGTATTTTTTATCTTAATACATTTTTACAAACACATTAAAACCCCTCGTAGATGAGGGGTTTTAATGTTCTTTACTTGAAGGCTTCGATAGTCACCTTACTATATTTCTGTCGGTGCCCTACGCGTCGATCTCGGTTACTCTTAGCTTTAAATCGCACAATAGTGAGCTTTTCTCCCTTGATATCGGCAACATACTTTGCAGTAACTTTTGCTCCTGCAATATAGGGAGTGCCGATCGTCGTATCTTTGCCATTATCAACAAGGAGTACTTTATCAAAAGTTACTGCATCTCCCTCTTTGAGTTCGCCTAGAGGAGAAAGAATCTCAACTTCGAGCGTATCACCCACCGACACGACATATTGCTTGCCACCGGTCTCGATGACGGCAATCTCTTTTTCGGCTGATATTGGGGCTTTCTTTGCCATAGACCCCGCATAGTACAAGAAAACCCCCAAAAGTGCAACCATCTGCATCGGAGCATAGAAAAAGCCCCCGGAACGAGTTCCGAAGGCATTTACGGGTCAATCGGTGTACATAAACAAAGTATTATCTAGTGCAACTGAAAGAGTGACAGGCGACCGTGGTAATACCACCACTTTGACCTCTGAACCATTTGGAAGAGAAGCAAAATGGGCTTTCGCATTTTTTTCTTCTTCCTTCGTACTTACCCACAGGACATGGGGTACCACGTCGGTAAGTTGAGAATGCCCACCGGCCTCAACCTCGAAACATATGATCCCAATACCCGCCGCTTGTGCAGCTCTGAGGAACAGCAACTGATATTGCATTTCATCCTTATTACTTACATCTGCCAGCAGGACGTTGTAAGCGTTACGCCTATACAGTCCTGCCAATTCCTCCACCGCTGTTGCATCCTGCACATCAGGCAGCTCGCTAAAATAAATATCATCCCGACTAAAAATGCGCCGAGTATTGCCGCCGACACAATAGAGCGTGCAACTTACTTTCTTTTTTAAGCCAACAATACACTGTATCAGTGCATAAGAAGTCCTTGCGCCAGTAACAGCGTGGACAACCGCAATTGGATTGAGCATGTGAGTAGCACCTTATTTTGAGGAACAACATATTGTCCTAAGCAGAAACTAATAAAACTATATCACACTTTTATGAAAAAACAATATTTGAAACTTTCCCCTCACCCATCGTACCTACTCCTCCACCTGTGGTTTTTCGATTGAAAGCTGACCAATTTCCATTGATGCACCGGTGATCCGGGTCACATCTTTATCGATCTTTCCGAGCTCCTTTTGCGCGGTATTGTAGTGATTCACGGTTGTGCCAAGCGCATTCCCCACTTTTTTAAAATAATCATCATACGCTTTGAGGTGTCGCGAGAGTGCTTCAACCTGTACGCCAATTTGTTTTGCTGATTCTTCAATTTTAAATGCGCGAAAGCCATAGAGGACCGACTGGAGATACGCTGCAAACGTCGTTGGCGAGACGATGATCACGTTCCGATCTTTATATGCATAGTCTATGAGCGAGCGTGTATTCACTTTCACTGACCCCACTTCATTGACCAGAAGGTCGTAGTAGATTGCTTCTGCAGGAATATACATAAAGGCAAATGGCAATGTCCCGTCTTTTGGACGGATGTATTTTGCGGTTTCGTCGATGCGCTTCTTGAGATCATTTTTAAATTCTTTTTCCAATTCATCGCGTCGAATATCGTCGGTCTCATCAACAAGCCTCCGATAGTTGTCAAGGGAAAACTTTGCATCAACCGGGATCATGCCGTCTTTGGTGTGAATCACGGCATCAACCGTTTCCCCACCCGGAAACATGTACTGCATTTTAAATGCCGTTGCCGGAAGCATGTTTTCAAGTGCAAGCTGGAGTGATGCTTCACCAAGATTTCCCCGCTGCTTTTGATGTTTAAGAACCTTTTCCAAACTCTGCAGTTGCTCTGCAACCGAAAACACTTGCTTTGAAGATTCTGACACCTCACTCACCCCCTTCACCACATGCATCAGTTGCTCATTGACCTCTTTGTTGATATCACGTATCAGTTTTTGTGATTCATTAAACTGCATCTTCACCGACTCGTGCATTGATTTGTTGCTCTCCCCCATACGGTCATTGAGCGTCCGCGTGAGCTCCTGTAGTTGCTGTTGCAAAAGGAGCATCCCCTGCCCATCATCTTTTTTTGGAGCATTCTTCTGCCCAATGAGTACGTACAAAACCGCCCCAATACCAAGGACGAGTACACCGACAAGAAGCAATAATAGTGTTTCCATACCCCCTACAGCGTACCATATTATAAAATAGCTTTATGCACAGCACTTGCGTTTTCTACTTTCTATGACATTGTACAACTGCAACATATGTCTAAAGACTCCCGATCAGGCGGCAAATATACAGGAAGTCATACTTCCCTTATACCAGCCGCAGCAAAAATCTGTGACATAGCAAACCGCTGTCCCAACGTAACCAAGATATCGCCTGGTTTTATTAAAGCAGGACTACCATCTGCGCGTGGCAATCGTCGTGTGAAAATCACGGTTTCCGACGGCAGCATGCTTCTTTCGATACGCGACAATGCCTCGCACCAAGAAGTACGTGTCTATGCTACCGATATCCATGCAGCAAAATACGCTATTGCGCGTGGCTGCAAGGATGAAGGTATTACCGTTTCATTTCGCGAAATAGCGTGAGTCGCTTCGCCACCGGACGAAGCCAATATTTCTTTTCAAATATCAGACTAGTGATACTATGGAGCTATAGCAATCTTATATATGACACTTCACGAAACCATCAAAGGCCAGCTTAAAGAGGCGCTCAAGGCAAAAGACGAAGTAAAACTCCGTACAGTGCGCGGCATGCTCACCTCATTTACCAACGAACTAGTTGCAACCGGTAAAAAACCACAGGATATGTTGCAAGACGAGGAGGTGCTCAAGGTCATTTCACGTCTCGCAAAGCAGCGCAAGGATTCTATCGAGCAATTTGTTTCGGGCGGCAGACAAGACCTCGCAGACACCGAGCAAGAAGAACTTGCGGTACTTGTGACATACCTCCCCACCATGATGAGTCGCGAGGAAATTAGGAAAATCGCAGAGGCAAAGATTGCTGAACTTGGTGCCATTGATAAAAGTAAAATGGGTATGCTCGTGGGCTCACTCATGAAAGATCTCAAGGGTAAAGCAGACGGTGGCGATGTAAAAGCGGTGGTAGAAGAACTTTTGAAATAATAGGTATGGGATTCGGAGCACGAAGAGAAATGCCAAAAGTGGAACTAAAAAAACGGTTCAAACTCAGCGAAGCTACAATTCCTGAAATTGAAGGACAAATAGAAATATTAAAAATCGAAATTTCTGGATTGCAGGCAGCAAATGACACTAGTGACAAGCAAGCTGAAATTGCGGAAATGGAAGCACGTATTGCTGAGCTTAAGGCTCAAAAGATTAACTAAGTGTTTTGTTAAAATAAAAAGGCTAAGCATATTACTTAGCCTTTTCCTCATCAATCTCGAGAATTCTTAGGAAAACAACTCCAACAACACACGTGCAGGCGACTGCAAAAATAAAAGCAAAAAATTGTAGTATGCCATCCTTTGCAAACGCAATAACTCCACTCGTCCCCATCCAGACGATGGCGCAGAGCACGATAATCGCAACCCTAGTATTCATCTTAACCTCCACAAAATCTGCGGGCAGTCTAGAACAAAACTATCTATGGCGCAACCGGCTATATTTATAGCTACATCACCAGGTCTACTTGGAAGTCCGGCTTCCAAGTTAAATTTTCCTAGCGTCAACGACTGAAAAAGCGCCAATTTTTGTGCGGCGCAAATCCTCAGTGGTTGCAGGATACCCAAGTCGCCTGCCCAATGCTTCTGCCAGCGAGCGGATATAGACACCACTTGCTACATCCCACGAAAGCAAAATGTGCGCTCGTCCATTTTCGACCTCAACATTTTTTAACTCAAAACCTCGTACTTCCATATCGCGCATTGGGATATATGCGATCTCTTTTCCCGTCCGTGCTTTTTTATAGAGCGGCACACCGCCGCGCTTTACAGCAGAATAAATCGGTACTGGGAGTGAAAGCGTCCCCACCATGGACTCCAGTGCACTTTGCACGTCCACCGCATCAAGCTTTTCAACAATTTCTTCTTCAAGAATCTCTCCTTCCATGTCTCCGGTTGATCTACGCTCTCCGACACGCACCACGACCTCATACGTCTTTGGCAATTTTAAATAGTCGTTGAGTTTTTTGGTCCCTTCATTGATCCCAATGATCATGAGCCCAGAAGCCAATGGATCAAGCGTGCCCGCGTGCCCCATTTTCCGAATCCCCAGCTCGACTCGCAAACGGCGAATGACATCAAAAGACGTAATGCCTTTTGGTTTATCAACAAGCAGCATATTTTCGGGTACATTCATAAGAGTGCAAAAGTCTGTGGCGGATATTATGCAACTATGTTAGTATCTTGTCCAGACTTGTAGAAATATCTTTTGGAGAGGTGCATTGATGCGTAATAAAGCTTTTAAGAACCTGGACGTCGCATACAAGCCAGGAACACGCGTAACAATTGCGCGTACTGACATTGCTATGGCGTTACTATGCCCCCGTCCGTCGACGGCGGAAGGAACCATAGTCCGCATTCTAGATCGAGGAGCTTCAAGGCAATATCCCTTCATAAAAATCTATAAAATCTCCTGCACAGGGACATTTCTTCCTGACGAACGAATTAGCTCCTGCGAACATCAAAGTATTTTGTTGCTTGCGCTGCGAGTCACTCAGGATGTTTTTGATAACTTGTTTCGAGCCGGTCACCTGGACGAGATATTGCAGATCCCGCCAGGCAAAGGTGGACAAAAGTATCTTTTAAGCGCCACCGGAATGCAATTCGCGTTACGGTGGGCAAGCGACTCCACATTGTCGCATTACATGTACTGCAACATCAGACCTCCGAAAGAGTTCCTAGCAGCACAGAAACTCTTAGCGACAAACGAAGAGGTAGCAGCACAAGAGGACGACAAACTTGTTTTCTTCGACACCTAAAATAAGGTGTCGATTTTTTATTATGGCATTTGAATGACTACCCCTCTTTTGACGACCGTGCGGCGAAGTTCCTGTTTATGTGATTCGTACACAGGCACAGCTTGCCCTACAAGCGTCCAAAAATTTTTGCCATGATTAAATTCTTTTAGATGGCAGAGCTCGTGCACAATGATGTAGTCCGCAAGATGTGGCGGAAGGAACAATATACGATAGTTAAAATTGAGGTTGCCACTCTTTGAACAACTACCCCATCGTCTTTTTTGATCACGTATCGCTACTTTTTTATACTCAAATCCGTAATGCACATTCATGGCATGGAGGCGTTCATGAACAAATGCGCGAGCTTGCTCTCTGTGTTCAAGATAATGCCGCGAAGGTTGTTTCCTTTTCCGTCGCGATTTTCGTCGCACTACTCTAACCCATTTCCACATAGAAAAAGTTAAATTACAATCACGTGCGCGTATGAGTGACGGTGTCCACGCCCAAAGTATACCGTACGATCAAATGATCTAAATTTACCTTTTCTAAGATCCAATTTATGCTAGGATACAGTGCATTACTTATCATATTCATCCTATGGAGCGCGTATTAACAAAACACACCACAGAACACATTGGCGAAGAAGTCCTTGTAAAGGGATGGGTGCATGTGCGTCGTGACCATGGCAAGCTTATCTTTATCGATATTCGCGATCGCGGAGGTCTCCTACAGGTGGTGTTTATTCCACAGGTCTCGACTGAGGCTCATGCGGTTGCATCGACACTCAAAAATGAAGACGTGGTTGAAATCGTGGGCAAGGTCAATGCGCGACCAGAAAAACTCGTGAATCCTAAGATTGCTTCAGGAACTGTCGAAATTGAGGCACATGAAGTACGCGTTCTTGCACGGGCTGCGACCCTTCCTTTCGACATGAGCAAGGATGTTCTCGATGTTGAACTCCCCACACAGCTCGATCACCGCGCACTTACGCTGCGTCACGCTTCGGTACAAGCAGTGTTTAAAGTGCAGGCGGTTATCATCGACTCTTTCCGTGAATTTTTAAAGTCACAAGAATTTGTCGAATTTCAAGCGCCATGCATCACTCCCGCAACAGCGGAAGGGGGTGCGGAAGTATTTGAAATAAAATACTTTGATCAAAAAGCATATCTGACCCAAAGCCCGCAACTCTATAAGCAGATCGTGATGACCGCATTTGAGCGTGTCTTCTCCGTCAACAAAATCTTCCGCGCAGAACCAAGTGTGACCACGCGACACCTAACCGAAATCGTCTCACTCGACGCGGAGATGGGCTTTATCGACTCATGGACTGACGTGCGTGATATGGCAGAAGCGACCGTGCGCTATATCTTGAAAGCTGTCGGTGAACGCTGCACTGCAGAACTCACACTACTCTCTGCCACACTTCCGACCATGACTGAAAAGACGCCCACACTTTCGCTTAAAGAAGCACAAGAAAAGATTTTTGCAGTGACTGGCAAAGATGTACGTGGTGAAAAGGATTTAAATCCTGAGGATGAACGTGCGATCTGCGAGATAGTGAAAAACGAAACGGGCTCTGACTTTGTCTTTGTGTACGGATACCCTACCCGCAAGAGAGCATTTTATGTGTACCCTAATCCTGCAGATCCTGAGGTGAACGAAGGCATAGATCTTCTGTGTCGCGGTATCGAGTGGCTTTCAGGAGGTCGTCGTATCAATGACTACGAGCAACTCAAAAAGCACGTAGAGATTTGGGGTATGGATGAGGGCAAGATCAAGATGTTTCTCGATGCATTTAAATATGGTGCGCCACCTGAAGGAGGGTTTGCCTTTGGCGCCGAGCGCATGACCATGCAGATTTTAGGTCTCAAAAACGTCCGCGAAGCCTGCATGTTCCCTCGTGACCTCTCTCGCATCGACGAACGCTTTGCCGTTGTAGAGGATGAGATATAATAGGTATTACTTAAATTTAATATTTTTTAAATGACTAATCTAGAGCGAGTAGATTGGACAAAGTTCAATCCAATACCAATCACTTCATTAGATAAAATTAATTCCTATATACTAGCAAGAGGAGGAGTGAAGGCATTTTATATTGGCAAGCCGTCTCTAATGAAGCAGCAGGAATTATGGGTAGATATTTTCCCGCATTTAAAAAATGCTATTAGAATGAGGCAATCACATGATTTCTCTTTACAAGAACCGTTTATAGCAAGTCTTGATCCTTACCCGGGAAATACCACAGTCACAAAATTATTCCCAGAAGGTTTTGTCTTGGGAACACTGTATGGTGATGGCACATATCAATTTGTACAATTAAATGGCACGAGAAATATAAAGAATGCTTTGGAAATAATAAGTGCACATAAGACAGCCGATACATCAATAACAGGTAATTATGAGCAGTTCAAGAACGGAAACATTGACATAATCATTCTGTATCCATGGATTAAAATTTTCATTCTTTTAGGAATGAGCATACTTTGTACTGGCATACTAACATACTTCATTGGCACGATAATGTACAAATAATCTTCGCACTTTCTAGCTTCATGACAGTTGTGAATCTCACATACTCTCGCATTGACGAACGCTTTGCGGTAGTAGACGAAGAGAAAAAGAAGTCCTCTAATTTCCAAGGGTAATCTTCGAAATAGACAAAACGCTTGGAGACTTGCCTTCTACGCATTGTTAAACATGTATGTCTTTAATACCAAAAGATAACTGGCTTGATCCTAGAGTAGAAATACGAGTGTCTGGAGTGAGTGGCAAAGGATCATTTGCAAAAGCACCCATTCAAAAAGGTGAGACTGTCGTTATGTGGGGCGGTGGCGTTATTGTCCCAAATGCTGAATTTGAAAAAGGTTTTGCAGAAGGACTGTATGAACCAGAGACAGCAATCCATTTCGATAAAGATCACAAGTGGGTACAACTCGCATCCGACGATGATAAAGAGGATGCATTTCTCAATCACTCATGTGACCCAAACCTGTGGTTTACCAATGGCTGGCCCCTTACGGCACGCCGTGACATCTTGGCGGGTGAAGAACTAACCTTCGACTACGCGACGGTGAGACCTATCCACTCAAATCGGAGTGTCAGTGTGGTGCGCCTCAATGTCGAAAACATATAACCAGTGAAGAATGGTTAGACAAGCATTTTCAAGAAAAGTATAAGGGGCATTTTAATCCCTACATTCAATCACTGATTGATACTGACAGTGCCGTGTAGATCTATGTAAATTCCGTTACATTTGAATCCGTGATTTCTATCGAGCGATCCGTTCTATTGAAATGCACAAACTTTGAGTGTTCATTATAGTAATTTCCAAGGTCCGGCCTTGGAAACATAAAAACAACTTGGAGGTCCGGTCTCCAAGTGGTTTTTAGTACGTACAGTACGTACTAAGTGCATAAAACCCCAAGCCAGATTGCTTGGGGTTCCCGTTTAATTGGCATATCGGGTGAGCCAAAATTCGCTAGTCAACCATCGTTGCCCCCAACCGGAACGCATCGATAAGTGAGCAGTCGCCACACCGAGCAAGCTCATGTGCAGCAACGACATCATCGATGCCGAGCCCTTCCGCCATTTTTAAAGCAGCATGGAAGGAATCCTGGCATTCCTTGTAGTGCTCAAGGAGCACTACAAGCACCATTGCCCTCCGGCTCTGCTCTTTGTACAGAGAAGGAGGTCCAAAGCTCTGCTTGAACACCTTCGGCCAGTAGAACCTCGGTTCTTGCAGAGTGTTGAGGAGCTCAGCGAACCTTACCAGAACTCGCATCTCCTCGACGTCGCCGGTATAGCTTACAACGTCGACTGCATTCCATCCTGGGGTCCGAGTAGTGATGGTAATCATCCCATCACTCTCGATAACGCCGGACAGTCGACCTCCCCACTGGTCTTGTTCGATCAACATCTTGACGGCGGTCGGTAGCGTCATGGACTGCGGAGTGGTGGGAAAAGCTTTCCCGCCCACCCAGCAAACCTTATTGTAAATAAGCGAGACCGGAATGGTCATTGATGAACTCCTTGGATCTAAAATGGTTAAAAGTTAAACTACCTGCGATATATTATACCATAACAGACAATATATTGTCAATATCAAAAGCGGTAGATTCCAACCTGAAGTGCAACACCTGTTAACTCATAGAATACTTCATACGGTGCCTTTCCACCAAGTCGCCCTGCGGGGTCGCGAGTTTTTTTACCAAGGGCAGCCCTTGGTAAAGCTATGGGCGGTTTGGATTGCCCTCATCTGCAAGGCGCCAGAGGTACCATGACGCGACCGAGCAGTATGGGTGCCAGTCTTTCGCAAGCTTTTGCATCTTTTTATCATCCGGCAATGCGCGAAGTTTAAAAAGTTTCTGAAAGCCTTTTTTAATTCCTAAATCAAGTGTCGGCAGCACATTGGTGCGTCCCAGGGTAAACATCAAAAACATATCGGCAGTCCATACACCGATCCCCTTCACCGCTATCAAGTGCTCTCGTATCTCTTCATCCGTCATCTCGGTGAATTTGTCGGGAGTGATAAACCCTTCATTAAACTTGCGAGCGAGATCGTAGAGATAGTCTGTCTTTTGATTTGAAAGTCCACATTTTCGCAAGGTCTCACGACGCTTTTTCAAAAGTGCTTGCGGCACAGGTTTTTGATCCGGAAAGAGTGCGACAAAGCGTCCGTGGATCGTACCCGCTGCTTTCCCTGAAAGCTGCTGGTAGATAATGGACCGGCAGAGCGCCTCATACGGATCACCATTTTTTCCAATATCTGGTTTTGGATGACGAGCAGTAACTGCCGCAAGCGCAGTATCTTTTCGCAAGTGTCGTAGTCCACGGGCAAACTCTTTTGTGCTCATACGTCAGAAAGATTCTGGATGAGTTCAACTATTTCAGGAAACTGTTCTTGATTGAAATGACCGCGATCATCAAATACTATTGGGGTCGCAAACGGAAGCGCTTGTGTGTATTTTCCAAGATCAGCGTACGGTACGACAGGATCGTCACTACTATGTATGAGATACAGCTCTCCCCCTTGCGCAGTACATTTTTCCATGGTGGGCGGCACTGCAAAATCTGCCAATGAGTAGCCGTATGATCGATCACTGTCATCATAAGGAGCCGCAACCAGTATCGTTGCCCGTATATCCCGTGGCAAATGGTGTTCAGAGAGATACTTTGCCAGAAAAATACCACCCAATGAATGCCCTACAAAAATCACGCCGTCACGAAGATGTGGAATATATTTTTCAAACCACATTTTCCACTCGAAGTACTTAGCATTTTTTGGAGACGGCATGCTTGGTCGTATGACCTCGTAGTCCTCACCCAGATCTTCCGCCAAGTTGTCTTTCCAACCCATCGTCTTAGGCACGTCAAAATCTATTTCATAACTCTCAAGATAGGTGAGATATTTTTCATACGTATCAAAAGCTTCCCCTCCATGCACCACAAACACCTGCTGTTTCATATGAAGAGTATAACAAAAAAAGCCCCCGTCCAGTATGGCGGGGGCCGCATCTCAAGAGCAGGCTTGGATAATGTACTGAGCTCGACTGAGCTCGGCCTTGTACAAAGCAGCTCTGGAGCGTCTATTCGGCAAATTGAGTAACACAAGGCCGACAACCGACAGGCCGACCACACTCCACCATGGTGGAGTACCGTTCAGGAAGTAAAATACTCCGGCGTTTACCAAAATCCCAAGACAGCACAACGAAAGCAGTTGTGGAGTCCGTAGCAATACCCTATTCCATGCACGCTCCTTAAGTGCACTAGCACGCAGTATTGCGGTTAACACCTCAAAATAGCGAATCCCGCGAATGCCAGTCAATGTATAGACATCTTGCGCACCGCAGACTCGTACATGAAAGACATGCCCGTTCAGTTCTTTCTGCAACAAGTGGTAACCATCATCGACATCCATGTAGCATAATTTCCACTCGCCATGTAGGAATGCTTGCATGACCGCACCAAAATCCACTTGGCTCGGTCGAGTGGCTTCGTGCCGAAATAACACTTCAAAATCAGCCGAGATTATGATTTGTTTAGAAGCAGAAAGCTCTTCGGTGACGTTTTTAATTGATGCAGAAACGCGCACTGGTGCAAGCGTCATAACTTCCTCCACTGAGCGACGTAACCCAAACGGGATGCCTGGGGTGTCGCTCAAAAATTGATCCGACTACATTAAGCGCCGAATATAGTATTTTGTCAATCAATATAACTCCACAGTCTACTCAGACAGAGATGCATCCCTATGCTACTGTCATAGGGTACGACAGACTGTCATGGAACATATCCTCACCATAAACGCAGGTTCTTCGAGTATAAAATTTGGCCTATTTGAGGCAGGCACTGAACCCAAGAAAATTTTGTGGGGTTGCATGGAAAATATCGGCCTTGAACACACCACATTTTCTATACAAAGTGCCGAAACTGAGTCACCGCAACCGCAACCGGTGGATGCCGCAAATCTTTCGATCGCTCTCCCGATCTTTATCTCGCTACTCAAAGAGCATCTTGCACCGTACACGATTGTTGCTATTGGTCACCGCATCGTACATGGCGGTGCAACACACGCCGCATCGATAGTGATTACACCTACCGTCATAGAGGATATACGGCAGCTCACCCATTTCGCACCGAACCACCTCCCTGCTGAAATCGCGCTTATTGAAGCACTGCAACAGACATTTCCACACGTACCACAAGTGGCGTGTTTTGATACTGCATTTCATCATGACCTACCACGCAAAGCGCAGATCATCCCTATTCCCCGCTCACATGAATCAAAAGGTCTTCGTGCGTATGGTTTCCATGGAATTTCCTATCAGTTTTTGATGCAGCGCCTCCATGAAATAGGAGGCGCTGCAGTAGCAGAGAGTCGCGTAGTCCTCGCACACCTGGGAAATGGTGCCAGTCTCGCGGCTGTGAGCAAGGGAGCTGTGGTCGACACTACTATGGGTTTTTCGCCCGCCTCAGGCATACCCATGAGCACCCGCTCCGGTAGCATCGACCCCGGTATCGTCAACTACTTTCTCGAAACAGAAAAAATGTCAGCGCAAGACTTGAGCACGCTCCTCACCGAACGTTCTGGGCTCCTTGGTATGTCGGAGACGAGCGCGGATATGCGCCAGCTGTTAGACCAAGAAGCAACGGACATACGCTCAAGAGAAGCGATAGATGTATTTTGCTACCACATACAAAAAACCATCGGCGCATATGCCGCAGCCATGGGAGGCATCGACACCTTAGTATTTAGTGGCGGTATCGGTATGCGAGCGCCAAAAGTGCGAAGTCGCATCTGTGAAAACCTTGTCTTTCTTGGTATCGCTATTGATGCAGAAAAAAATAATGCGGGGGCATTGGTTATTTCTGTAGCTGATAAACCCGTAACGATATACGTCATCGCAACCGATGAGGAACACATGATTGCAAGCGACACAGCACGTATTTATGCCGCATCAAGCCAGTAATATATTAAAAACCAATTTATGCAAACCACACACAACACACTGTCAGACGAAATGCTCGCACGCATCGACGCATATTGGCGCGCCGCAAACTTTCTCTCCGTTGGACAAATTTACCTGAAAGAAAACCCTCTACTCAAGGAGCCTCTCAAACTAGAGCACATAAAACCAATCCTACTCGGGCATTGGGGAACAACACCTGGTCAAAACTTTATCTATGCGCACCTCAATCGCATCATAAAAAAGTATCACCTCAACACGATTTACATATCGGGACCCGGACATGGTGGCCCCGCACTTGTTGCGAACACCTACCTTGAAGGCACCTATAGCGAAATCTATCCAAACATTAGCCAAAATGAGGCCGGCATGAAACGGCTCTTTCAGCGTTTTTCATTTCCCGGTGGTATTGCAAGTCACGTGTCGCCTGAGTGTCCTGGCTCCATACATGAGGGCGGAGAGCTCGGATACTCCTTGAGCCATGCCTTTGGTGCAGCATTTGATAACCCCGATCTCGTCGTTGCGTGTGTCGTGGGTGACGGCGAAGCAGAGACCGGGCCGCTGGCAACCGCATGGCACTCAAACAAATTTCTAAATCCTGCAACAGACGGCGTCGTGCTCCCCATTTTGCATCTCAATGGTTACAAGATTGCGAACCCAACAATCCTCGCTCGTATTTCACACGATGAACTCGAGCAACTATTCCGCGGCTATGGATGGACCCCGTATTTTGTTGAAGGAGATGACCCACAGTACATGCACCAGCAAATGGCAGCAACACTGGATACTATTACGGAGGAAATCCAAGAGATCCATCGAAAGGCACGCGAAGAAGGAAGTACCGAACGACCACGCTGGCCCATGATCGTACTACGATCACCTAAAGGGTGGACAGGGCCAAAAGTGGTCGGTGGAAAACTAAACGAGAATACGTTCCGTGCGCACCAAGTGCCACTCTCCGATCTTCCCAACAAACCTGAAAATTTGATCCAACTTGAGGAGTGGCTCAAAAGCTACCGTCCAGAAGAGCTGTTTGATGTTGACGGTCGACTGATACCTGAACTCGCTGAACTAGCCCCAACAGGCGATCGTCGCATGGGAGCGAACCCTCACGCCAATGGTGGCGGGCTTCTTCGCGACCTCCAAATGCCTGACTTCCGTGACTATGCAGTCGATGTACCCGCGCCGGGTGTTGTAAAAAAGGGAGACACTCACGTGATGGGCGTATTCCTCCGCGATGTGACGAAACTCAATGAGTCACAAAAAAACTTTCGTATTTTTGGACCCGATGAAACACTTTCAAATGGTCTCGAGTCAGTATTTGAAGTCACGAACAGACAATGGATGGGCAACCGTATGGACGCAGATGAATTTCTATCGCCCAATGGTCGCGTCATGGAAATGCTATCAGAGCATCAGTGTCAGGGCTGGCTTGAAGGATATCTCTTGACCGGTAGACACGGTCTCTACAACTGTTATGAAGCGTTCATTCACATAGTGGACTCGATGTTCAATCAGCACGCCAAGTGGCTCAAGATTACGTCAGAGCTTCCATGGCGCCACAAAATTGCTTCACTCAACTACCTGCTAGCGTCACATGTGTGGCGCCAGGACCACAATGGTTTTACGCACCAAGACCCCGGCTTTATTGACCATGTGGTCAATAAGAAATCAGAAATTATTCGTGTGTACCTACCACCGGATGCAAACTGTCTCCTCTCGGTCACTGATCACTGTTTGCGTAGCCGTCACTACGTCAACGTGGTCGTTGCAGGCAAGCACCCTGCCCCACAATGGCTCAATATTGATGCAGCCATAAAGCACTGCACCGAGGGCATCAGTATCTGGCAATGGGCAAGCAATGATCAAGAGAGCGAGCCGGACATAGTCATGGCCTGCGCAGGTGATGTACCGACACTTGAAACATTGGCCGCAGTGACGATTCTCCGAGAACACGTACCGAATCTAAAAGTTCGTGTTGTAAACGTGGTTGACCTTATGAAACTCCAACCACAAGAAGAGCATCCACACGGGCTCAATGAAAAAGATTTTGAATCTATTTTTACCAAAGACAAACCAGTGATTTTTGCTTTCCATGGATATCCTATGTTGATACATCGACTCACGTATCGACGTGCAAATCACCGAAACATCCATGCACGCGGGTACAAAGAAGAAGGTACCATCACAACCGCATTTGACATGACAGTACTCAATGATCTCGACCGTTTTCATTTGGTCCAAGATGCGATCGAGCGACTACCGCAGCTTGGCACTAAAGGGGACTACCTAAAACAAATGATGCAGGATAAACTTGTCGAGCATAAACAGTACATCAAAGAGCATGGCGAAGATATGCCCGAGATACGCGACTGGAAATGGTATGTTGCGGATGCACAGCAATAGCTTCTATGGCTCTCAAAAGTTTTTTGATTTCCTGTGCTATTGAATTTGGCCCTATCACACTCTTTTTTTTTGGAACGGAATTTGTAGGGTTCTTTGTCGGTACGATCCTGCTTGTAGTTGGAACCGCGGCAGCACTCGCTACATCGCTCGTACGTGACAAACGGATACCACTTTTTTCCCTCATTTCAGGAGGATCCGTGCTGGTATTTGGTATCTCAACACTGAGTCTTCGAGATCCCGTATGGCTCATGATCGAATACGCGCTCTACAATGGCGCATTTGCACTGGTGCTCCTCGTCGGTAGTGCACTCAATAAACCACTGCTCAAACCACTCTTCATCAACATGTTCCAGATCACTGACCGTGGTTGGTATATCCTCTCATTGCGCTGGGGTCTGTTTTTTCTCCTTGTTGCGCTTACCAATTGGTACGTGTGGTATACGTATACTGATGATCAATGGGTATTCTATCGACTACTCGCAACTGTACTGCTATCTCTCTTTGGATTTACACAATTTTTTCTCACACGCAAAGAGCGACTGCCCCACGCAAGCCCTTGGGGTTTACGACTGTAGAAAAGCTACATACCGACTATGACTCCTTGATACACCGTGTACGCTTTCCGTACGATTCAATATCGTGTGGCGCAAACAGTTTGTGCATGTGTGCGAGCAATGCGTCTGCTAGCGCGTCGTTGTTCTTGGTGAAATTGCAATAGTGAATCGTGAGCTCGAGCGCCTTCCGTTCTGGCCATGTGTGTATCGCTACATGTGACTCGCCAATAATTGAGACGAAGCTGTATCCATGCCCTTCTCCAAATGAATAAAAACATGAATCAATGTAGGTAAAACCAGAATTTTTGATAGCATTCACCAACTCATCATGCGCTCGCGGCTCATGCAGCATGTCGACATGTTCACACTGATAAAAATCCCACGCGAGATCAATACTTCCCCCAAACTGAGGTACCATTTCTTTTTCCATATACACATCAACCTATGAGTCGGAGCAAGCTTCGAACTCTTCGAATAATAGATACTATTGTGGTCCCATTGCCCCAAAAATCAAATGGTACTTGTCCCCTGTTTTATGATACGATGCGTGCAGATAAGTATAGTGATTTGCAACAGAACCCATGAGTGGAGGCTGGCATGTCTACTACGAAACGCAATACAAAAAAGAGCACTCGGAAAAAACCTCGCAAGCGTCGTCAATCCAAAATGTACATAACTGCAGGACAAGTATTCGATATACTTCATGCTCCGAAGAGTCCAATCAGACAAATGATGGACTTCCATGCCGCAGGCGGAACGCACCAGGAACCTGGCAAACCATACGATAGTGATGCTTTGCGGAAGATCAGTAAAGAATCAATTGGAATGCACGTTCGCAGTGCAGGTAGAACCGCACTCAAGATGAAGTAATCGTACACGGTGCGCATAGCCCTCGCCACGACTGGCTAGGGCTTTTTCATATAGAAATGACACAGACTGTTTATTATTCATTTTTTATGGTACAAACATCGGCAGACTACGGAGATTCAGCAACCAAGGAGACACAGCGTGGGCTTTAGTGATACACGGATTGGAAATCGTCCGATCGGAAGCATCGGAAACGGCTGCCTACACAACAAGCATGCTGGCGTGAGGAGGGGCAAAACCGAAGCTGAGCTGAAAACCGCAGCAATTGCATTGGCGGCAGAAACGCAAAGACGTGAACAACTGCTTGCACATTTGACCATCCGCAAAATGGTCAGGTACAAAGATGGTGACAGTCCGCTCGGTGTTATAGTGGGGTTCACCGACCATGGTACTGTTAACGTGCGATCAGGCAGAAAAATTGCATCCTATTGCCCCTCTGTGCTGATCATGATGACCTAAGGCGAGTGCTCTCTACGAGAGCGCTTTTTTAATTTTTGGATGGATTTTTACTATCAAAATGTGATAGGACTTGATCTTCGAGTGCAAAAAACGCAGCAGAGCGTGCATCACGTGGTCTTGTGAGCTCATTTTGTATCACCGCTTTAATAGAGCTTGGACGATCAGAGAATACCGCAATTCGATCCGCCAAGAGCACCGCTTCATCAATATAGTGACTCACCATGACCACGGTCGTCTTATGCTCTTCCCACAGCGTCAATAGCACTTTCCGTAAGTTTTCTGCGGTAAAAAAATCGAGTTCAGAGAATGGTTCGTCCAGAAATATGACGTCGGGCTTTATCACAAATGCACGGGCAAGCCCGACCCGTTGCTTCATACCTCCTGAGAGCTCATGTGGAAATCTATCCTTAAAAGCAATAAGGTCAAAAACTTCGAGTATATGTTTGACCTCAGCATGACGCTGGTGCTCTGGCATACTCTTCCCTATTAAATTAAGTTCTACATTTTGAAATATTGTCAGCCATGGAAGCACACCAAAGTTTTGAAAGACAAAACTACTATTTTCTAGCCTAAAGCGTTCACTATACTCTATATGCCCGCTCGTCGCATGATCAAGACCAGCCATGATACGAAGCAGTGTAGACTTCCCACATCCAGACGGCCCTAGCAATATGAGAAATTCACCTTGCTCGACCGCAAGGTCAATGTCTTTAAAGACTTCCACGCGCCTATTCCCTTCCTTTTTAGGAAATATTTTTGCAAGCTTCTTAATGGTAATGATGGGTGTGCGCATATTATTGTTCGAGCATACGATGGCTCTTCTCCAAAAGCGGCAACCAAATAAATTTATTCAATGCATAAATGATGGAAAGAAAAATCAAAATGCCAAATAATGTCTTTACCGAGTCATTTGAAAATATCGTGAAAAATGGCCCGAGACCTGTTTTGGTATGCAACAGCAACTCAGTTGCAATGAGCGCCTCCCACCCCTCGCCCAAACCAATGATCGCACCGGTCACAATACCAGGCGCAGTAACCGGTAGCAAAAAGTAGCGTATGTAATCAATTCCTCGAATACGACTCATACGTACCGCTTCAAGCCAACTGCGATCCACTTGCTTTAATGCGCTCACTATGGAAAAGATAATGGGCCAAATAATCGTGATCGTGAGAAAGAAAATAATGGTGGTCTCAGTTTGTCCAAAATAATGCACAGCGATCGGTAAAATCACAAAAGTTGGTAGACTTTGTAAGACATCAAAAAGTGCGAGTACCGGACTTTCCGTCTTGCCTCGTATGAGAAGTACAACCAGAAACCACGCCAAAACAGTGGCAAGTACAAAAGCCGCAAAAAGTCTCCACATAGAAATCGAGAGATCCCGCATAGCAGTACCAAACGAAATGTCGCTCACTTGTGAAAAAACAA
Source organism: uncultured Candidatus Saccharibacteria bacterium (assembly GCA_964402035.1). GTDB lineage: Bacteria > Patescibacteriota > Minisyncoccia > Phycocordibacterales > UBA918 > JAIETH01. Next base: position 384,074 of record CAYOAM010000001.1, read on the forward strand.
ACAGTGACACGAGCGGCAACACGAGGATGCCAAAAGCAATGAGCACGTGCCTACGAGAGCGATTGAGCGAGAAGTGGTGATACGCACGCATTGCATAATGCTACCATATACCTGGAGCCGCTTTTGGTATATCTGAGATGTGAGTATACTCGTTGCGGTATGTACGAGCCTGAGCCAGGAGCAATGGCACAAAACCAGTTTACGACTGCTTTCTTGGCGCTATTTTTTTATCGAAGCTTTTTTTAGCGGAATGATCATCGGAGTTTTTCCCGTCTTTGGATTTGGTGCGATACTTTCGACAAACGAAAGCTGCACATCGACATCAGTTTTCCTGAGACATTTTTCTGCAAGAAGAAGTCCAATAAGTGTCTGTATTTCTTCAGTGATTCGCTCCCTATCACCCTCTACAACCATCCGCAGTACGACTGTCCGCACCCCTGTCTGTTCAATTTGATACTGTTTTAATCCAGGGAAAAATAGACCCACAAGATCCATGGGATGAATTTCAACCACTCGCTTATCTTTAAGTGTAAGAGTAATTCGGTCGAGTTTCCTTCCAGTCACCTGACTGATGCGTGTAAATGAAAAAGCATCATCCTCGCCCTCAATCGTCAGTTCATCGTCAAGTGTATAGCGAATCAGAGGGAAAATATCATTGCCAAAAATAGTGATGACCACCCGCCCCAATACACCAGAAGGGACAACGGCCCCGTGGTCATCAATAGCCTCAAGTTTTAAAATATCATCAAATACATCGAGCGTGCCAGAGCTATGGAGACTTGCCGCCATCGCGAGGCATTCAGTTGCGCCGTAGTAGTCGACAGGACGTCTACCGAAAGCAAGTTTGATCCGCTCTTCGCGATCTGCTGTTAGAGGTTCGCCTGAGGTGATGATCATCTTGGGCGCAAGATCAAGTAGTTTTTGTATTTGCGCTTCAGCAACGACGACAAGCCCACTCGCATACCCCACAAGCACTGTTGGCTTAAATGCAGTGAGTTTTTTTACTAACTCCTCTTGTGGCAGCGCAACATCGACACTCAAGGTCTTTAGAAATGGCACATCGTTGACGAGGCTAAAGCCTGCATGATGTCCCGATGCTTCACCGATAAAAGCGATACGCACGCGTCCTAAAAGGAAATCACTGATCGGGAGTGGCAGCAAACGTGAAGCAACGGTCCCTGAAAGCCGTGCCCAAAACTTCAAAGAGAACAAGAAGATACCAACAAACCCAGATGAGCCCGATGTATTGATCGCAATATATTTGTTTTGAAAAAGCTCCTTTCCGGTTGGATCTTGTCGTATAAAATCTTCAATGGCCCCCTTCTCTATCCCCGGGACCGTGATCACGTCCTCAAAATGTGTCATGAGGTCATGTTTATTGACCGTCGGAAATTTTGAAAGTGGCGTTCGCAGGAGTGTTGCACGTGTAATCCCAGCCTTCGCCCAAAGCTCGCGATAAAATTTTGAATGCGTATGCGCATGGAGTAACGTCGCATGCAGCCGTCGCTCTTGCAGTGACAATACTTTCTTGCGTGGAAACGAAAAAATCCGTCGTGCATTAAAATAACTTATGATTCCAAAGAACATACCTGAACTAAGTCTCTAAATATTCCTTTAAACGCTCTTCTCCCAACGGGTGATCACCTTTGGGTATTCTAAAACTCTCCCTTAACTCTCTCCAATGGTTTTTATTTAGTATCCAATTAATGCAAAATACAATAAGCAAGCCAATGAGTCCACCCAACATAGCTAGGGCCATATCTTTTTGGGCATCCCATATATCTCCCTGACTCCCTAAAAATGCCAACCCGACCGCAGGATCAACACTGCGAGCAGCGGCCCATTCTATGATTTCATACAGAGCTGAAGATGCTCCTACAAGATCGAGTGGGAAGTAGTACGACCAAAACCCCTTGACACGCGATATACGTATGAAGACTTCTCGCATAGGATATACCAGAAGCAGACCAAAGCTAAAATGTACCAATCGGTCATACATATTTCGGTCAGAACCAAACCAGTCTTGCAGCGTAAAGCCAAAAGGCACACTCGAATACGTGTAATGAGATCCAATAACGTGCAGTACCATAAAGAGCGTAATCAGCGTATACGAAATATTTGAAAGCCGAAAATACCGCCCCAGCACAAGTAGGAATGGTACAAAACCAAAAACTAAGTAATTCTCCAACAGCCAATCGTGCGGATACAACGGGTTAATCGCTGCCCAAATCCACGCAACGACAAAAATAATAAGGAGAGATATCTTGTACATGCTCACCCATAAAGCATATCAGGACACGGAGACTGAATTGTGTGTTGTACACAAATGCTGCTGCGTTTTATAAAATAAACCGGGCAGCCCACCACCTCTGTCTCCTTTTGTTTTTGAGCTAAATTTGGTATAACAGACGAGCAGATTTACTGCCTGCTTTAAAGTAAGTGAAGTGGTAAATCTAACCGGTCTCCCCTTCACAGGGGCAGTACACCTTCAGGATTTTTTGTCTCCCTTCGGTCACAAAAAACCTCTGAAGGTCCCAAAACAGTCCCCCGGACTTTTTCTCCCTACGGGAGCAGTACACCTTGCTGCTACTTTTGTTGCTTCGCACAAAAGATACCTATCAAGGTCCCAAAACAGTCCCCCGGACTTTTTTGGCCCTATCGTCTAACGGTTAGGACGGAGCCTTCTCAAGGCTCAAATCAGGGTTCGATTCCCTGTAGGGTCATGGTTTAAGTTTACTTCACAAAAGAGCACTATTTCAGTGCTCTTTTGTGTTTAGTAAACTCACCATGACCCTAAGCAGGCAACCTATGTTGCCTGCGTCGGGGAATCGAAGCGGCGCAGTATATCGCAAAGCGATACGAGCCGCCGTCCAGAAGTCTTAGTATTTTAAATATTTTAGTATTTAAAATACTAAGAACTTCGGGGACGATCCAGAACCGGCAAGAGTCCTTACGGGACCCGTTTAGGTTGTATGATATTTTTTTCAAAAATAATCGACAACCTCTTGAGAAGCTACATGTATTCGCTTCTCAACCCTGTAGGGTCACCATTGACAGCTAGCACTAATAGGTTTGTAATGAATGCATTTAGAGCTAGCTGTAGAAGCATACGAAATCCCCTAAATTGATTAGGGGATTTCGTATGCTTCAAGATAAATCACTTTTGCAAGAGTTTTTCGGTCCGCGCCATACTGAATCAGTTATACTTGGATAATGTTTGAACGAAACTCTTTAAGTGACAAGATATTATTTTTAAAATTTGGACTTTTAAATCTCATCTTATTTTTACTAGTCTATGTTCCAACTAATAATTTACCCCATGAAACATACTTTCAACCATATTTTCTCTGGGAACTTCAGACACAACGAATAGACTGGATGATAATTCCATACCATAGTTTCAACTTACTCTTTCTCATCCCTTTGTTTCTCCTCAGAGGCAGACATATCAAAATACTTGGAGTATCATTTTTTTTAACCACTGTAATCGCGGGGCTCTTCTTTATAATATTTCCCACCCAACTTGGTTTTGTGAGAATAGTTCCTGAAGGTTTCTTCACCTTTTTTTACGAGCATCTATACAAGTTGGATAATACGACAAATCTTGTTCCTTCATTGCATGTTACGTATGTAACACTTTATTTTATATCTTGTGTACCATTCTTGAAGAGAAAGCTTTCTAAAATGTTATTCACTCTATTTACTCTGACAATTATAAGTTCAACATTCTTTACACATCAGCATCATATAGTTGATATAGTATCTGGGATCCTCTTAGCTTCTTCTGTCTACTGGTTTGTCAGCTATAAATTATTTCAGGAAAATTCTCAACATCTGCAATAACAGCAGGGGCCTTTTCGAAATTTGGTCGCATACCCCACCAGAGACTCAACCATCGTTTGAAATATGAATATTGTGGGACTGTATGATATTTAGGGTTAGACAACTCTGTCCAAGGAAGAAATGGGAACTTATGGTGTGCATGATCCCACTGTCCATTCAAGAGTACTGCACCATGTATCTTACTTACAGAAAGATCTGAAGCTCCTTCAACTACATTTCTTGGTGTCCATGCATGAGTAACATATTGACGCGTTGCCCAATTAATACCAAAGCAAGCGTAAACAATCAAAACACTTTGCCACTGTAAGGAAAGAATATTCCACATTACGATCCATAGGGTGATAGTAAAAATAATCTCAAGCCGTACTTTTGTAATAACCTTTCCTTTAAATTCGTTAAATAAGATACTTGAGAATGGCGATTGTCTAAAAGGTTTAGTCTTAAAGAACCAAGGTGCTATTGCCATCAGTAGATTTCCGAGTGGTACTAATGGGTAATATATGCCGGTGAGTATCCCGTACCATTGAATGTTTTTTGTAATCTTATTATCATTGGGATAATAGTAATCGAAGAGTTCATGATCCGTCCTATTTCCCCGATGATGCATTCGATGAGCAATCTCGAACATGGTGAAGGATTTTGGAAATAAGCTGTGACAAAGTACTCCGAGGATATAATTCATCTTTTTCGATTTATGGAGTACGTGATGTACCGATTCGTGCATAAGTGCATAATTCGTAAGTAGCACAAACGAAAATAATATTCCTATCGGAATCGACCAAATAAGCTCAAGACGCGAACCTAACCAAAGCAAGCCAAATGCTCCAATTTGAATCAGAACAACGAGTAGTAGGTTGAGTCTACTAGGTAATTTAATCGTTGTAATTTTCATTTGTGACTCTACGATTTACTTCTGCGGAAAAATCTAAATGCAATGAAACCAAGAATGAGACCAAGTGCCACTCCACCTAAAGCAAAATACTTATTCCATGACTGAGCACTTGTGAGAAGCGGGTTATCGAACAGATTGCTTGTAAATTGTAAGGAGACAACTTTCCATGAACCATTCTCCTTAACTAGTGTAGTAGACCACTTTGATGTGACTTCCATTTCCATACCGGCTACAAAAGTATAGTGATCAACTGCAGTTCCATATGCTATTGCCGTATCGCCGTAAAACTCAGTCAATTTGTCGGCAGTCACTTTTGTCTTTATACTCTTAAGGACGCCACCATTTTCATTAAAAATCCTTTCTTGAAATGCTTTGACTTCAGCAACTCCATCAGCAACTTCTGCATTTTGGTAAATAATGTTCACATTTGGATCAAGGTACTTGATCATGTCATCAAACCTACCCTCATTAATTGCCTTTTCCGCATCAATCAACATTGTTCTGAGAGCATTATGATCTGCGGTGCGGTCAGAAGTATCAACAGCAGAGGTGCTCGTTTGAGCAAATGTGGTGAGGCTAAAACTACCTGCTAAAATTAACCCTACCAGAAAAAAGAGTCCTTGTTTCATAAATTTAATTTGTATTATTAATATAATGGCACATCTTATATATGATCCCACTCATATCACTTGTTCTGAGGAAATGGTCAACTCCCCACACGGGATACACCTCACCAGAGATGTGTATCAAATCCTTGAGAAGAATTATACCATCATTCGGACCTGATGGAGCAAGTGTTTTATATCTTTTTACAAGAAATGGTTCTACATGTGAAAGTAGTGGGAACCCAACGATATGAACTACTTTAATATGTGAATCTAGAAGCATTTCTTTTTGCAAAGACTTGTTCCTGCACGCAATTTGATCTGTGACAGCATAATCAATCCTCAAGACTTTCAGCGTTAAGTACCAAATTATTTTCGTCAAAAAAGTACGAAGTTTTTTATCTGCGTGGGGTGTTCCGTTGATTAGACCACCAATACTGATCCATCCTTTAATATTTTTTGCAAGATTTTTACCTCGTAATTCTTCAAGCGCTAAACGAACTTCTGTAGAACCTTTACTTAAAGAGACAAGCCAAACATTGTTATGCTGGTTATCACGGAGTTTACTTAAGATGATTTCTTTATTATCTAAAACTGACCCTCGACTAAGCACTTCAACAGTCTCTGTTTCGAATCCAAATTTCTCTGCAATATTTCTGACCAATAATCCGTCCCCGCCAATATCACCATGTTCTTTATAGAACATGCCCGGTATTATAATTATTTTCGTCGGTTGATTAGGTGCTGATAGTGACGTGGAGAAATTATTAATAGTGGCAATAAAGTTCTTGTGTTTCATGAGTAAATACTTATACAGCATTGCTGTCGCCTGATCAGTACCATGCGCAGAAGTCACTTCGTCTACTTTTTCAAGTATCAGGTCACTAGTAAAAACAACTGATGTCTTTTTAAACAGTTCAATTTCATCTATAAGCGGTGAATTACGGACAATCCCTCTTTTCATAATTATTTATTCATTGGGTATCGAGGCAACTTGTCCCAATAATTCCAAAAATCAACTGCAGAAGCATCTTCTATCGTAAGAATGCCCTTTTTCGGTTTCATATTCTTTTGTATAGGAAAATCGGGTTTAAGAAAAGAGAAACTCATGAATCTCAAAAATGATAATCTTGGTTTCTCAATTATTCGCAGAAATGAGGTTCGGGATTCTTTAGGAAGAGCGACAACAAAATAAAGTGTTGTCGTTTTATTTCCTTCGTTTGGGAGGAGTGCAAGAAAAGCACAGTGCCCTGTAATCTTGTTATGAACCATAATAAGATTACCACCGTAATAATCCAATTGAATATTTGACTTAAGTAAACCAAGAAATTTTATTATGTAGTCATACCACCTTCTAACAATAAGACCAATTTCAAGGCTAATGCCAATATGAAATATATTCTGACTAAACACAGTATGACTAAACACAGTACGATTATGGACATTATAAAAATGCCATGTATCAAAACCATTAAGGCTAACTGCCAGATACGGGTTTTGCAACTGATGCACCAACGGCATTGAATATGCCGGATTTGCTATTTCAGTAAATTGCGGAATTTCGAAAAGAGGTTTTTCTCCCCAAAATATGAACACGAGACCATACCTTTCCTCCACAAAAAGTCTGCCTGTTACAACTTGTGAGGGCTTAAGATTTGAGGGTGGCATTTTTGTGCATTCTCCATCTGCATTAAACTGCCATTCATGAAGTGGGCAAGCAATGCAATTGTCCTTAACCGTCCCATTTGCAAGGTCGGTTCCCATGTGAGGACAAAACCTGCTCACCATACCGAGTTTTCCATCACCACCTCTAAATAGAAGCCAATCTGTTCCGTTAAACAAGATCGGCTTAAGCTGTTTTCTCTTGATTTCACGTGATAAACAGATTGGGTACCATGATTGAGGTAAGGAGAATTGTTCTGCCATATTTTTTAATTATCTAACAATTATTCTGTTTTGACAATACAGCACAATACGGTACTATTCGATGCGGATTGCCCTTGTTCATTGAAATAATTCACCAACCTCAACCTCTGGAGATTCTGATGAAGATCACACTACTTATGCCTCAGAGCGATATGTATCGTAAGGGTGGGATTTTCCCGAAAGCCCTCCGGTATGCACCGCTTACACTCACAACTCTCGCAGCTTTGGTTCCAGAAGCTCTAAATGCCACTATCAAGTGCCATGACGAAGCTTCTGAAGTCTTTGATCCCGAGAAGTGTGATGCTGACATCGTCGGCATCACCGTAATTACACCGACGTCAAAACGTGCGTATGCTTTTGCAAAAAAATTGCGCGCGCGAGGCATCTTTGTGGTTCTCGGTGGTGTCCATGTAACTCTTGTGCCTGAAGAGGCCCAAAAACATGCCGACGCAATCATCACTGGCTACGCAGAAGAGACATTGCCACAACTTTTGCGAGATTTTGCCAAGAAGCAGACTCGTAAGAGGTATGACCAAGGACATTCGTATCAGTTTCAAAGCGTGCCAATACCCCGACGAGACCTGCTCAACAGGAAGCCGTACGTAACCATGAACACTGTGCAAGCAGTGCGTGGGTGCCCATACAAGTGCACCTTCTGTGTAGTTCCGTCAGCTTGGCCTCAATATATGCACCGACCAATCAAAGAAGTCATTGCAGAAATTGAAGCCCTTGATGGGGACACGTTCTTATTCCTCGATTTGAGTCCTGTGGAAGATCGAAGGTACATCAAAGATCTTTATCGAGCTTTGATACCACTCAAGAAAAAATGGGGAGGCTTGTCTACGTTCACGATTTGCAAAGATCGTGAGATGCTTGAACTCGCTTCCAAGAGTGGTTGCCGAGGTTTGCTCATTGGTATCGAATCAGTGAACCCATCAAACCTACACGAAATGAAGAAAGGGTTTAATAAGCCCGACTCCTACCGTGAGCAGATCAAAATGCTGCACGATCACGGAGTAGCAGTAAACGGCTGTTTCGTGTTTGGTATGGACGAGGATAACAAAGACGTCTTTGATAGGACGGCTGAGTTTGCAATCGAGACCGCCATTGACTTGCCGAGGTTTGCCGTGGCTACTCCTTTCCCTGGAACGCCGTTCTTCAAACAACTGCAATCTGAGAAAAGGATACAGAGCTACGACTGGAGCTTGTACAGTGGCCAACACGTCTTGTTCCAACCAAAGCAAATGACCGCCGAAGAGTTGCATCAAGGTATTCGTAGGACATGGAAAGAGGTTTACAGGCTTGGTTCGGTTTGGAAGAGAATCTTTTCTTCTGAGGCGAGCAGAGACTGGGACTTACTCAAAGTGTCCATCCCTGCAAACTTGGGTTACGCCGCGTATTCAAAATTTCTCCCACCATTCATTTCGATGTCGTGTGGGGAGGAAGATATGTGGCTACCTGAGACAGTGCAACAATCACCAATCGTTCTCAACAGACTCTAGGAGGTTTTATGCGTATTCTATTTGTCACTCCTCATGTCGGACGAAAGTCTGATATGAGGTATGTGCGAACGTGGCAAATGGAGCCGCTCACCATTGCCACGCTCGCAGCACTAACACCGAATGATGTGGAAATTGAGTATGTCGATGAACGCTTAGGCGAACGCATCGACTACTCTGTCCACAGGGACTTGGTCATCATCACGGTAGAAACCTATACAGCAAAGAGATCTTACGAAATCTGCGCTGAATGCCGTGAACATGGTCTCCCTACCTTAATCGGCGGGTACCATGTAATGCTCTTGCCCCAAGAAGCACAGAAGTACGGAGACTCCATAATGGTCGGCTTCGCCGAGCCATTGTGGGAGGAGATGATTTCTGACGCAAAGAAAGGAAGTCTGAAACCTCTCTACGTTCAAGATAGAACGGTGAAATACCCGTTCGTTATTCCACGCAGAGACATTTTCGGAGGGAGAAACTACTTCAACCTCCACTGCGTGGAAACTGGACGTGGATGTCCTCTCACGTGCGAGTTTTGCTCGATTACGGCCGTAACAGGTGCAACATACATTGCACGGCCAATAGACAGAGTCGTGGAAGATATTCGATCCCTCAAAGGAAACAATATATTCCTCGTCGAAGATAACTTCGTTGGCAACAAGCGACACGCCAAGGAATTACTTCGAGCAATGATTCCCCTCAAAATCAATTGGGTTGGCCAAGGAACACTCAACATGGCCAATGACGAGGAATTACTTGAACTCATGAAAGCAAGTGGGTGTGCAGGGGTGTTGATCGGCTTTGAGTCGCTTAAAAGGGAGACCTTGATGGCGATGAACAAACCAATCAATACAAGGTTCGACTACGAGAAGTCAATCAAGCAATTGCACCGGTACGGCATCGCACTCTACGGTACGTTTATCTTCGGGTATGACACCGAGAGTGTGGAAGACATCCGCCTTACTGTCGAAAAAGCAATCGACTTCGGCATCTTCATGGCCGCATTCAATCACTTACTACCGTTCCCTGGTACGCCAACGCATGACAGGCTTCAAGCTGAAAAGAGGTTGGTGTATGACAAGTGGTGGCTGTCCCCCGAGTTTCGATTTGGGGAAGTTCCATTTCACCCGAAAAGTATGTCTCGGGAGAGACTGCATGAAGAATGTTTGCGAGCACGTGAACGTTTCTACAGCATGTCATCAATTCTGCGAAGAGGTGTTGAAAACATCCAAGGTAACTGCGGTTCTTTGAAGAAAATCGGTGCATACACGTGGATCAACTATTTGCTTCGGCGAGAAGTTGCCGAAAAAGATGGTTTGCCACTTGGTAATCACCCATTTGTACCAAAACCAAACGAAAGGAGTCCTGGGCATGAAGCGTTTCCTATTCGGATCCGAAGTGCATGACGAAGCGTGTCGTGCAATACTTCGAGAAAGTTCGATGGGAAAAGACGTTAGGCTCTCGTTTCGACGGGAGCCTTCTTTTTTTCCAGCAGAAAAAATCACCAACACGTGGTCACAACTAGTCGTCTTACTAGACGACGAAAACGACAAAGTGCTTGGCTTCGGTGTAAGGTCAGGAAGACCATACTGGCTCAATGGTCAAGAAGTTGAACTCGGTTACATCAGTCAACTCAGACTCGTTCCTGAGTTCAGAAATGGACTCTATCTTGCGAAAGGATACAGGAAGTTCAAGGAGTTACACGAACAAGATGGAAAGGTTCCGTTCTACATTACAACAGTGTTTTCAGACAACGAAATAGCGAGGTCAACACTAGAAAGTAAACGGGTTGGGTTACCGTCCTACAGACCTCTCGACGAATTATCCTCGTACTTTTTCATTGCACAGAAAGCGCACAGTGAGTCAGCCGAAGCTACACATCAGGCTGATATCGTTGAGGTGCTGACAAAATACAATGAAGAAGTGCGGGGCGGAAGTCTTGCAACGAGGTACGACGGAAACACGATGTCGTGGATGGCACTGGTTGATCATGAAGCAGTTGCGGTGCACACCAGTAATTTCACAGCTTCGGCAGTACTTGTAGATTTCTCAAACGTTAAGCAAGTGGTTATTGATGGGTACTCAATGCCTTACAAAATAATCACAGGACTCGCAAGAGCCACTGCTCTATTTTTGGGAATTAGACCACCACCAAAGGTCGGTTCACACCTGAGATCTCTCTACCTGACCGCTATGAGTATCACAGGTGACAGAGAAGATGGATTTAATACGTTGTTGCAACACGCAAGAGACAGAGCCTTCAAAAGAAACTGTCACGGGGTTGTGTGTGGACTTAGTTCTCGTAGTTCTTTTAATCAGCACGCAAACCGGATGTGCATCAGCATCACAAAAAGTATTCTGTATGCTGTTGCATGGGACGAGAGCGTGATACCGAAAATAGATGCCGACACTAATCAAATCAATGTCGAAGTCGCCACCTTATAGCCATTCGTTGCGGAATGGCTATTTTTATAATGCTGTGATAGATTTTCATAAGTTTTTTGTTCATTGTCAAGGAGCACACACCATGAGTAAAATTATCGGAACGCTTGAGCCTGTATGGTCATGTGGACCAGAAATAAAGCAGGCCTGTTTTGAACTACTGTCACGACATTTTCAAGGAGTGACGTGGAAGCAGTTCAACTCTGACTTTCATGAAAAACAGTACGTTGCACTTTTGAGGAAAAATGATCGGATTGTCGGTTTTTCAACTATGACAATTCTCCCCATATTTCTTTCAGAGGGTCATGCCATGAACGTCGCCTTCTCTGGCGACACGATTGTTGAATTTGAAGACAGGAATACAACTGAACTGGGAAAGTCACTGGCTTCCTTCTTCCGAGAGGTAATATCTGTTCATGGTGATGGAAACGTATGGTACGTACTTATCTCGAAAGGATGGCGTACATATAAAGCAATGGAATTTATGTTCCACCGTTTTGCGCCACATGCCCATCAGAAACTTTCGGGTCTCGAAAAAGAAGTCATTGTTGGATTCGGAAAGGAAAAGTACCTGTCTCGTTTTGATGAGAAAAGTCTCATCATTAAAGCGCTTGACGGCGATCAAAAACTGCAACCAAATTCACCTGACCTGAAAGTCCCTCCTTCAGAGCTGGGGGCGTTCTTTATTGAGCGGAACCCCGGCTTTGCAAATGGTGACGAACTTGTTTGTGTGGCTCGGTTGTCCTACAACAATTTTACTGAGAGGTTTAAGCGATGTTTCAGATAAAGCTACTGCTATGCAATATAGTGCTGTGGCTGTCGTTGCTACCTGAAGCGACACGCTACATCATTGCATTTCTATTTCCGAAACGAGCTCAGAAAAAAGTACTCATGCAAATCCTTAAGAAGATGAGCATGGACATATCTGAGTTCAGTAATCGCCCTGTCACCAGATATGACGATTACACGGGACAAATCGAAGTACTGAAAGAAACAGGAGTTCACCCTACCTACCATGAAGAAGTAACGCGACTGTGTCCAACAAGTGGCACCTCGGGAGGAAGTAAGCTCATACCGTACACAAAGAGCCTTAAGGGTGCATTCCAAAGTGGATTATACCCTTGGATCTTCTTTATGTACCTGAGATTTCCTTCGCTATTTCTCAAGCGCCAATACTGGTCAATCACACCAATTATTCAGACCAAAACTGATGATGCTACAAGCAAAGTCAAGATTGGGTTTGAAGACGACGAGGAATACGTTGGTGCTCTGCAGCGTCACATTACGAAGACGGTATGGGTTGATACGAAAAGGATTACCCACAACTGTCCTGATGTTGAAGCATTTCTTTCCCGACTTGGGGCGAAGTTAAGCAAAGAGAAGAGGCTGGGTTTAGTTTCAGTCTGGAGCCCGAGTTTAATTTCCTTGCTGGTAAGAAAGTATGGGGGGATACTACCGAAGAATCTTGTTCTCAGCTCATGGGCACACGGTTATTCAAAGGCGGAATCAGAAAATGTAGTTCAAATTCTCAAGGCAGAGTTACAGCCGAAAGGACTGTTATCTACGGAAGCTTGCGTCACAATCCCGATCGGCACTGACACCTTTCTACTTTCGTACAATTCACACTATTACGAATTTAGAGACACCAATACGGATAAGCTGGAAACAGCCACAACTGTAGAGGTTAGTCATGAGTACGAAGTGGTTGTAACCACGCAAAGTGGGTTTGTGCGATACGCCACAGGAGACGTAGTGAGAGTGGTAAAATTTGCGCTTGGCAGACCCTCTTGCGTGTTCATTGGAAGGATAGGAGTTACAGACCTATTCGGAGAGAAACTTGACGAACGCACTATTGAGAAAGCAGTTGGTGAGCTTTTGGGCGAACAGAAGACTGAGGAGTCGTTTTGGTTCTTTGCCCCAACAAGAAACCATGACGAATCAATTTCCTACACATTGTTCGCTGGATCAAATGTAGTAGGTGCTTCGTTACCAGAAAGTCTTGATACTCTGTTACGGACCTCGTATCACTATAACTATTGCAGAGAGCTCGGTCAGCTGGCGCAAGCAAGGATTTTTGTCATTGAAGATTCTTCGCCAGAAGTACGGTTTATCGAGATATGTTCACGTGAAGGTGGTACTCGACTGGGAGACATCAAGATAGGTCGAATCTCAAAAAGGTTCGACTGGAATCAACTGTTTTCAGGTCATTTCGTTTAGGGCTCGGTCATTTGATCGAGCCCTTCTTTTTGATAAAAAAGATCCCACCGCATTATCTACGGTGGGTCTCATAAAGGTCAGTGTCATCTTGGTTGGATACTCTTTACGTATTTGTAGAATATGTAGATGGCTCCACCTGCAAGAATAAGTAGCCCAGCACTGTACCAACCAAATGTGCCATCACCGTAATTCCTGCCGAAGTAGTAGCCAAAGTACGTCAGTCCTAGTGCCCATAAAAATGATGTGACCGCGATAATCACAAAATACAAGGCACGATTCATTTCAGCAATACCTGCTACGACAGGAACAACGACTTTAACCCCTGGAAGAAATTTCCCGAAAAAGATAACTGCGGAGCCACGTCTAGCAAAAGCAATCTGTAACTTAGCAATTTTTTCTTCTGAGAATCCTTTCCATTTTCTCACGTATACTATGCCTTTACTCCGGGATGCTTCATACAGAATCGTATTTCCGATGATATTCCCGATGGTTCCTGACACCGCAATCAACAATATCGACAATTCGATTGTTGGTGCAAAAAATCCTGCGGTGACGTATACAAACTGACTTGACGGTAAGCTGATTACGCCGTTTGTGATCATAAAGATCACAATGGCAAGATAGCCAAACGTCACGATGGTTGTTTCGATAGTCATGGCGACCTCCCATAGCGTTAAACATCAAAATTCCATTACGACTCTACCATATAAATCCTAGTTCCCTAAGCTCTATAAAAAATACTTCTTGAACTACACTAGTGTGAAAAGAAAGCCTCAGTATAGATTTGTTCCTCACGGATATTTGCATTTATTAATCCATTCCACATATCTCTCACAAAGTGTATGGAACCACAGATAAAATACTCATCGTTACTTGATCCATCCCCTCTGCAATTAACCTCCTCAACAATTAGAGCGGGGGACATCCTGCCTTTTCTGTATGTACCTGAGACAATATCATCTTTGGTGATAAAAAAAGTTGCTTGGATGTTAGAATTTTTCTCTACTATTTCTTCCAGTTCGCCTTTAAAGAGGATTGATTCAATAAATGAATTACTGTAAAAAAGTTCTATTTTTCTTTCTACATTATTTTTTAGAAAATGCCCAAGCATACTCATGATTGGTGTAATACCAATCCCTGCAATAATAAAAATAAGTCTTGTTTCATTGTTTTCAGTATAAAAATAACCGTAGGGATCAGACGCTTCTATAGTGTCTCCAGCATTTAAATTAGATAGATGCTTAGAAAATTCCCCCATTTCTTTAACTGTAATAGCGAGAAAGTTGTCTTGAGGCGCACTTGAAATACTGTATGATTTTCCCTCGGTAATAGATGGATCCTGAAGAAAAATATTTATGTATTGACCAGGGATGAAAGCAGGGACAGATGATTCTGTTTGTGTGACTAGTTGAATGGTAACCACGTCATCCAGCTCTCTTTTCTTGTCAATCACTTTATAGGTTCTCTTACTTGTCTGATGCATATACTGTTTCGTAATTTTTTATCGCTTCTCGTAGTGCTAAGTGTCCAAGTACGGAACAATGATACTTCCTGTCTGGTAATCCTATTAACCTAGTCACAATTGCTTCTGGTGTTAATCGTTTTGCTCGTTTCAATGTCATTCCACCATTTTCCGTCACCATGATAGACATCATTGAAGTCGAGGCCACCGCAGATGGACACCCAAACGTCTTCCACTTACATTCAGAGATACTTTTCGTATCTTCCATTACCTTTATCCATACAGCCATCATATCTCCACAAGTAGCACTCCCCACAACGCCATAACCATCTGCATCATACTGCGATTCGTCAATCAAACAGTTTTGGGGGTTAAAAAAATGCTCTTTTACGGTATCGCTATACAACCAACCGAGCTGCTCTGCTTCTTTCTTACTAGCTTTAGAAAAGAGTTTTTGAAAAAAGTTTTTCATAGCTCGGAAAGTGGAGATAAGTTTGTTAACGTACTCACGACCTGTGGAAATACTTTAAGAAAATAATCAATCTCTTTTTTTGTTGTGAATCTACCCATGGAAATCCTTAAACTTCCGTGAATCAATTCGGGATTTTGTCCAATAGCAGTAAGTACATAGGATGGTCGTAAATCAGTTGCGGAACACGCTGATCCTGTTGAGACACAAATACCATGACTATCAAGCATCATGAGCATCGACTCACCCTCTATACTTGGAATTGTTATATGCACCATCGAGGGCACACAGGCGACTTGATCACCATTAAACAGAACCTGAGGAATTTTCTTTTCCAATTCAGTACGCAAATATTTCTGTAGAACTTCTAATCGTTTGTGTTCGGTCTCTCTTTTCTCATTTGTAATAAATAGTGCTTTAGCAAAACCTACAATCAGTGGCACACTTTCCGTTCCTGCTCGGAGATTATTCTCTTGACCCCCGCCAAGAATAAGAGCCTCAATCTTAATCCCAGTTTTTTTGTATAGTAAGCCCACCCCATTTGGACCGTACACTTTTGAGCTGTTCAGCGTTAAAAGATCTACGCCTAAAGTTTCCACATTAACAGGAAGCAATGTTATAGCTTGGCAAGCATCAACATGGAGCAAAGGAAGATTATTATGTTTAATTTGTGAAATTCTTGCAGACAGCTCTTCAATCGGTTGTATGGTACCTATCTCATTATTTACAAGCATTACAGAAATCAAAATTGTTCCATCGGTGATAAATTTTGCGCATTCATCGACATCAATAATCCCCTTCGCATTGGCCGGCACGACACTCACTCGAAATCCCTCTCGTTCTAAACTATGCACCGCCTCTAGATTCGACTTATGTTCTATGTTGGAAATAATAATATGGTTTCCCCTATCTTTATAGGCCCTCGCCGCACCAACAATAGCCATATTATTTGATTCAGTACCAGAGCCCGTAAAGATGATTTCTTCAGATCTTGCTCCTATGATTTGTGCAATTGATGTACGGGCATCTTCGATTGCCTTTCTGGATCGTCGTCCGCGGATATGAAGCGATGACGGATTCCCATAAGATTGATCAAAAAAAGGCACCATGCAAGCAGTGACCTCTCTGTCTATAGGTGTACTGGCGGCGTAATCCAAATACACCTCCTTATGTGAATGGAAAAACATAGGGTCTCCAGTGCGTAACGATCCTAGTCTAACATAAATAGGCAGTACCCACATCGAATATGCCTTGTAAGTACAGATATGCAACATTATTCTTGAAATACGCCAAACAAAGCTGCTCCACATATAAAAATGATTAGCATCGCTGCACATCATTGTCTAAAGTAGAATTAAGCGACTCATCATAGTACTATGTCTTCTGTACACTATCGGGAGGCGTTACCCCATCCACGCAAAGACGAGCAATACGTCCAACAATCTTTTCAAACAAGTTGAAGATGTGGCGAGCCAAACGAGCTGTTTTGTGTGCAAATCTAAATGACGTCTAAATTCGTTACAGTGCCCATTTCTTCTCTGTACAAAAAACTATCCGGCACCCTATCCCATGGGTTATAATTTGAAGCAACCATGTTCAAATGGATTAAAAAAATTTACAGAGCTGTTCGCCCCCTCTCTCGCCTGGGACTCTTGGAGCAGAAACTGGTTGATTTAAAGGATACGGATATTCGCAATGCTGCTGAACACGCCTATGCATTGGCGATCATTTATAAGAAAAAAGGAGACACTGCAAAAGCAATCGATTTTGGCCTTGAGTCTCTTGCTCTGTTTGACCGTTCTAAACTTCGCGCTGAATGGGACAGCACAAGGCATAACACAGTAATAGGCGGCATAACAATCCCTGAAATAATCCACCAAGGCATAGTGCGTGAGCACCTAAAACCCCTCGAACTTAAACACCCTCCAAAGAAAGAAACGTGACCTCTTTTGATTCATACGCGCCTCCCAGCAGTGTGAGGTAAGAAAAATATAAAAAAATCGCCGCTATCTCTAAGGAATGCGGCGGTTGTTTTGTTAGGTAAGAATAACTTAACTAAAGATGAGGAGCTTCTTCACTCGATACGGAACTTCAAATAGGTATGTACCATATACAAGTGCATGAGCTTCATAGCTTCTGGACCAAAATTCCTGAGGTTCTGTATTTCAGACTCCGTTCTATTGCAGAGGTCCTCGAAGGTATGTATGCTCGCATTTCGAAACGTTCTCCTTAAGCTGTTTACCACTCTAGAATGACATATGACGTCAGCATATTCCGCCCAGAAGCGGTAAATCGATCGAGTGAGGATCGTTTCAAAATCATCCATTGTATCCTACGGCAAGAGTAGCACGTCCCATTCAGGGACATGGTGTCTCTTTGAAACCGAAGGAACTTGCTGAGGGCAAATATATCATGAGTTTAGTCATTGTCAAATGCGCACATTAAAGAACCGAGCTCTTTGCCCTACAAATACCCCTCCTCACCCATCCATGCTAGGATGCAGAAATGAAAATCGTATCCTCAGTATTTATGCGCAGTGTCCAGGGTGATAATGAGATTCTCGATGATGGAATCCCACATATCGCGTTTATAGGACGTTCCAATGCCGGCAAATCGAGCCTCATCAACTCTCTGACCGGAGTAAAAAATCTTGCCATAAGCGGCAAGACTCCTGGCCGAACACAATCTATCAATGTGTTTTTGATTAACGGTTCTCACTATTTTTTAGACCTACCTGGCTATGGATTTACAAAGCGAGACGCAGGGACGCACGAACAATTTGGGAAACTAATCTATTGGTACCTCTTTGATTCGAAACATACACAAAAAGTAGTACTTATTGTCGACGCAGAAATTGGCCCTACCGATAGTGATATTGCCATGCTCGAAGACCTAGTGCGCGCACACAAAGATATCATCATTGTACTCAATAAAGTAGATAAGATTAAGAAATCACAGTACAAGCATCACATAGAAAAGATTGCCTCCCGGCTTTCTCCACATAAAATCTTTGTTCACTCCGCCATAAGTAAAGTAGGCAAACAAGAATTAATCGATCAACTCTTGGGTTAGATAAGATACAGACAGGTTATTTCTTTTGTTATAATTGAAACATGAGTTTTGAGAATCAATCAGAGAGCATCCGCTTCCCCCACATTGCAAAGGAACTTAAAGCGATGGTCGACATTGACCAAGATATGCGTAATCGTAATCGTAGCGATGATTACTGGGATGAAACAATTGACGTAAAACATACTGAACGAATGAAACAGATTGTTTCAGAAATTGGATGGCCTACTATATCAAAAGTAGGAATTGTGGGAGCTAGTAATGCGTGGCTTTTAGTGCAGCACGCTAATCATGATGTAGATTTTCAAGAGCACTGCTTACAGCTGATGAAGGAAGCGCCAGCTGGTGAAGTTAGTATCATCGACACTGCCTACCTGACAGACAGAGTAAACGTTCACCGAGGCAAGGGTCAAATATATGGAACTCAAGTTACGCGCGAAAATGGAAAACATATTCCACGTACGATCGAAGACGAAGTACATGTAGACGCGAGACGCGCCGCAATCGGAATGGGACCACTTTCAGAATATATTGAAATGATTTACAAACAATACCCAATCAATAACGAGAAGTGATTTGATTCAGTTTACAACAATATCCACAATATTTAACTCCTGACAGTTCCTTAACTGTCAGGAGTTAAAATTTTTTTCTAGAATGAAGGGAAATAGGGTCAATCACCATTTCTCATTCTTTCTCACCAAAAAAAGTACCTGACACCTTTTCCACTTTTCCTTTTCCTATATCACCTCTTCCACTACAAAACTATGAAAGCGCGCGATTGGGTGGCAGATTTAAAAGTTATCGTTTAGGCAGTATTTCGATACCCCCAAAGAGAGTTTAGAACTATTGACTTTTTGTATATACATGGTACATTGCCATCAGCTCTTTCACATTTTGGAGAACTTCCGATGAAGTCCGTTACCCTCACACTCGACTACCGCACCATCGAACAACTCATCGACCTGATAGATGAACCACACAGGGTGATTTGTCACAAAATCCTCGTCGACAACCGCGTGCTTTTTGAAAAAACACGTGGCTCGACACACAATCACCAGACATGGGAAGGTGGCTACATTGACCATGTGACCGACGGGATGAACTACACTTGCCATCTGTACGCATTTGATACCGCCTTTGGCAGACCAATGCCGTTTACGTTATCTGATGCCCTGCTTGTCTTTTTTCTCCATGACCTCGAAAAACCGTGGCGGATACAGGTGGATGAGCGAGGCAAAGCATCAAACCGTGAAGGTCTTCAAACCAAGGACGACTTCAAGAGGTTCCGTGACAAAAAGCTCGCCGACTACGGTCTCGTCCTCAACCCAAACCAGCTGAACGGCTTCACCTACGTCGAAGGAGAGCTGGCCGACTACAGCAGTTTGCGTCGAGTGATGAATGAACTCGCTGCCTTCTGCCACAAAGTCGATAACTGGTGTGCCCGGGGATGGTATGACTACCCAAAAGCCGAAGGTGACGAGTGGACAGGGGCAAAGCGATTTCGTACTACATGAACAGAGACAACCAACCCCGCGGTGGAGCATGGCTCCACCGCGGGGTTTTTTATACTTTTTTTAAAAGAGGTAACCTACATCTTCTGCCACATCTTGTCCTGGCGTACCAACAGATCTGCAGCGGCTTCTGGATGTGCCATGATCTCCTCGACAGCGCGCTCGGCGCGGATACTTTGTGAGCCTTTGATCAACACGATGTCGTTTTCTTCGAGCATCTCTTCCAACTCCTTGCCTGCCAATCGTGCATCTTCATACTGCCGAATCGCTGACTCTTTCATACCAACAGCCATAGCACCTTCTGCTATACCGCGCGCACGGATACCCACCGTAAACAGCATATCTGCCACACGACCAATCTGGTGACCCGCCTTTTCGTGTGCTTCAACCGAGTACTGCCCTAGCTCCATCATATCGCCTAAGACGGCTATTTTGCGCCCATTGGTACGTACTTCCTTCAAAGACTGAATCGCGCGCTCCATGGCGACTGGAGAAGCATTGTAGGTATCATCAATAATTAGTGTGTCTTTGAGACCGGCGACGAGACGCATACGCCCTGGTGGCGGTACATGAGCGCGTAGGGATTCCGCACACTCGGTGAGTGGGATTCCAAAAATAGAACCGATAGCAATTGCTGCAGCATAGTTGTATGCATGTTGTACACCAAGTGAACCCGAAACATGTACCACAACCGCATCCGCGCCATGGGTCAGCGTAAACTCCAGACCTTCTGGTATGCCCTTTTCATAAATTATTTGATCACCGGAAGCAGTAAATGGCGAGAATGAATAACGACTATATCCGATAGACTGTTGCCGTATCCCCTCTTTTATTTTTACAATTGCCTCATCGTCATTGTTGTACACAAAAATACCATCAGGTTTTAATGCCTCTACCAGTTGTCGTTTCTCATCGATCACTGCATCAGGAGAGCTGAAAAACTCGACATGTACCGGCACATCAGGAAGCCGCGTCAACACTACAATGTCGGGTTTTATCCACGAAGCCAGGCGTTTGATATCGCCTGGGCGATCCACCCCAATTTCTAAGACCAGCCAATCAGGATATTTCCCGGGAAAGAGAGCGGTCAAAGCTCCATCAAAAATATTTTTTATCCAACGAAATGGATTACTCCACCCATTTGGCAGACCTAAAATGGTGAGCGGTACCCCTATTTCAGAATTAAAACTTTTTTCACTTTTTCGGGCATGCACTTTTTGTTTGATGACGGTATAAATAGCGTCCTTTGTCGATGTCTTTCCTACGCTACCGGTGATGCCAATAATGTGCGGTCGTGTACGCATCAAAAGTACCCTCGCTTCGAGCGTCAGTATGGCTACAATAATGTGCTTGAAAACTTGTTTCATAGTAGAAATCCGTTATCGATCCGGTGGGACGTCGTAGTAGTTGAGTAAAAACTTCGCGAGGTTGAAAAAAGGTACCGTGAGTGTCTCCGAGGCATACTGCACTCCTTTTGGTTCTACCGTATAGAGAAATACCAAAAATTGTGGATCATACGCCGGGAAATACCCAAAGAAAGAATGGAGGTACCGATCCTCATAGTACCCCTTCCCGTTTGGATCCGCAATTTGGGCAGTTCCGGTCTTTGCGGCAATCGTATAGTGCTCCATTTTTTGCTTTCCATGCGCAAGAGCGGTATCCACCACTTCGACTAACATACGCGTTATTTCCTCGCTTGTTTCCTCTTTAAAGACCCGTTTATCAGGAGGAAGCGTCATCTCTTTTTGCTTGCCATTTTCATAGATCACCTTCTTTCCGATGTGCGGAGTGATCAACATCCCACCGTTTCCTAGTGTGGAGAGCGCGCGCGCCGCCGCAATAGGCGTGAGTGCAATACCCTGCCCAAATGATGCCGTAGCATACTCCAGATCGCGAGGGCTTTCCAGATTTTTGGTTAGCCCATGTGTTTCACTTGGTAGATCAATCCCTGTTTCCTTATCAAATTCTAATGCTTTGAAATATGTGCGAAATTTATCACGCCCCATCGTCTTTACTACATACGCAACCCCTGTATTCAAAGATTGATTGAGAACTTCCTGCATAGACACAACACCACGTCCAACACCATCATAGTTTGAAATGGTGTAATCAGAAAGTTCAATAAATCCTTTATCATCATAAGTCGTACGACGAGAAATCATGCCCGAATCAATACCCGACGCAATCGTAAGCGGTTTGATAATTGATCCCATCTCATACACACTCTCGATCATTGGATTCTGAAAGAGTTGCGGATCAGACACACCACTAAAATCATTGAGGTTAAAATCAGGATAATTGCCTATCGCATAGATCGCACCCGTTTTTGGATTGATGATCACGCCACCTGTCTGTGCACTATTCCACTGTTCATGTGCCTTTTTTAGCTCAGATTCAAGAAGGCGTGACACCGCTGGTTCGAGTGTCGTCACTACATCGCCTGCTTTGTTCTCACTTGAATCAAATACCAGTGATCCAAAATTGGTAAAAATTTCTGCAAAGAAATTGACAAAGAGATTGGCGGTGTTTCGTGTCAGTGTATCTTCATAGTATCGCTCAAGGCCATAGCGTCCGCCTAAAGAATCTTGATTGTAGGCGACAAAACCGATAGCGTGGGAAGCCAGTGATCCACCTGGGTAATAACGCCACTGGTCACGATAGAGCGACACGCCAGGCAGCTTTAGTGCACGTATCTTGATGCCGTCTTCTTCACTCACCCGCGTCTTGATTTCTTCATACGGATCACCCTTCTTTGCTGCACGGGCTAAAAATACATCCTGATCAATCGACACTACTCCATTCAGTGCTGCATACGTAGCTTCTTGGTCTCGTACGAGATCAGGACTAATAGCCAACGTATATCCCACTTTTATCGTAGCCGCTGTGACTTCCGTATTATCCTTGGTGGTGAAATACACCATGCCGCGATCAAAGATATTCTGTACCGAATGCACATACTGTCGCTCTGCTCGATCAACATAGTCTTTGTTATGCATGACTTGGACGACATACAACCGTGCAATCAGCACAAGAGCAACAAGCAAAACGCCGCCAGTGACCAACCGAATACGAAAGAGAATGTTAGAACGATTCATTTGAAGAAAATGCAACAGAAGATTTCTTTTCAACAAAAATCTTCACCTCATTTTTTTCAAATCCTTGTGTGAGCGCCTGCGCTTCTCCAATAGCGTCCTTTCCAATGACGTAGGCTGACTCAAGCTCGCTAATACGAGTATGCATGGCAGTAATATCTTGATCCAGCTCCTTGCGTACCACCACATGCGCCACCGCCGCGCTTACAAAATAAATATACAAAACGGCCAAAATAAAAAATAGTGAAACGGCGATGCAAAATGCCTGTCGTTCACGTTGATATGTTTTAATGTGCACTCGTGTCATTTTTTTCTAAAATACGCAACTTCGCACTCCGCGCCCTCGGGTTTTGGGCACATTCGTCCTTTGTTGCAATAACAGGTTTCTTTGTAATAATCGTTCCAACGCCACTCTCTGCTGCTACTTTGAATGCGTGCTTTACAATGCGATCTTCGATGCTATGAAAGGCAATGACTCCCACTCTCCCGCCCGCTGCTAGTCGCAGTTCCGCCGCTTTTAGGAAATCACCAAGTGCATCGAGCTCATCGTTGACCGCTATGCGCAATGCTTGGAATGTCTTCGTAGCTGGATGTATGCGTCCATACTGATACGCACGCGGCGTTGCCTCCTTAATGAGCGCAACCAGATCATCGGTGGTTCGTATTGGTGTACGGATCCTGCTTTCACAGATTTTTTTTGCTATGCGCAGTGCGTAACGTTCGTCTGCATATCCGTAGAGCACATCAGCAATCGATTCCTCTCTCCACTCGTTGACAATATCCGCTGCTGTAAATGCATGCGTAGCGGGATCTCCAAAGGTCATGAGCAGCGGTTCTGTGTTCTGAAATGAAAATCCCTTCAAACCATGTGCAAACTGATCACTATTCCAACCAAGATCTGCGAGTATTCCATCAACGTGGGTAATCTGTAGGGAATCAAGTACTTCTTCAAGAAATCTAAAATTTTTGCACACAACGTGCACGGTGCCCGAAGCATCGTGGAAACGTTTCTTCAATGCTTCTACAGCAACAGGATCCTGATCAAGGATGATGAGTGTCCCGTCTGCACCAATAAGCTCCAGTATGCGCGCGCTGTGGCCTCCACCACCGCCCGTCGCATCGACTATGGTCATACCGTGCTTCACTTGAAGTAAGGTTACCGTCTCATTGATGAGAACCGGTATATGTCCACTAACGCTCTCCATACATTAGAAGACTCCGATCTCACCCAACTTCTCGGCGAGCGCATCACCCTGCTTCTCAATACGCGCTTTGTACTCACTCCATACCTTCTCATCCCAGATTTCAACCCGATCGTGGATTCCTGCAAGTACCACCTTGCTGGTGAGTCCTGCAAAATCCTTTAAGAAATCAGGAACGAGAATACGACCGACACTATCGATATCAACTTCTACTGCACCTGACAGAAAGAAGCGATTGAATCCGCGGGTGTCCGCTTGACCAAGTGGCAGCTGTGCGATCTTTTTAGTGATCTGCTGCCACTCCTTCAAGGGATAAACAAAGAGACAGTTATCGAGTCCACGGGTCACCACCACCTTCTTCCCAAGCTCGCGCCGAAATTTAATCGGCAACGACAGCCGTTTCTTGGGATCGAGAGAGTGTGTGTATTCGCCGATGAGCATAACTCGATTTCTTTACTAGAATATTGAGCGTATCTAGATTTACCACTATCTCCCACCACCCCTACATTCTATAACACTTTGCCCCACCGCACCACACTGTTATCCACATCGATCCTCCCTATCCACGATGCACAAAAGGTTCACATAACAAAAAAATCCCCAGCATGTGCCGGGGATTTTTTTGTTGCTATTATGTTTCTTGCTCTGTCTTTTTTGGACGCATGAGTGGAAACAGTTGTGTCTCACGCAACGGTTTATCCATAAGAAATGCAAAGAAGCGTTCGCCAAATCCAAATCCGCAGGTTGGCGGCATTCCATATTCAAGCATCTCAACAAAGTCCCATTCGGGCATCATTGCCTCATCATCACCTGCCGCCAAAAGTTCTTGCTGCAATTCAAAACGTCTTCGCTGATCGATAGGATCATTGAGCTCGCTGTACCCACGACCGACTTCGCTCCCTGCTATAATTGGCTGAAACATTTCTACCGTCTCTCCGTCAGCGCGGAGTTTTGCGAGTGGCGCCACCATTTTTGGATGATGCACCAGAAATGCAGGACCCGATATTTTCTTGCGACAGTATTTCCATAGGGTGTCCGTGAGTCGTTCACGATTTTTTCCATCATATACAACCCCGAGCTCACGCAACTTTTTTTCCATCTCTTCGAGCGAAGTAGTAATAATATCGACGCCCGTTTGTCGCAGTACTTCTTCACGATAATCGATGAGCGGCCACTCTGCTGCGAGGTCAAAACTATGACCATGAGAAGTAAACGCCGTTGTGCCAAACACTTCTTGTGCAACCGTACGGTATAAATCCTGCACGAGTTTCATACCTTCTCGGTAGTCAGCGTACGCAAGGTAGAACTCCATGTTGGTAAATTCTTGCAAATGCTCGGGACTTGTTCCTTCATTGCGATATGCACGCCCAATTTCAAAAGTCTTCGGATATCCTGCGGCCATGAGTCGCTTTTGCCACAACTCACCTATTGAGATGCGTAAGTAAACATCCATATCAAAGTCGTAGTGATGTGTTTTAAATGGACGCGCTTCAGCACCACCAGTCGTGACTTCGAGTGTCGGTGTCTCGACTTCTAAAAATCCTTTCGTCTTCATGAATGAGCGCACGGCATCCCAAAAGAGCGCCTTCTTATAAAACATATTTCGCACATCTTCATTTTGTAGCAAGTCGAGATATCGCTTGCGAAAAAGTTCCTCCTCGTCTGCAAGCCCATACCAATCACTTGGAACTGCTTGCAGAGCCTTGGTGAGAATGTGCCAAGTAGAGACTTCAATCGTGGCTTCACCACGCTTTGTTGTAAATGCAGTTCCAGACGCCTGTATAAAATCACTCGCATCAATGGCGTCGGTCAAAAGTGTATACGAAGCATCGCCGAGTATATCCTTTGAGAAAAATAACTGTAGGCGACCCGTACCATCAAAGAGATCTGCAAAGGTTGATCCTCCATGGCGACGCAACGACATGATGCGACCTGCGATCGTGACCACCGTGCGATCGGTACTATGTACTTCAAAATCAGTGCGCACAGCACCTATGGTGTGCGTGCGTGAGGTTGCTGCAGGATATGCATCTTGACCCGCTTCCTTTAATAGCTCGAGCTTTCGCTCGCGCTCCGCCTTTAGTTCTTCACGAGTTGACATAGCAGTATCCTATCGTGTCTGTGAGAAAAGTACAAAGCCCGCTCATGCGGGCTTTGGCTTCTCTACCTGACCTCGATAATCTTATACGACTGTTTTCCGTTTGGCGTTTGAAAATTGAACACATCGGCTTTTTGTTTTCCCATAAGCGCTTCGCCCAGTGGGGAAAGGTATGAAAGTTTGTGTTCGTGAATATTTGCTTCTTCGGATCCGACAATGGTGTACACACGATTGTCTTTCTCTCCGTCGCGCACCATAGTAACTATGGAACCCAAGCCCACTACTGCACCTTTCTTGTCCCCGACAACGATCTTCGCTTCCTTGATGACGCGCTCAAGATGCTGGATACGTTCTTCGATAGCGGCTTGCATATCACGTGCCTCCTGATACTCAGCATTCTCCGAAAGGTCTCCAAGGCTTCGTGCGTACTCCAGAGACTCTGCCACTTCCTTTCTTCGATTCGTTTTTAAGTGTTCCAGCTCTTTTTTTAATTCCTCAAACTTTTCAGCGGTGAGAAATGCGTCATGTGAATCACTCATATATTTTCCAAACTAAATTGTGGCTCTATTATACGTGCAGGTCGATCGAAGTCAAATCACACCGAATCAGCGGGGTCAAAAACATACTCTGGCATGTGTGCAATCATCCATCCAACAAACTGACTAAAGATGGGAGATGCACCGAAAAGGTTTGCTCGTGGACCTCGTTCCATCAACAATACAAATGCATATTTAGGTTTTTCGTATGGATAAAATCCCACCACCCAAGAATTTACAAACTCTTTCCGCGATCCCAATTCTGCCGTACCTGTTTTTCCACCAAAATGAATGTCTGGCCGATTGAGCGCACGCGCAGTCCCTTCCGTCGCAGAAAGGCGCATACCTTCATGAATAATCTTTAGATGTTGCGGATTAATATCTATTTTTTCTGCAAGCTGCGCTTCGCCTTTCACTATGAGCGGACGAAGCAACGTACCACCGTTTGCGATGGCGGCGTATGCACGCAACATTTCAATCGGTGTCACCTGAAATCCAAACTGTCCAATGGATGTATGATAGGTATCCCCTAGTCTCCAATCGTCATCAAACACTTCCTTTTTCCAAACTGGATTTGGAATAACGCCGACAGATTCTCCTGGTAGTGCGATACCGGTCTTTGTATCAAAACCGAACCGATGCATGTAGTCATATATTTTTGTTATACCAAGACCTGGCTGATCACCAAATCCTCCACCGACATAATAAAAATATACGTTCGATGAAACCGAAATAGCATGCCGCATATCGACGTACCCATGCGCTCGCCAATCCATAAACACCGACGGCTGCGATGGATTGTATTTGTTTGGCAGAATCAGTGAACCCGTGCTTAATATCTCTTTTTCAGGACTTATAATCCCTTCACCAAGTGCAGCAAGCGCCATAAAAGGTTTAACAACAGAACCGGGTGTATAAATACCCGCAACAATTTTGTTCAAAAAAGGCAATCGGTCATCGGCATTGTATGCCGCCAACTCCTCTGCACTTCCGCGCGTCATAACCTCGGGATCAAAGGCCGGATAACTCGCGAGCGCTACAATTTCTCCCGTCTCAACATCCATAATGACTCCTGCACCGCTACGGAAGCCCACCTTGGTCGCTGACGTCGCTATTTGATCATAGAGTGCCTCACTCAGCTTTGCATCAATAGTGAGCGAGATAGGGGTACCTGGCTCGGGTGCATGCACCACATGCTCGGATATCGTCTCTCCAAATGCATCAACTTCAAGTAGCTGTTCACCATTGGTGCCATGCAACACGTCCCCAAATGATTCCTCGACACCACCGCGTCCCGTATAGTCAGTACGAAAATAGTAGCCGGCTTTGTCCTTTTTTGGATAATTGACGTACCCCAGGAGCTGCCCCAACCCTCTCCGGTCGGTATACACACGCTCGGCAAAATCGCTCGCATCATCACTTTCTGCATTCCACGCAAGCCGCTCACCCGTTCGATCAAAAATGACTGCGCGCTCAGCAAAAATAATGTTTCGATCAAGATGATTGTTTACACTACGCTTGGCGTACGCCGCTCCCGATACGACCTGCAGTTGTATCAGTTGACCTAAAAATACCAAAGCTATGAGCGTAAAAAGCACCCCCACACCAAAGACACGAAAGCGTGTGAGCGGCTGCTCGAGTCGACCTTCTAACCGTCCACGATTAAATTCCGGAAGATTTGAAGCGTCCATAAAGATCTGCTCGACATCAATGGTTTTTTTCTTTCGGGGTTTTAAAAAAAACATATGTCAGTACGTTACACATAATCGACATCAGTGCCTCGGAGAAACGGTTTTATGCTTTCAGCCGCCACGATGAGTATACCCGCAGCAAGTGTATACGCAATCGGTACAGGAAAAATATGGTCTGCATTTCCAAAATGTAGATCAAGGACCATCGCAAAAAAGACGATTTCGTATGCCGTATAGCGGAATACATAGATACAAGTACACAAAAGCGTCAGCCACCAAGGGCCCACAACGGCGATAGCAAAGAGTGCAATTCCAAAAGCAGTGTGCTGCATAGTTATGGTGCTTCCGCCGTCGTCGAAGCTGTTGTTGAAGCGATAGGTAAGCTCTCGATTAGCGTCCCTATGCTCGAAGTTCCTTGCAGATAATGAGATTTTGTATAGGCAACCATACGTTCGGCCTCTTCAAACGATATCGGCTCAAGTGCCTTTGTATCAATCGCAACAAAGCGCAATGTATTGATCGGTGGTTGCATTGTGACATACGCATATTGCTCCGGTTTTGATGGATCAACCTCAAGATTTTCAACCAAACCAAAAACGGCGGAAGGTGTTGTCGGTATAACGACAGGATCCCGTAGGGAGACAGGAACTCCTTGCGGCACTCCGAGCCGTACAACACCACCACCCATCCCCGTACCGTGCACAAAAATATTGGCTCCATATATGTACATAGGACTCTTGACGCCCGCGGTCGAAAACAGCACGACAAATGCACTACCCGGAAGCACGCGACCAACCGTACCGATAACTGCGCCATTGCCGTACACCAAAGCGCCTTCGACGATGCCGTCTGCCGACCCCTGATCAACAACCAATGAATCATACGGTGTTTCATAGGGTCGACGTACGATGTTTGCTACGATCCGTGACGAGTTGGCACTACTCGCCATAGGAAACAATTTTTTTTCTTCCGCCAATATACGCACATAGAGTTCGTCAACATGTGCACGTACCAATCGCTCCCGCAGCTCCTCATTTTCTTGTTGCAGAGCAGCGCGCGAGCGAAAATAAAATGGAATCATCGAATCAGATGTCACGAGCCACACACGCACCACAGAAAGTGGAGCAATCACATACGAAGTCAAAAAACTAAGGGGTCCCGAAAAAAAGAATACTCCAATGCACGCAACGGCGACAGCAAAAAACACGTTCCGTCGTGTGCGTGTTGTTCTAAAACGCTGCTGAGAATTCATTCTCATTATCTATAAGCACTTCAGCATACCGATCCATATGCTCAAGAATTATGCCAGTACCGCGGACGACCGATGTCAGTGGATCAGGGACCACAATCACCGATACCTGTAACACTTCTTCGAGGAGACCAGCAACTCCCGGTATGAGTGAACCACCACCCGCAAGATAGATACCGCGCTGCATTATATCAGAGAGGACTTCAGGAGGCGTACGCTCCAATACGTCTCGGACGGCCTCAACAATACTATCGATTGAATGTGATATTGCTTCACGGATATCAGCGTCGGTGATCACCACTTCACGCGGTAATCCGGTCACCACATCACGACCACGGACCACTGTCTCACGAGCAGCATCAAGTCTCACGATCGATGCGAGCAATATCTTTACATCTTCGGCCGTCTTATCCCCGATTAATATTTTAAAGTGATCGCGAATATAACTGGTGACATCATCGTCCAGTGTATCGCCCGCCACGTGCAAATTTCGGGATACCACGATGCCATTGAGAGAAATAACCGCGATGTCGGTTGTACCACCCCCAATATCAATAATCATATTCCCGACAGGTAAATGAACGGGGAGTTTCGCACCGATAGCCGCAGCCATCGGCTCCTCGACAAGAAATACTTCACGCGCGCCGGCATTGCGCGCCGCATCACGTGCCGCCCGCATCTCAACGTTCGTAATCCCGGATGGAACACCAATAAGAACACGCGGACCAACGAGTGATCGTGAGTCAGCGCGCACCTTTGCTATTAAATATGCCAGCAATTCTTCCGTCATCTCAAAATCTGAAATAACACCATCAACCAGCGGTCGCACTACTGCGATATGGGCTGGTGTGCGTCCCAGCATATTTTTTGCCGCCTTTCCAACAGCAACCAACTGATCCGTTTTTTTATTGATAGCCACTATGGTGGGCTCGTTGAGAATGATGCCCTTATTCTTTTGATATACGAGGGTGTTTGCCGTACCAAGATCAATCCCAATATCAGTTGAGATAGTACCTAAAATACGCTGCGCAATTCGCCTAAGCTGAATCATGCTTCCGCCTCGTTACGATCAGGGGTTAAAAGTGCAAAAAGTTCATCCTCCGTAACAAAAGATACCGCACCTGATTTCCGCTCAACGACTTCAAACTTACCTTCTTCCTTTGTTTTCTTTCCGACAACAACTCGGTATGGAAGTCCAATAAGATCACTGTCGGCAAATTTTTCTCCGGGACGAAGATCGCGATTATCGTACAACACTTCTATGCCCGCACTCTTGAGTGAAGCATAGATGCCGTCAACATAATCCTTCATTTCGGGCTGATCGAGTGATAGTCCTACCAAGTGTACGGTATACGGCGCAAGCGTTGCTGGCCACACTAATCCCTTTTCATCAGCAAACGTCTCAACGGCGACACCCATGAGTCGTGTAATACCAATACCGAAGCAACCCATGATTGGATACTGTGGAGCACCGGCCCGATCTTTATACGTGAAATTAAAATCGGTTGGATATTTGATACCTAAATCAAAAATATTACCTACCTCCGACGCCTTCGCGCGGGCCAACGTCCCGTTGTCGCAGCGCGTACATGCATCACCCTCTTTTTGGTCAGAAATCTCTACGTTTGCGCAGTACGAGCATGAAGAACAATATAAAATGTCATCCTCACCCGCATCAGTAAGCACCATAAACTCATACGAGAGTTTTTTGGTAAAACTACCACCCGAAGCTTCGGTTGCTTTTGCAATGAGTCCGCATCGTGTATAGACCCGCAAATAGGCTTCTTTTGCCTCCGCATAAAATCTATCGAAATCTTCTTGCGTCTCATGAAATGAGTACATGTCTTTCATGGTGAACTCGCGCCCGCGCATGATACCGGATTTTGCACGCAATTCATCACGATATTTCTGTCCCATCTGATAGATAGCGACTGGCAAGTCTTTGTACGAAGAAATATACTCTTGTGCGATAGGGGTCACAATCTCCTCTTCACTTTGCCCGACAGTATATTCTTTTTCGGTGCGACTCTGTATCTTAAAAACAACATCGACACTATCCCATGCGCCAGTTTTTTTCCACGGTTCGGACGGATGCAATGTTGCCATGCGCACCTCGATTCCTCCAATAGCGTCCATCTCACTTCGTACTATTGCTTCTATTTTTTCGAGTACACGTCTGCCAAGTGGCAGATATGAATAGACCCCCGCCATCTCTTTATGAATAAAACCGGCACGGATCAATAGCTGTGCGTTTTTTGAAACTTCATCTTTTGGCGCTTCGCGCCGAGTCTTTGTAAAGAGTCGAGTCTGTCGCATATCGCACTATTGTATAGGCAAAGGAATATGCGGTCAAAAAATCCGTATGTACGCACCAAAATCTACCCGATCAGTCGCACTATATCGTTGTAGGTTACTGCGACCATAAGGAGCATGAGGAGAATAAACCCAAATGCATTAAGGCCATACGCAATTCTTGGTGCAATTGGCGAACCCTTAACCATCTCAACAATAACCATCAACAACCGTCCTCCATCAAGAGCTGGAAACGGTAGGACATTAATAACCGCCAAATTTAAGGATATAAATGCCGTAAACATAATAAGTGACGTGAGGCCAAATGTTGCAGCATCACCCACAAGGCCTGCAATACCAATAGGTCCAGCGACACCTGAAAAATCTGCCTTAAACCTGACTGCATCGTACGCCAAACTAGCGATTCCAAGTGCAACAGCCTTTATACTTGAAAGCGTATACCCCGCCGCTTCATACATTGCCGTGTGAATCGGCATCGATGTTGTCTCTAGAAGCCCCATCGTGATACCGAGCACTTTTTTGTTTGGATCGTCAGCAACAAGACCTGCCGCAGACGAAATAGTCTCCACATGTTCTTTTTGGTTACGGACATAAGTGATGGCAACAGTCTCTTCATCCTGGATAAACGTTGATACCACACTCGGCTTCAAACGATCAGCATCTACGCCATCAATGTTTTTTACCGACACAATGCTGTCACCCAACAGCAAACCTGCTTTTGCGGCAGGACTTTCTGGAAGTACCGAAAGTACGGTCAACGTGGCATCGGCACTTGCCTCAGACTCATCGACGGCTGTACGTGTACCAACAGTAAACGCTATTGAAAAAAGAAACCATGCGAAAAGTACATTCATGGAAACACCTGCTATGAGCACGGCGATTTGTGCCAGAAAAGGGCGGTTGCCAAAAGCACGAACGCTATCTACATCTCCAGCAGCGGCATCTGCATCCTCCCCGTAGATTTTTACAAAGCCACCCAATGGAACAGCATTGAGTGTATAGACGGTCTCCCCTCTCTTCATACCAAATAAACGCGGTGGAAAACCAATACCAAATTCATCAACGCGCATGCCCGTCTTTTTTGCCACAATAAAATGACCGAACTCATGGACGAGCACTAGGACAAACAGCACTGCAATAAAAATAAGTGCGCTCATAATGGTTATTGCTGTATTTCAGCTTCTTTACGTACCAACATATCATCGAGCGTCAGATTTCCTGCATCGATTCTTTTTTGCACACCCTCCTTGCACGCAAACTTTTCATCTTCACTCATATCTCCACCTTTTTCTTTAGCATCGATATCTTTCATCACTTCATCACGAGATTTTCGCAGCGCTACACGCGCTTCTTCGAGTTTTGCTTTTGCAACCTTGAGTAGTTGCACCCTGCGCTCACTCGTAAGCTCCGGGAAAACGACGCGAATACCTTTGTCGTCCGTGACAACCGAGAGACCAAGATTTGCGTCCACAATAGCCTTTTCAATAGCTTTGATTTGATTTTTATCCCACGGTGATATACGAAGTGTACGAGCATCTTCGGTTCCAACTGAGCCTACTTGCTGCAGAGGCACTTTTGTCCCGTACGACTCCACATGCACCATATCGAGTAGTGTTGGTGTTGCACGACCTGTTCTGATGGAGGTAAACTCACGTGTCAACCATTCAGTAGTCTCTCTAATACGTCCCTCAAATGGTTTAAAATCATACGCCATACCTTATGATAGCTTTACTACGGGCGCGACGCAAGAATTAACGTTGTATGGGTAGCGCAAGTGAAAGATGCTCAAGCAACATCTTTACCGATGATCCTCGAGCGAGAAAATGCCGCGAAACCACCGCAAGATCCCTAAGCACCGCGGTATGCATGGACGCATGAAAGATTTCTTCAAGCGAAGAAATGAGTTCACCACACCACGCCATATCCTTTGCCTTATGCCGACGAGCTATTTCTTCAAATCGTTGTGCATATGACAGCGCCAAAAAATCGGATGCCACGCGATGCTCTATTCGTGTATGCAAAAGACGGACCACTTCAAAACGAGAACGTAACGTAGGGAGGATGCGATCATCGCGGTCGATCGAAAGCACAAATGCACTCGTCAGCGGAGGATCTTCAAAAAGTTTCAAAAGTGCGTTCTGCGCCTCATGTGTGACGTTGTCAGTACGGATAACAAATACGCGATACGGCCTAACTACGGGTCGCTGATACGCGTACTGTTGCAGTGCCCGCACTTCCTCAATGCCAAATACCGTATAAACAAACGCTTGGTAGTCAGGATTTCCTACCGTATCCTCGTCCACTATGCCATGCAGACTTGATGCCTTTTGTTGGGCAGCTTCCCAGGATCCTACAAGTAGATATGCATGATGCGCCATACACTAGCAGTATACCGTCACCAAAGCAGTTACGCAGCTTGCTGCATACCAGCCATCACAACACGACGCACAAAATGTTCAACAAGCTCACGTTCAATCGGCAGTAGTTTGTATGCATCGCGCCACGCTCGCAGATTTTCACCGACATTATTAAACGTCTCAGGACGGATTTCTTTTGGAATAGTGCCATCATTATGGAGCAAGTCTTCAATCATGATATGTCGTACCGCAATCCAATCGGGATGCTGCGTGCCCGACTGCCCACCGATGCCGAGGAAACCTGTGGTACCTAACCAACGCGTAAGCAAATCATTGAGACCTTTTGTCACCTCAGGGGCCAACAGCGGATCGATCGGTGTACTTTCTCTGAGCACTGCAGCATTTGCATCACCCACATTCTTTTGCTTTTCAGTTAGAATGCTCCCTGCGGTCACTACACCAGAAGCAGGAGCACGGGGCACTGCTACTGGTGCAGACGGAACAGCATCTGGTCTTGGAATTGATGGCGTCGTCACCGCTTCATTACTCTGTTTATTGATCACGATGTCGAGTGGTGCATCGACATGCTTACTGGTGCCATAATTGGTCGGCGCAGAAACATCGACTGGTGGAGGTGGAGGGACAGCAGCCTCCACAACTGGCTTAGTGAGAATTGAGACACGCGCTTTCAGAACGGCAGGCGGAGGGACGGATGCTGCTGCCGATGGAGGAGTGGTTTCTGGCTTCGGCACATGACTATCTTTTCCCACAACCATACGTACTGATTCCGCTTGTTTTTTCAAACCCTCCAAACGCTGCTCTAAAGCAGGTATATCAATACCTGCAGTTATTGATGCAAGTGCCGCTCGAATCTCAAGCAACTCTTTTACATACTCGCGATACCCAGTCGTCGTATCATTGAGCCACTGAAATGCTCTTCCACGTCCAAATGCAATGAGCTCATCGTTTGTCTTTTCGAGCCGAGTGCGCAAGGCCTGTATTGCAGTATCCACTCCTGTGCCCGCCGAAGTTTCCGACACTGCTACTACGGGTTCGGCTTGAGGTACTGGCACGGGCGCTGAAGTAACCGAAGCCGCAACGGGTGCTCCAAAATCAGGTCCTCGCTTTCGCGGAGCAGAAACGACCGCATCTACAGACGATCGTGCGGGGTCGACTGACTGGACTTCTATCTTTTTTGATACGACAACAGGAGCAGGTGCGTCAGGTGTAGTAGGCGCAGATGCAGGTTGTGTGGCTGGAAGCGCTGCCACAGGAACAAGAAAGTGGGCAAGCGTTTTTAATTGTGCGTCAACATGAGCAGGAGTTCCACCTCCTCGCGCAAGCTGCATAAGTTCATCACGAAGTGTATTGTACGCCGCACGCTCAACATCATTAAAAGAAGCAGATGCTTTCTGAAGCGTCACAAACATACGCGCACGATCGGCAGCATTTTTTATATCAAAATTCTGAGGAGCATTTCCGTTCATACGATACCACTACTATAGCATCACCCAAATCGGCAACCGAGATGTCATCGTTGATAACGTGCTTGAATATCATTTTCAATAGCAGCTCGTTCTTTTCCGTACCGCACGTACGACGCGTTCATGAGCGCCTCAATACGGTGAGCGTCACCAACAACAGGAGGAAATGTAGCGATGGAAAATGGTTTTGCCGGCACTCCCTCGACCAACATGCGTACGTATGCATGTCTGTTTTCTATGTGCATCAAATCATGCGCTTTAAACTCTGGTGCAAATTGCTTTTCCAAAAATTCAGCGTCAGCAGAACCGACACGAAACGCACAGATTGAACCCACGTTGCCAAAAACCGCATCACGAATTTTTTCATCTATTTGCGCTATAAACTGGTGTGCTATTGTGAGCCCAAGCTTGTATTTGCGCGCCTCAGAGAGAATCGATGCGATCGAGTTTGTGGTGATATTTTGAAACTCATCGATGTGGAGATAAAACGGTGCGTAGTCGCCCGATCGATCATCGACGCGTGAGAGCGCAGCCATGAGTATTTTTCCGACAATGATCATACCGATGAGGTTCGCATTGATTTCTCCCAAACGCCCCTTGGAGAGATTTACCAATAAAATTTTCTTACTGTCCATCACTTCACGCATATTAAATGCAGATGTTTGTTGACCAATGATCGGACGCATAAAATCGTTTGCGGTAAAGATATCAAACTTGGAGGTGATATACGGCACCATATTTTCAAGCGCAGCATCTCCGCCGGCCTTGGTCGCAATTTCTTTCCAAAACTGGATGACGACGGGATTTGTCGCTTTGCTCAATTTGAGACGACGAAATTCGGCATCAGCCATGACGCGAGAGACATCGAGCAAAGTTGAACCACTTTGAGGATCATCAAGGACGAGCATGGTGGCGTTTCTAAAATACTGTTCAAATATCGGACCCATTGATTCCGGTACCGCGCCATACAATTTTTGAAAAATTGAAAAAAGTTCGTTGACAACAAACGTTTTCTGCTCGGGAAATTGCGGATCGTACTCGAGCATGTTGAGTCCGAGCACATGTTCCGTGTGCGCAGGATCAAAATAGATAATATCTTTTTCTCGCTCAGGGGGAACAGCAGCCAATACATCTGCAATATCGGTACCGTGTGGGTCAATAAAGCACACGCCTGCCCCATTTTTCATGTCGTCAATCACCATGTTTTTGAGCAATACCGATTTTCCCGTACCGGTCTGCCCCACGACATAAAAATGTCGCAGACGATCTTGTGGCGAAATATAAATATCAGTTTCTTTGCCACGATGTGAATTTTTTCCAATGCGCGTCCCTTGCTGCGGCATTACGATCGGTGCGGGAGCAGTTTTTGCTTGCACCTGTTTAAATTGTGGCGCAAGTTCATTGCTACCACGCGGTATATGGATGAGTGTTGCAATTTCGCGCTCAGACAGTGGCAGTGCATACTCGTCTGCAAACTCACGAAATGAGAATCGTTGTAGTTCGCGCGTGCTCGTCCGACCCTTGAGCGTAGAAAAAGAAATACTATTTCCCATGGTGTGTTCAAACTGATTGAACGCCGCCTCTATTTCATGGACGAGCTGCTGCGCACGTGCTTCTTCCTTTGCTGAAATAGCGATACGTATCACCACCTCATGAATGGGTCGTTCAATCTTCTTTTGAAACAATTCGAGTTTCTCTTGCGGTATATCGTGCTTCTCTTTCTCCTCTTCTTTTTTCTTTGAGCTAAACAATTCATCCTGCACAAAGTGTAGGACGCTACCAAACATGGTCGACTGCTCTATCGCCTTGTCAACCGAGGTACCTTTCCGCACTTTTTTTATAATATCCTCGTACTTTTTTTGATAATCAAATGGACGAGGACGCACTAGTATCTGGAGCGATGCTCCGCCTCCCTCGCGTTCTATTTTTGAAAACGCATTCAAGAGAACTCGCAATGGGTCATGGTCAAATGTATCGTACGTCCGTATCGGATAAATCGGAAACTTCTTGAGCTTCGCCACTGAGACGAGCGAAATTCCACCTTCAGAAAAAATATTGTAGTCATTTTTCTCTTCAGTCAAAACGGCATGTGGAAAAAGTGAGAGTAGCTGTTTTTCAAAAAGGTCAATGTACTGCGTTGGTACCGCCATATAAAAAACAATGTCGTCACTCTTGTCGGAGACCGCAATTTCGAGCGAATAATGAAAGTGCTGTTTGCGATCACCCTTGCCAATGGTCTGGAGTCCCGCAAACAATTGCTCCATCGCCGATATGATAGCCGTCAATTCTTGCGCTTCTTCTTTTTCATCGGGAGATTCTGGGAGCGACACCGAAAACAATGTCATATGGAGAATATTCCACTCAGGTGCTCCGTCTTTGAAATTTGCAACATGCTTGCCGGTGCGGATATGCGCTACGAGTGCGCGATGCGCCTCATCGATAATAAATGAGTTTCGTGTTCGCTCAAGCACCGAAAGCGCATTGCGGATACCATAGTCTTCGGCAAGATGTATAACTTCCTCAACCTTGTTGCGCGCCACGCTAACCTGCTCTGCAAGTCCGACCGTGAGTGCTGGCGAGAGTCTGCGATCCTCGGGCAAGACGGCGCTCGGTTCATGTTCACCATATTCACGCAAAGCGGCCTTGCCCAAGGTCTCATAGTCTGCCGTATCGCCATTCCCTTGCCGCTCCATCATTGTACGTTCACGCTTTGCTATTTCTGCGCGCAAATACGCAATCTCTGCTTCAGGAGACCCAAAACTCTTCGGTTGTGGCCGCTCACTC
The DNA here is from genome assembly GCA_964402035.1 of uncultured Candidatus Saccharibacteria bacterium. Lineage (GTDB taxonomy): Bacteria > Patescibacteriota > Minisyncoccia > Phycocordibacterales > UBA918 > JAIETH01. The sequence goes on from CAYOAM010000001.1 coordinate 422,818, forward strand.
ATAGTAGCTTCATCGTACTTGATCTCGCCTACCGCTAGAAGTGTTTCCGTCCACAGGCCATATCACACAAGAAGGTTGTTGCGCAGCAATCGTCCAATTATTGCTTAGAAACAATACTACGTTTATAAGTATCCAAATGCTCAAGCGCAATGCCAGTACCTTTTGCGACACAGTAGAGCGCATTGTCCGCAAGAATTGCTTTTACACCGGTACGACGACGTACGAGCTCGGGAAAATTGCGGAGTTGCGATGTACCTCCCGTCATAATGATGCCTTTATCAATAATATCTGACGCAAGTTCTGGTGGTGTTTCTTGAAATACATCCTTGATTGCTCGCACCATGTCACGCAACTCGCGCGAGATAGCACGCACGATTTCATTTGTCTTGATTTCAACCGTACGTGGAAGTCCCGTCAGCAAATCGCGACCTTTGACTTGCATCACCAACTCTTCTTCAAGTGGCAACGCTGATCCAATATTTATTTTTACTTCCTCCGCAGTCTTGTCTCCGATTGCAAGGTTGGCACTTTTTTTAACATAGTCGATGATGGCGTGATCAATATGATTTCCTGCACACTTCACCGAGTTTGCCGCGACAATACCGCCAAGTGAAATAACCGCAACGTCGATCGTTCCGCCTCCGACATCGACGATCATGTGCCCACGCGGCTCATATATAGGTATGCCAGCTCCAATTGCGGCGAGGATCGGCTCTTTGACCACATAGGCATTGCGAGCTCCGACATTCATCGCCGCCTCGACCACAGCACGCTTTTCAGTCGAAGAAACTCCAGCAGGTACCGACACCATGACATCCGGCTTAAATATCGAATACGGTCCAAGAGCTTTGCGGAGAAAATACCGCAACATCGCCTCAGTCACGCGATAGTCTGCGATGACGCCATCTTTCATCGGACGATACGCACGAATATTTTCTGGCGTCCGACCCACCATCTCTTTTGCCTCCGCGCCCACAGCAAGGATTTTTTTATCATCAGATATCGCCACAACCGAGGGTTCATTGAGTACAATCCCCCGCCCAGGGATAAAGACGAGCACATTAGTTGTACCCAAATCAATACCAACTTTTGGAGTGAAATAAGACATATCTCTAAAACGTGCTTAGTATAGCAGTTTTTTAGCTTATATATTGAAGATACTTGCTTTATTCATGTTATATGGTATAATTGACACCTGATATTGTTCCCAGTTCTTCTCACTATCGACAGGGAGTATCCCAATGAACAATTCTTCAATGCAAGCAAACCCCTGCATTCTTGTTGCTTTACGTGGAGGTATCAAGGATGCGTTTGCCGAAATCATAAGGCAAATCGAGCTATTAGAAATGGAATTCGATGCACTGCGTTTGAGACCGCTCGACTCCGAAGAAGAGAGACGATTCCTACTTTCTTTTCACAAAGAAATAGGCGTCTCTCTAAAAAGTATATTGCGTCAATCCGCCACGATGGATGTTGTCAATACAATGACATCAATCGACACTGTTCTCTGTCTTTACGCATTCGCCACAAGCAACCGATGCATTGAAAAGGTGAAACCAAGAACGATTGTTGTTCTGACAGAATTTAGGGTGACGTTTCAAGCTCTTGACCGGGCACGAAAATGGCTTCAAAGGGAAGTTGAATACATTACCAACCCGCCACCATTGTGGTGGCGCATACTTGCGGGTCTAACGAACAGCCGAGCACCGTTGCGCGGTCGGTAACAACATTCGCCCACGAAGAGTCGCTTGCGACCTTCGTGGGCGATTTTTCTATTTATCTTTCCATACCAAGGGTAGCCCTTGGTAGATATTTTTTCCAAGGGTTACCCTTGGCAGTATCTGTCCTTACCTTGAGATCTTCCCTCAAAGTCTATATTGACGTATCATTTCGCTATGACCGATCCTAAAAGCCACAAGATCAATGTCAGTCTCTCTATTGAAGGCGGACACCCACTCTCGGGGACTATTGAAACAAACACCAGCAAAAATGGTGCTGTTGTGCTCTTGGCCGCTTCCCTACTCAACAAAAAAACCACAACGCTGCACAAAATGCCACAGATCGAAGAGGTGTTTCGCCTCATTGAAGTGTTGCGCAGCATCGGAGTTGTCGTCACCTGGAGCGGTTCAACACTCACTCTAACTCCACCTCCAAAATTTTTACTTGACGATGTCGATGTACCCGCAGCACAGCTCACCCGCAGCATTTTGATGTTTATTGGTCCCCTACTGCATCATTTTTCTTCTTTTTCACTTCCTCAGTCAGGCGGATGTAGACTCGGTGCACGCACAGTACGTCCGCACTTTTTTGCACTCGAACCATTGGGAGTTGCAGTCACAACCGAAGAAGAGCGCTTCAATATTTCACACGAGAAGCTTACACAGCCTGCAGAAATCATCCTCTATGAGTCTGGCGACACGGTCACAAACAACCTCACCATGGCGCTCGCACTAATGGAAGGCACGACGACAATCAAGTACGCCTCAGCCAACTACCAAGTGCAGGAGCTCTGTTTCTTCCTCGAAAAATGTGGGGTCAAGATTGAAGGAATTGGATCTACCAACCTCACCATCACCGGTGTACGTGAAATCGCACAAGATATTGAGTACACACTTTCAGAAGATCCGATAGACAGCATGTTTTTTATCGCTACAGCGATCGTGACGAAGTCTGCGATCACTATCACTCGCGCGCCGATCGAATTTCTGGAACTCGAACTTTTGAAATTGGAAAAGATGGGTTTTGTGTACACCAAAAGCGCTCCGTACTTCTCACACAATGGTCGCACCAAACTTGTCGACATTCATACACAACCATCCAAGCTCATTGCACCAGAAGAAAAAATTTATGGCCGCCCCTATCCGGGACTCAATATCGACAACCTCCCATTTTTTGCTGTCATTGCGACACAAGCCGACGGACAGACACTGATCCATGACTGGGCATACGATGGCCGCGCCATCCACTACACCGAACTTTCAAAACTCGGAGCCGAAGTACTGCTGGCTGACCCACATCGCATCTTTATCTCAGGACCATCGACCCTAACACCTGCCGATCTCACCTGTCCTCCAGCACTACGGCCTGCAGCGATACTCTTAATCGCCATGTTGGGTGCGGAAGGCACGTCCAAACTCCGCAATATCTATAGTATCAAGCGTGGCTACGAAAACTTGGCTGAACGACTTGCTTCGATTGGTGCGCATATCACCTCCTTTGAAGAAGATCTCTAAGATAGATCGGAGCTGTAGGAAAATCGCGGACAACGTTTTTTGCAATAGCAACCAATGCCCGCAAGCCCTTTTAAAAAAACGTGGCCAGCGGTTTATGTTGGGCATTTTTTTTTGGTTTTCTGATTCTCACAAGGTACACTACTCCTGATGTTTGTTATTGAAATTACTCCCATTGGTCGTGGTGTTTTGGCTGAATCACTCTCCTATTTTTCGCATACCGCCTACCCACTGGGCGCACTACTCTCCATTGCCGTTCGAAAAAGTACTCAACTCGGTGTCGTGACCAAAATCACCGATGCTTTTTCAATGAAAACTGCGCTGCGTGCAGCAACATTTTCACTGCGCAAGCTCGACGAACAGGTACCAAAGCATCATCTTTCACCGCATATCATAGAGACAGCAACCAAGGCTGCTGCTTTTTACGCTGCATCCATGGGATCCGTTCTTTTTTCGTTGATCCCAAAAGAGATACGCGAAGGAACCATTCCTTTTTTAGAAGGGACTGAACACAATGATATACTCCCCAATACTGAAAAACCCTACGTATTTATTGCCCCCGCAAAAGAACGGTACCGTGAATATCGGAGAATGGTGCGAGAATCGTTTGCAAATAAAAAATCAGTGCATTGTGTACTGCCAACGCTCGAGTATGTGAGCGAGGTACAAGACCTACTAAGTACCGGCATCGAGGCATACACCGTACTACTACACAGTGGCCAGCCCAGGTCTTCCTTCCAAAAAATGTACGAGCGGCTACGAAATGAAGGACATCCACTGCTCATCATCACAACTCCAGGACATGCTTTTATTGATAGAAAAGATATTGGCACGGTTATCGTGGAGCACGCACGGTCAAACGGGTATCGTGCAAAAATACGGCCATATATCGACTACCGCTTTGCGCTTGAGGTGCACGCGACCGCACACCGCCGCACACTGATATATGCAGATACCGTGGCGCGCTCCGAAGAAATATATCGATTGCACAACGGGAGTGCTACGTCATTTGGAGAACTGCCAAAAAGACACAGTCTCCCAGCAACACTGCAGGTCATCACCATGGAAAGCGAAGCAGACCCAGCAACTTTTTTGCTTATATCACCAGAGCTCAAAAAGCACTTGGAGCTCGCGGTAAAAAACAAAGAGCGGTTCTTTCTGTATTCAGCACGACGTGGACTCGCGCCACTTGTCGCATGTGCTGATTGTAAACATATTTTTAGAGACCCACATTCAGGATCACCGCTCGCGCTCATACGCGCAGCGCATCATGGTGAACAAAAAAGATTCTTGGTGAGTTCTGTGTCCGGATATCGCATGTTGGCACCTGACACCTGCCCCACCTGCGGCGGATGGCGTCTGCGCGAACGAGGCATTGGTATTCAGCATGTGTACGACGAACTTTCAAAGATCATCGATCCTGCATCTATATTTTTGTTTGACCATATCACCGCATCGACACACAAAAAAGCGCAGAAAATCCGAGACTCATTTTATGAAAAAAAAGGATCGATTCTTTTGGGAACCGCCCTCGCACTGCCATACATTGCGCACCCCGTACACCACAGCGCTATCATGAGTATGGACTCTCTTCGTGCCCTCCCCTCGTGGCGACAACAGGAAGAAGTATTTGCACTCATGATGTCACTGCGCGAAAAGACGATGGGCAGCGTCTTTGTGCAAACCCGGAGTGAGGATGATATTTTTGAATTGGTCCGCCGTGGTGAATTGCAGGAGTTCTATGACCAAGAACTCAAATTGCGCGAACAATTTCGTTATCCGCCCTACGATATTTTTTTGCATCTTACGTGGTATGAAAGTGAGAACACTACAACCACTCGGGATATGCTTGGGCAACAGTTTGCACCATACGCCATTTCCCTTTATAGTGCACCCAATGTGAGCGCTGGAAAACAGCTATGGTACGGACTTATACGCATCCCGCGTTCAGACTGGCCTTTAGAAGAACTTTCCCAACAGTTACGAACGCTCCCGCCCACAATTCGTATTATGATTAACCCTGATCGTATTATCTGACGAACACTATGGCGAAACTCGTACCACAAAAACATCCTGCACTGCATCAAATAGCGGAGGAAGTACCGCTTGAAGATATTGGCTCCCCGAAGCTTAACAAAGTGCTCGCAGACATGCGGACAGCACTCCATGCATACAATGTGGAAGGTTTTTCTGGTGTCGCCATTGCAGCGCCGCAAATCGGCATTCCCTTTCGTATTTTTCTTATCGAGGATATGAATCCTGTCCGAGATGATGGAGTGGTTATCCCAGCACTTGTTGCCATAAATCCGACCATCGTGAAAATGTCGAAACAAAAGAAAGTTGTTGGTGAAGGTTGTCTTTCGGTACCGGAAGCGTACGGTGCAGTCTCGCGATCGGTCCGCACGACGATCCGTGCATACGATGAGAACGGCAACCTGTATGAGCGCGGTGGCAGCGGTCTTTTGGCACAAATATTCCAACATGAAGTCGATCACCTCGACGGCATTCTCTTTGTTGATAAGGCAACAAAGGTGTGGGACAAAATAGAGGAACAGGAAAAACGTCTGAATAAATCTAAAAAGGAAACACCTGAATGAAAAAAATACGCATTGCTTTTTTTGGGACACCAGAATTTTCAGTCGATATTCTACGCGAATTGGAGAAGGCGCATATTGTGCCGTCTCTTGTCGTAACAGCTCCTGATGCGCCACGCGGACGCCACCTCGTACTCACGCCCCCCGAAGCAAAAGTCTGGGCTCAAGAACACGATATCCCAGTACTCCAACCGACCACCCTACGGCTCACCTCCAAAGAGGACAACGATCGCGACGCACTCTATAACAGCGAATGGGATCTATTTATTGTCGCCTCATATGGAAAAATCTTGCCACAGACACTGCTCGATATCCCACGTCACGGTACCTTAAACGTTCATCCTTCTCTACTCCCACTGTATCGTGGCGCAAGTCCGATACGATCAGCAATACTTGAAGACAACAAAGCTGCCGTCGGCGTCACCATCATGCAACTGACCGAAGGGCTCGATGAAGGACCGATCATCGCGCAAGGCCGCGTCGAGACAGAAGAGTGGCCTCCACACGCACTTGTGTTAGAAAAGCTCCTCGCACACGAAGGTGGCGAGCTATTGGCTGAGGCAATCCCTCTCTGGGTTGCAGGGGGTATCACACCAGAAGCACAGGACAACGCTCAAGCAACATTTTCATCGAAAATCACTAAAGAGATGGGCGAAATAGATCTTGCTGGTGACCCGTATCAAAATTTCTTAAAAATCCGCGCACTTGAAGGTTGGCCTGGTACCTACTTTTTTGTAGAGAAAACAGGAAAGAAAATGCGTGTAAAAATTACCGATGCATCATATGCAGATGGCACACTTCATATTGAAAAAGTTATTCCCGAAGGAAAAAATGAAATGTCCTACGAACAATTTCAAAAATCACAAGCGACTACCTAAGCAAACACCATAATAAAAGGCTGGCACCGTTGGCGCCGGCCTTTTATTATGTGCCGAGTACTAGCCACCAAACCGAAACATTTCTTTCGCACGACGCGCACCACGGCGCATCAAACTTTCTGATCGCGAGTTTGTGCGTCGCAACTCTTCTTTAATTTCATTTTTCATACGATCAATAGCATTTTCCATCGTCTCCTCCGTCGCTTCCGCGCGCAACACCGTCCCATTTATCTTAAGTGTGATCTCAGCTCGATAAATCTTGCCTGTCTGATGATGTTCGGTCACCTTTTCAAGCTCAACATCACACACCATATCTGCTGCTTTCCTTGGTAAAAAATGCTCGAGAGAAATCAATTGTTTATTGAGCTTCTCTTCTATTTCTGCCGTCATTTGAAAATTCTTGGTCTTTGTATTGATATGTGGAAATGTCATAGGATATTAACTTATGCGAATAACTTTGTTCCGCGAATGATGACCTGACATAATACGGACCTGAGCAAGTCGCACCTCAAAATGATCAGCAAGCATCTCACGCACACGGAGATTTGCTTGGTTCTCAATCTTTGGTGCTCGTACCCCGATCCGATACATATTAGTACGCTCCTCCTTGATAGATTCCTTTCGTACTTCGGTCAGAACCTTGACACGTATCTCCATTATTCTTGTGCCTTTGCGACCTCACGCTGGTCAAGATAGTCCACTATCTCAGCAGACTCATACATTTCAATACCAGCTTCTGCATCAACCAAGTACGGCACCTGTCGCTTGCCACCGCGAGCTACAAGCTCCTCACCCACTCCAGATTCAGCAATATCTTTTTCATCATATTCAAGACCAAGCTCCTCGAGCTTATGAATCACCATAGCGCAAAATGGACATCCCGACTTCACGTAGAGCATGAGCATAGTTTATATCTCATTAGTTATGAACCTTGTAATCGAGCGTACCTTGAGAGGAGCTCCGTCTGCTGCAGTATGTGCCCATGCATTGCCTTTTCTACTTCAGCTTTAGTCGCCCCCTCCTCTAATTCTAACACGACATCGAGGGCAAAGAGTTTCCAAAAATACCGATGCTCACGATCCGGTGGACAGGGACCGGTGTAGGTATTTTTGCCACTAGAATTTTTCCCCAACGCCCCACCCGCCGCTTGATCCCCTTCTGCTAGGTGTGTAGTTGTAGCGGGAATGTTAAAAAGCACCCAATGATCAAAGACATCAATACCCATTCTTTCTTTCACAAAATTCGGAATATCTGGGTCTTCCATCAAAAGCACAAGCGACCGTGTCCACTCTGGAACACCCGAAATCTGAAGCTCCGGATTTTTGTTTTCCCCATCACACGTGTATTGAGACGGTATCAAGCCGCCCTCAGTAATAGCTGGACTGGTGAGTGAAAATGTGGATGTTGCTTTACTTGCGTCATTCGTAGGTGTAGCCTGCATTATTGGTTGCTTAGTTTGGTAAAAAATAAAAAACAGTGCAGCCGCAATGATCAAAAAGCCGAGACTCGAAAGCGTAAAAGCCAACCGCATACCCCATCCTACCATGTTGAATCTCCACCATTTTGATGTACAATGCAGAGCGTTCGGATCAAAGACCCGAACAAGAAGCAATTCCGATGTAGCTCAATGGTAGAGTGAGAAAGTCTGGGAGACTTTCGCAAGAGGTTGTCGACAATTTTGAGCTTGAGAGAAATTGTCATACAACCTGAACAGCCTCTGTAAGAGGGCTCGCTGGGAACAGTTTGGTGAAGTGGAGGTAGGTACAAGTACATATTCCGATGTAGCTCAATGGTAGAGCAGCTCGCTGTGAACAAAAAAGTTCCAATCGCAGCTTCCTAGAGAAACCTAGGTTGAAAAACAAGGTGAATTGCTGGAAACCCCTTTGGGGCAATCAGCAGCCAAGCCCGATCGTATCGCAGATACGATTTAGGGAAGGTTCAGAGACTATCCCTTCGGGGAGTAGCAGGATAACGTTAATCTTTGCGAAGCGCCTTGCACCGTCATTTTGATCAAACAAAATCGGTGATGATATAGTCCATCCCTTTTAGCAATAAGAGGAGCAATGTAACGAGTTGGTTGTAGGTTCGAATCCTACCATCGGAGCAAAATAAAAAGAGCCACATTTGTGGGCTCTTTTTATTTTGCGTAGATGGAGGAAGTGAACAGTTTCACTTCCGTTAGGATTCGAACGACGGAGTATGTTGCAGAGCAACTACGAGTCGGTGCCCAGACAAATTTCCATTTGGAAATTTAGTCGAGGGAGAAATTCATACCATCGGAGCCCACGATAAAAGCCTTATCAATAGGGCTATTATCTTTGCGCCTCAGACAGGATTCGAACTAAAGCGCTTGTGTTCTAGCAACATTTATTAAAAATGCTATGCTTCGCGCAGACACCAGCGGAGGAAATGTGCAATGTTTCGATGCGTCAACTGCGGATGCAAGCGCGAGGAGCATATTCCTGACTTAGTTAACGAGCCTGCCGAAGGAGAATTCGCAGGCATCGACACGGTAATGCCGGGATATACCATGTCGATCTTGGACTGCATGGAAACTCCATGGCCACCAGATTACCAGAAGCAAGCTGACGAACTATGTTTTGGTTCTCTTTGTGTTCGAGATGGACGAGGTTACATCTCACCAGATATGGAACGTGAAGAGGTCGAGGCAAGATCAAAGCTTGCGACGGCGGCTGGCACAGGATCAGTACTCATTGTTTATGATGAACGTACCGGCATGTCCCACATATTATATCTTGAGTGAATTCGCACCCTACGGTCCATTTGACTCCGTTGGGTGCTTTTTTATACTCTCACCACTTCACTGTTACACAGGTTCTAACATCCTTCATCAACTGGAGCTGAATATAAATAACCATATTGATATGGTTATTTTTAATTCAGATTAGATACCCTGTGAAGACGTACGAATCATCTCAAGTTCGGCGAGCACCGTAACCCTCTCACGACCTTGGCACCATCTCCTGTGGAATCATCTTAATGGATAAATGAACTCGTTCAGTATTATAGTATCGCAGATATTTTTTCAACGCACAGTTGATTGCACGCACATCAGTGGGTACATGGTCTAAACACTCCTCTTGGAGAGTTCTGTTGAAGCGCTCAATGTGTGCGTTGTCGTTTGGTTTCCCGATACGCGAATAGCGATGGTCATGCTTGATTCTGGAGACAAACCATGACGAGAACTCAGGTCCATGATCAGACTGCAGCATCGAGAATCGAAAGGTGCAGTGTCGTGCTGCTTCGCGCACGAAACGCACACTGGTTCTGCCGTTCATGCGCGCGTATGCTTTCGCATACGCAACACGAGAGTTCACGTCGATGAGTGAGAACACATACAGTCGCTTTTTCTGGTCAATCATGCGGTGGATGGTATCGATTTCCACTAAGGAACCTGGCCGTGCTGCGATCGGTCGATCGATATGCGGGTGGTACCGTTTCCACGGACTTCGTTTCTTGAGGAGCCCGTGTCGTTCGATGGTACGGTGTACCGTATTTCGAGACACCATCACCCCCTCACGCATGAGCATCAGATGTATTGCTTCCGTACATCGCCCCGTACTGAGCCGCAGGCGTACAATCCGTTGTTCGACTGCATCGGGAATACTGCGTGGATGATGACGAGGACGAGAGCTTCTGGTGGGTATGGTATGATACCCAATCCTCTTCGCTCTTCACACCCACTTCATCACCGCAGTATGGTGGTACCCAAGGTACCGACCAACCTTGCGTGCACTCCATCCTTTGTTGAGGACAAGATACGCCGCTTCGCGGCGTATCTTTGGCATCTGTGGATTTTTGGTATACATGGCACTAGTATGTGGTGCCAAGGTATTGGGGGATTACGGTAAATTTGACAAACACGTAGCATAATCGTATAGTCGCTCCCGATTGCTCTTTCACAAAGAAAGGACTTCCCATGAAGATTGAAGATGTTCTCGCCCGCCTCGATCATGAGCACAAAAACGGTGCCTCTGAAGAGGATCTCGCAAATACGGCTAAATCGATCATTCGTCCACCTGCCGTCGCGCACCTTAATCCACACTCGACGAGGAAAATGGTGGGAACAAGGGAGTCGTTTGACAAGTCGAGCGTCACCATTTCGTTAGAAACCGAACATGGGATGGCGACAGACGAGATTCGTCGTACTCTCGCGGAGACACTTGCAACGTTCGGCACACTGGAAGCACCTCCTGACATGTTTACGGCAGAAATTAGCTATCGCTGGGAATCGATTGCGGCATTTCTACGAGAAACGGAAATTTCGCCAAAGGTCAGCCATATTACGATTAGTCCGCATTACGCCACTATCGACAAGACGAAGCTGCGTATGCACAAACCCCGTGGCAACTCCGTTGATCTTAAACTGGACTACTGGCCGAACTACAAAGGTCCGCATATCGAGATCGCCACGAAGCACAGTGTGCAATTGCACGAGGAGATCGTACGGGCAATTCGTCCGTGGGTTACCTACTCATTCAGTAGGCCTGCATGGCTTCCACGTCTGAGGCGCAGAGATACCACACAGATGCGATTCAATTTCGGCGGAGGCGGCGGTATTTCTTTTGCAGAATTCGAGCCCACGATCAATATTCCCGCGCCTGCAAACTTTCTGCTCGGCGTCGGAAGACTCTTTGGCACGAAACTACCGCTGCCAACGGAGTTCAGGAAGGCAGTTTTCAACAGCGACCGCCTTCTTGAGTACCTGCAGACAGCAAGCAGCCTCTTTAGCAAGCATCAAGATGCTGCGACGAACAAATACGAACCGCCGAGCGAGGAAGAGACAGCACGCATGTTCCATCAAGAGCTGCTCGTCATCGATTCCTTCGGAAAGGACAAGTCGGGCAACGAGTGCTGGCCTTCCTCAATTGCAGCAGGCCGCGCTGCAGTCAGGATGATCCAGGAACATTTCGGGTGGAATCACCAGCACATGCAAGCACTCATGCTTGTAACTCCATATCCATGGAATCTTGGTGTGTGGATCACGCACGTATCGGATACATACGGCGTTGAACTGGAACCCGACTACCCTTCGTGCATTCCCGAGAAAGATACCCAGATCATTCGCTTGTGGTGTCTCCTTCGGGCATTTCGGAAGAGCTTTGCAGCTGATCCGAAAAATTCATATAGGCGCTACCACGAAGAATATCTTCACCCGACATACTTGTGGTCGAGCTACGTAGAGAAGTGTGACCTGAACGAAGTCGTCCACACGCCAAAGCCGATGCATGCAGATCTGCAGAAAGTCAGCTTCGGCCATGCGGACATACGCCGCGACAACAAAGACTTCTTCAAGGTGGAATGCTCAACTTTCGAACCAAATACCTTGAGCTTTGCGCTTTCGCTCAACACGGGGTCCGATACACCGTTCTTTCCTTTCTACAACAGTGTTCTCAAGCAACTGGGATACACACTCGGCTGACACAGTGCGACGGCAACGTCGCACTTTTTTTATACAGGAGTGGAATAAGGGTGTCAGGTACCTTAAAAATTGTCCCTGTCCCCATTTCTCCGTGTTGCACTATGATGCTATCAAGTTGTATATCGTGCTCTTTGGCGTAATTTCCAGGTCTCATGGACCAGTAATATCACAACAAGAAAAATACGCAACTTAACCTTTTCGGCACTCAAAGTTTTTATCGCTTTACAATTCTAGGAATTTCCACTCGCTTAAGTCATTCGGATTGAAATGATACTTCTTTTGCTCGCTTATACGCCAACTTTTTCCATCAGGAATCACAATCCCTCCAAAGAGCTTAGTCTTCCGTTTACTTCGCTCAAGAATATACTTTGAAAGTCCTTCTGCACGTGACCCTGCTGTTTCTGCAGTAAGACCACCCTTTGTATCGAACAGACCAATTGAACCATCTTTAAGTTGCACTACAAAGTCGACATAAAATGCCTTCTCTTGATCATGTTCAACATACGGGACCGCAAAATATGTCGCATCACCAACTCCATTTTTAAACCACCACAAAACATTTTTAGACTTCTCGAGAAAATCAATAAATGAGACCTCGATACCACTGTCTTCTTCCGCTGGCTTTTTTCGAGCACCCTTCTCTTTTATAGGGGCGTAGTATGGCTGGATAACTGATTTTTTGTAATCCTTCCTCTTATGATTGATATCATACGAGATTGATTCCGGCACATTCCATGGAGTATCGTTTTCTACAACAACATTTTTACCCCTACCGACAGTTTCTGTATACAATTCTTTTGCTCTAGTAATAACATTAATGACATGTTGACGATTTTCGTCCGCTAAAACCATAGCTTGTATTTCAGGCCATCGATCCTCATCTCGTCGTGCACCAAAATACGCGTATATTGATTCATTGATACGTTTAATTGAACGTTGTTCGGGATAGTATGGCTCAAGATTGTCACGTACGAACATATCAAAAGCACGCTGAAGCTCAACTTCATTTTTAGCAAGGTTTATTGAACTCGCGTCCTTAATTGTATGACCAGTCTCATCTGTATTAACAATTCGCCCATCAGCAATAAGACGTGTAGCTGAAATAGTAAAATCAAACGACACTTTTTTTTCGAGCTTCAACTCTTTTGCACTCTCTAAAAAGATTGGTACAAATTCGGATGATAACCGAGTTTCTTCACGATGTCTCTTTGTGTGAAAAGAATCAATGTCGATGTTCTTATATGTGTCAGATCGTAGTCCACGGAAAGGTTTAATTTCGCCCTTCATGTCACTTTGTTCTATACGTGCTTCAATGTCAGGTAAGCTTGTATATAAATACGCCTGATTGAGCTTCTCATTCAAGTAGTGTTTATGTTCAGGCATACGCATAATACGTCCGAGAGTTTGGATTGAAAACGTAATATTGCTGTCGGTCCACTGACGAAACAGAACTAAGATAGACGCTCGAGGACAATCCCAGCCGAGAGCTATGGCTTGCTTAAACAGCATCACTTCAACTTCATTTTGTGGTTTTTCTATATTGTCTAGATTGATTTTCTCTTTACCTGTAAGGTAAATTGCGACTCTTTCGTCCTCATCTTTATAGCCAAATTTCTTAAGCATTTCTAACACCTCTTCTTTTTTATCTGGAATCCCTTTCTCAGTATTTGGTAACTGAATAAGCAGTAGCGGATTTACATAAGAACCTTCCTTTTCGAGAAGTTTTGCAAGTTCAGCTCGTTTCTCGAGAGCACTTTTTAAAACTAATTCATCTGCACTCTGATCACTTTTTTTCTTATCGATTACAAGATCTTTGAACCCATCATTGATTGTCACCTCCTTTTTTATCATGCCTTCAGCTCGTACATCATCAATTCTTATTGGCACAATATTATCGCTAGTCATTTGGGGTGTTGCTGAAACCTCAACCGTTACTTTCGGTCCTATGGTATCAATCACTTCTTTTGACTTCTCACTACTAGCCGTATGGTGACTCTCATCTATAATCAACAATATCGTTCGACCAGCTTCTTTAGTACGTTGAATGACGGTCTCTAAATTATTATCTCGTTCATTCGCACGAATGTACAAATTATCTTTTTTATTGATACTGGCCCAGTTAAAGAATAGTATTTCGTTTTCGCCAATTTCTCGATTATTTAATTCATCAAAAGAAGAACACTTTAGTCCAACAGCTTCAATATCATAATATTTCTTTAAACTGTTACGACTCTGATCGTGAAGCTTATTTACAGCAATCCATATAAAGGAAAGTTTGTTACCATCAACTCTTGAATCGGTAATACGTCGTATGGTCTCTGCCATCATCAAAGTCTTACCAGAACCTGTTGGTGCCTTAAAAATTAGGATTTCGTTTCCATGAGTACTCAAAAGTTCGTTGATCGACTCACGAAGTTTAATGACAGCTTTTTCTTGGTATTCTTTTAAATCTATATGCATATATTATTTGAAAATCTCACGATACACTCGCAAAATAACTTCTGGAATTGGTTGTAACTCGACTTTGTCAGCGACATCGGTAAACTCTGCTCGATGTGGATCATCACCAAGTGAAAATACGTAAGTGGTAACTTTGTTCTTAATCTTTTTTAGTTCTTTTTTGTATGCGTTGATAGCGTCTTCATAGAAAATAATACCAAGATATTTATCTTGAGGATTCTTAAAAATCTTAAACTCTTCAGTTTCAGTAACAAGATCATATACACCTTCTTTAATACAAAGCATCTCTGAAGACTTTTTTACAAGCTTTCTTTTATTTTTGTCTGTGGGTTCTGATTCTACAAAGTCATATGCCGTGAAATAACACATATTGCCTCCAATTGGTGGAATATCATCTCCTACTGTGTTTTTATATCCTTCAATCACTTTTTTTAGTCGTGGGTAAGTTACTCCTGTACATATATCGTTTTCGTTATTCGTACATAGTATAAATTGCCGTGAACCCTTATCCGTAGCATTAAGTTCCAGGACAGCTTGACCTAATGAACCCGAACCAGCAAAAAAATCTAAGGCGACTATTTTTGAATCAAATACCGAGAGGATCTGCTTAAGAAAGTCTATAGGCTTTGGATTATCAAAGGCAATATCCATCTTCGCAAGTCGTTTAACATCAGATTGCGAATCAAAAAAGAAAATACCAGTTGGTTTACTATACTGATGCTCACTTAAATATGCTTTTGGACGAGGAATGACATTCTCATTTTCACCAAAATGCCATCGATTTTGCGATAACATTTCGTAAGCAACCTCCTTACTCATTCCCCAACCAGTGCTGGGTTTTTTGCAAAGTTTTCCAGTAACAGGATGTGGGATGCTGAAATCATGTCTCCCTTTTGCCCCCTTACTAGGTCCTGGCTTATCTGAAGCGTACGGACCTAATTCTGCAAATTTATCATCAATATAATAATAATGATCAAACTCATAGAATCTTGGGTACTTTGTAAGTATCTTTAGCTCTTTCTCAATCTCTTCAGCAGATAACTTCTGTTTTTGCATCTGCTTAATCCTTTGAAGATATTCTTTGAGTTGAGATTTTTTAACTTTCCAAGATCCTGACTTTGAAACTAATTCCTTTTTATTTTTGGCATATACAAGCGTATAGTCATGCGTGATAGAAAAGAACTTCGATGTATTTTTTGCAGAATTGGTCGCTCGTATAGTATTTCCAATAAAATTATTTTCTCCAAAAATCTCGTCGCAAAGCATTCGAAGGGGTGCTTGCTCAATATCATCAATGCTTAAAAAGATTACACCTGTCTGCTTAAGTACATTTCTTGCCAATCTCAGACGCTTTTCCATGAAAGAAAGCCACTTACTGTGACGAAAAGTGTCTTCTTTATCTACATAGGAATCATTATAAATAAAATCTTTATTTCCTGTGTTATACGGTGGATCAATATAAATAACATCAATTGCCTCTTGATGAGTAAAATTAAGCACAGCAAGAGAATGATAATTATCACCCTCGATAAGAATATTAACTGGCTTTTGTTCGTCAGTGATGATTGTTTTTGTTTTTACCTCTTTTAGTACAGGAAATGGTTTCCCCCCTACTTCATTTGCAAAAGTCTCTTCAGGTGTACGAGCATCAGGATTAATCAGGATATCGAGTTTTTCCTGAGGCACATCTCTATGCCAAACAAGACCATATGTCGTCTCTTTAATACGCTTGATTTCTTTTACCAAGTCGTCTTTAGTCCAGTCTGTATAGTCAATGTTTTTCTTAGCCATGTTTATTTTGTCTTTACTCGTTCCAGAAATGCATCAAATTCTATTTTCTCAATACGAAATTCTTTACCGATCTTATACGCCTTAAGTTTCCCCGACTTTATATATCGGTAAATAGTCATAACATTCACCTCCAACTTTTCTGCTAAATCAAATGCAGTGAAAAATTCCTTTTCAGTCACTCATTCAGTATACTCCACACTTTACAATGCTTTACATAGTTATCGACAGCTTCTTTTGTTAATTATTTACAACAGGTAACGGTACCTTCTATGAAAAGGGGCGTGGGATCGATTCCTGGGTACCCCCATGCATTATAAATGCATCAAAATTGCATCACTTTGCAGGTTAGGCACCATCACTCTTGCATCATTATGCATATAAAAAGTTCTAATCTCCTTGAACAATCGGAGCAATGGTCCCTTGATGACGCGTATGCTGTCCATTGCAGCGATACGTTTCA
>CAYOAM010000002.1:0-19100 GCA_964402035.1 uncultured Candidatus Saccharibacteria bacterium
ACGCCTCAGCAGAAATTAGAGGAGGTGGTCACAAGGTGTTGACCGTTATACGTAGACGGTACCTCACTATGCACGTCTGGCTATCTCACGAATTAATGGTAGTTCATTTTTGCATCCATTATTGCCATTGCTTTTGAAACCGCCTGCTCCGCTTCTATGTTTCCGTTTTGTAGTGCCTGTATGATTTCACGAAATTGTTGATGCTCAATATCATTTGCCCCCATCCCAATGACTTGCCCGTATATACCATTGACCTCATTAAAAGCTTGTCCTATGGTCTGCATTTCCACTGACTCAAACACTGGTTTTTTTGATTCTATACCCATATCTTGTAATTATTTATCCTTGACGGTAAAAGGCACATGCTACGATTTACCTCTATGGATACACATCATACCGTAAGTCACTTCGCCATCGTCGCATTATTCGCCGTTATTGTCGCCGGAGGATTGCATTACTCAATTACCAATTCCATCGTAGTTCCCGAAGCATCACAGGACGCGCGAGTATCTCAGGCGAGACAAGCGCGGCTTGCCGCACTCGCCACAACCGCATCGACGACCAAGCGAGCGCTACGCAGAAAAGCCAAAGCTACCGTTCCGCCAATTGTGGTTGAGACACCCACCGCAACTACAACACCCACACCACCAACGACAGCCACAGCAGAAATTGCGACATGGATCTATCCCGGAGCTCCGAGCTGTGGAGCTGCAACCGAGATGAAAGACGGTAGAAAAATAAATGTGCTAAAGGCAGAATATTTCACCATTGGTAGTGATGGAACGATGTCACAACTCAACGAAGCAAGTGCTGGTTGCAATGGTTACTCAGCAACCAACATTGCACTCCTAAAGACGTACTCAACATCACAATATGTGACCGTATCGTCAGCAGACGCAGCATCGATGGAGACATTCTTCAAAACGAACGGAGCAGCGGCAGTGGACACACTCGTCACCTTTGTGACGACAAACAATATCACGGGTGTTGAACTCGATTTTGAAGATTTCGGTAGTTGGTCAGGTACTCAATACACACTCTACAAAGACTTTGTGTCAAAGCTTGGAAATGCTCTTCATGCTAAAGGCAAAAAACTTACGATCGATGGACCAGCCGTATCTACAGCTACAGAAGAAGCGTGGTTTGTATGGCGCTACCAGGACTTCACCGCGCTTCCTGTCGATCAGATTATTGTCATGGCGTACGACTACCAGTTTGATCACGGGGCTGGTGCCGCTATTGCCCCCCTCGCGTGGATGGAAAATGTAATCAAGTGGACCCTCTCAAAATATCCGGAAAAAAGTCGCATCAGTATCGGTCTCCCGTCCTACGGATATCGAGGTACCGAAGGAACTCAACGTATTACCATCATGACCAACGAACAGCTACAAAAAGAAACAGGATACTCGACCGCAACACGCGACGCTGTTTCTGGAGAAATGACATGGAAAAATGGGACTACACGATACTTTTATCAAGATAGTGAAAGTCTCCGTCAAAAACGTGCCCTCGTAGAAAAGCTTGGCATCAGCTCTATCTCCATCTGGCACCTCGGAGGCAACCAGTGGTTTTAGGCAACTTCCTTCTGTCAACAAAACGCGACGAGTTTGTTCTCGTCGCGTTTTATCGCCCTCATCGTGGCAATGCAGCCCCTCGCTCAAATGTCGCCCGTATCCAGGGTATATCTTCAAGCATCGGCACGGTAACACCAAGACCGATGGTCGCAATAATGACCGAACCAACCACAAAACCAATCCCATATACAATACCTAGCACGAACACTCTGCGCACAGAGTTCTGCTTACGCATCTGCGCATTCAACATCTCAAGCTCTGAGACTATTTTTGCATGCTGATCTGCATCCACCATACAGGCACAGTATATACCAATAAAAGCCTCGTATTAAGCCGCTCGTACATACAAGCGTATGTACCGAGTAAAAACAAGTTTTCCGTCGATCCCCGCAGCAGAGGCATATCATGCTCCCAGCATGATATGCGGGCATTCTCGGAAAACTACCATGGTGTTTAGCTGGATGTGTGCGCCCACCGGGCGCGCTTCCGATCCGCATGCCGCTTAGAACGGCGCGGAATCGGGGCACAATCAGTCCCCGGATGCAAGCATCCGGGCATTCTGGCGTCCGCCAGTAATATTTTGATATAACAAACGGCTTAGCGGATGTAACAATGCCCGACTAGATTTGACAAAATATCATATATATGCTATAGAGTCTTATCCCCAGCCCATTCTTGTCACTATGCAACCATTGCTTAAAATGCTACCGGCTATCACTATCACCCTCGTTTCAACGAGTATCGCACTTGGTGTCGGTTATTACATCATTGAACACGTATCATCACGCACGTACGTCATCGTACTACTGTTTCTCACCGTTATTTTGTTATCCAATGTACTTGCAAAAGTACTTCGGTCAATACTCTAGCTATTATGCAACGCTTTTTATCCATACAGAGACATACACTCCAGAAAGTGGTTGTTTATACTGCACTCTACATAATCACGATCGGGCTCATAGTGTCTGCATTCACATTTCCTGAATCCGAAAATACAAACTTCCCCATCTTACGCAGTATCATCATTGTATTTGCTACAATTCTGCTCACTAAATACTTTTTTTATATGATCGTCTCACCGTGGGATGATGTACGCATTGCACGAGAACAAAAACGATTTGGGAGAAAGCTATCATGCAGAAAAAATGCTCCACGAGTATCCGTCTTGGTACCCGCCTGGAACGAAGAAGTGGGCATCCTAACAACGATAGGCACCCTACTCAAAAGTACCTACAAAAATGTTGAAGTACTCATCATCAATAATGCCTCAACCGATGATACTGAGGAGAAAGTATTGGCGTACATAGCCACATACTATCAATCGATCAATATAAAAAAGCCACACGTTGATTTGGTATACCTCTATGAAGGCACACAAGGCAAGGGGCACGCGCTCAACAAAGGTGTATCTGAGGCCAAAGGAGACATAATCATGTCCATCGATGGAGACTGTTCGGTACTTCCCGATACCATCGGACATTTTGTCGACCATTTTGTCGACCCAGACGTCATGGCCGCCGTAGGCAATGTAAAAATTGGAAACACCAAAACGGTTATTGGCATCGTCCAATACCTTGAATTCCTGTTTTCGTTTTATTTTAAAAAGGGAGATTCACTACTCAATACCATATATATTATTGGTGGTGCTGCTGGCGCTTTCCGTCGAGAGGTTTTTGAAAAACTTGGTGGCTATCACCCACACAATATCACCGAGGACATTGAACTATCGGTTCGCATGCAGCGCGCAGGCATGAAAATTGTGTATGCACCCGATGCACTTGTCTACACCGAAGGTGCCGTAACACTCAAAGGGCTTATGAAGCAACGGCTACGTTGGAAACGAGGCCGTTTTGAGACGTTTATGGAACACAAATGCATGTTCTTTAGTACCAATAAAGAACATGGAAAAATGCTCACCTGGGTCATGTTTCCACTCGCTCTCTTTGGGGAAATACAGCTATTTTGTGAGATTTTCTTTCTCACTTTTCTCTATATCTATTCATATCTGACGAGTGACTTCTCGTCCTTCCTATCAGGCATTATTGTCGTGAGCTCCATGTTTGCCATTCAAATCTTTTTTGATAAACGTCAAAAAAATATTGCTGAGTTTATGCTCTTGGCACCGATTGGATGGCTGTTATTCTATGTTAGTACCTTTGTCGAATTCCAAGCTCTAATCCGTTCAATCTGGGGATACCTACGCGGTACTGAATTGAAGTGGCAAAAATGGGAACGACAAGGGGTATTCGAGACACCGATCCCATAAAACCCTATGAAATGGCTTTGGTATACAATTTCAATACTCTTGATCATTGGTTTTTCTGTCTATTTCTATAATGTCAGTACTCCAAGCACGCAACCTGTACCGCAAGAGACAATGCGTCCTAAGGTCCTCGTCGATGAAGCCATAACTATGCACCCCACCACGACGATGCAGGAATTGAGCGACACGACTCCTAGTACTACAATGGAAATGACTGACAGCACTACACCACCATCGCTCGATCAACAGACGGTATCAATTCCCCACATCGCGAGCAACTCACCAGTGGAAATCATGGCGTGGATATATCCAGGAGCGCCAGGATGTGGAGCTGTTTCTGAGTTTATGGACGGTCGCCGCATTGATGTATTAAAACCAGAATATTTTCGTGTGGAAGAAAGTGGCACACTCTCTATCCTCACCGAAACAGATGCTGGCTGCAATGGTTTCTCCTTAAAAAATCTTAACCTCATACAACAGTATTCCAATAAACAGTACATTACTGTTTCTTCAGCAAGTGTTGACGGTATGAAAACATTTCTTGCGCAAGATGCAGTAGACGCCGAGCACACGGCTGCACTCGTAACCTTTGCAGTACAACACAACGTAACAGGGATAGAACTTGATTTTGAAGATTTTGGAGGTTGGGATCAAGAACATTACACACTCTACAAAAGCTTTGTTACACGTCTTGGTAATGCTTTACATAAGCAGCACAAAAAACTCATGATCGATGGTCCAGCAACGGCAAACCAAGAGGAAGAAAACTGGTTTCTGTGGCGTTACGAAGATTTTCGCAATCTCCCCGTTGATCAGATTGTCGTCATGACTTACGACCACCAGTTTGATCATGGTGTCGGGACGCCGGTAGCTCCACTCCTATGGATCGAAAACGTCATTTCGTGGACAACAAAAAAATTCCCTGATACCACTCGGCTCACTTTTGGTATCCCTTCCTATGGCTACCGCGGGACAGAAGGAACACAACATATGCGACTTTTGAGTCAGGAAGAAACAAAGCAGCACGCTGGTTATACAACAGCTACACGAGATCCCCGTTCCAGCGAACTCACCTGGTCCGAAAATGGAGTGCAGTATTTCTATCAGGACAGCTATAGTATGGATCAAAAACTAATGACCATTACCCAAAAAGGCATCAGATCAGTTTCGGTGTGGAGCATGGGCGGAAACCCTTGGTTCTCAAAATAGCGTTTTTTGACAAAACGCTTCAATTGTGGCTATATGGGTGAGGAAAACAAGCGGGGTCAAGATGCGAAAGAAACCAAGGCGGGCTACACACTTCGAGGTCCCCACGTGGGGAAATGAGATACAGAAATGTATACGCATTGCAGATAGTGAGACTAGATTTCTTAAATACATCAACGATACATTTAAGAGCACTGACGATCGCGCTGTCGTTGCGAAGGCTTATCAACACACGAAAGCTCAGCTCCCTTCAGGGGATGCGAAGCTCAAATGTGCGCGAGTATCTTTTCTCATTCTCATCCTCTATTGTAATGTGAGGGACATCGATGTATTGATCACTACCCTTCTCTTCCCATTAGCAAAAGACAAGGAAACATGGGAAGCAAATGATGCATCGGTTAGAAGAATATTTTGCCAAAGCAGCTCTCGTGTGTTGCTTTGGCTTAGTGTCCTTAGTACAAGCCACTACAATAGTGAGATGCGTGATCCTGCTCGCATTGAGCTGGCCTATGCTGCAACACAGCTGATTGTCACGGGAGAAGAAAAGGCAGTCAGAAAACACATCCTGCACTTCGCAGAAGCAGCCTTACGGGACGGACTATGTCCCGCACGCGAAGTGGTTTCCATGGCCAAACGTTCGCGTTAGCATCAGACATCGGATCCTCTCGGGGATCCGATTTTTATTTGCACACTCGATATTGCATTGATTTAAAGGATATGGAATACTGTTTTAGTCAGCTTGGTCAAAGTTGGCACTCAACCTACCAGGGAGAGTCTATGAAACCTGTCGGAGATGGTTACGACCTGCAGACCCACCAACAGGGGTCGGGCGTAGCGATCGACCAGTAGGTCAACTGCAAGTTTGACCAATTCTGGTCTGCAAGACTTCCTCTGCAATGGCCAAACCAATGGAGGTGATGCCATGGGCACTCCGCCTCAGTAGAATCAATCCCTCGCCGCCGTGACTGCAGGGGCGCTCGCAAGAGCGCCCCTGCCCCCAACCACTGTTCTTTCTCCAAGTTCAAATATCCGCCCTCTGCCTGCATGCTGCAGGCTTTGTTAATTTCTAGACCTTACCTCTACGGACACAACTTCGCCTTTTCGATCGCCTCAAATACTTCTATTTTTTCAATATAGGCATGGACAGTGAGAACATACTCTGCATGACTCCACACCAACGGTGTTGTCGAAAGTGGTCCGCTGGTATAGGGATTGACCTGTTCCGGGAGAATACGTGTTGGGAGTGCAGTACCATTGACCCAAAGGAGCATATCGTACACTCGATCCAGATCAGCCATCGTTTTCGCTTTCGCTAAATGGTACTGTGCAACCCACAGTGTTGTCACAATCCATGCGTTTGATGGGTCATTGTCAGATAGTCTAAAATAGTTGTCACCCGAATAGCGTATGTATCCACCCGATGCTTGCTGCACCTTGAGCTTTTCTTCGACAACATTAAACATTCGCTCAACACGACTATCCTCGACTGGCAGTACCCCATAAAATAGTAGTCCGTGGAGCCCACTAATGTCAGGTGTTGTATCTTTTTCAAAACCACCCTCAATTCTGCGTATAAACTTTACAAAAATACCCGTCTCAGGATCGTAGAGTCGTTGTACAATAGCGTCGCGCATTTTAAGGGCGGCATCACGGTACTTTGTCTCACTTTTTTTCTTTCCCAAAAGTTTTGCAAACTCTGCCGCAGCCGTGAGTCCCCCATACACCGATGCAGATGTGTAGGTCGATGTACCGAACACTTCTTCCCATAGGTCATAGCTCTCCATTGGCAGTTTTGTTGCAAGATCAATATGACTTAGCATAAAATCTGCAGCTGGTGCAATGAGTGTTGCATACACGGATTCAATAAATTCAAGATCATGTGCATGTTCAAAATGTTTCCACAGTACAAAGAGCACAATTGCCGTCTCGTCTTCCTGGATGGGAAGTTCCGGCTTCCCTCGCCACATCCATGGATGCCAGGAGCTCCCCAATGCGCCATCCGGTCGATACTTGTGCATAAAGTAGCCTTTGGGATCAATCACAGACACTGAAAATTCAAAAAATTTACGAGCCGCATCCGTGTAACCTGCGCGATCAAGCGCATAGGCGGAG
Organism: uncultured Candidatus Saccharibacteria bacterium; assembly: GCA_964402035.1. Classification (GTDB taxonomy): domain Bacteria; phylum Patescibacteriota; class Minisyncoccia; order Phycocordibacterales; family UBA918; genus JAIETH01. The sequence continues at coordinate 7,156 of CAYOAM010000002.1, forward strand.
ACTGCCGCATCGCGTGGCCATACATAACTATACGTATCACGTCCACGTTGCAGCAAATCTGAATCAGAGGAAGCGATAATGCCACCATGCTGATCCATATGGGCACGAATAACACAGAGAGATTGTTCATAGAGCTCAATGAGCGCAGGTTCAAGATGTTTTGTTTTGCGCGCCTCCGCCTGAAGAAGCCATGCTCGCCAATAGTTGCGCGCAGTGCGGCGCAAATGCTCTGGACCCTTTTTTTCTACATAGGCATTGAGCGCATGCACTTCTGCAACCGACGTACCTGCAGCAATCCAATACTCAATCTCCATATGATCGTCAGCAGGTATATTGAGTGTGAAGCCAATGAGTGAATCTACTGAACCATGTTCAATGGCATTTTTTGAAAGCTTTCCATCTTCCGCATCGAGGTGTGATCCGGCATGCGACTCCATATCAAAAAGCCCGACACCATAATCATCAAAACCAACCTTCCCCACACTCCCATTCACTAAAAAATGTACTCGTCCTTTGTAATGTATGATCGCGTGCACGCGTGGATCATAAAAACCCGTTGATCCATTTCTATCTTCTGAAATACGCCACTGTTGAGCAAAATATACTTTAATCGTACGAGCTTTATCCCCCTTGTTGTTGACAATGACTTTTCGTAAGAAAATATTTTTTTCATTGTAGACGATATCGGTGATCGTAAGCGAAACCTGCAAGGTATCGTTCGTTGCATGTGTCGAACCCTCCACTTTTCCATGAAGCACGCCCACCGAGACTTTCCATGATGGCTCATCAAGCCACGCCAATTTCCCATCAACCCACACACCAATGCGATGGGTATATGATCCACTCGCACCACTGATATGGTTTTCAAGACCTATATACGGAAAATAGAGATCTCGCACATGGGCAAACTCATTGAGTCCCACCAAAAGTGAGCCATTTGCGAGTGTCAGGTACTTAGCCATGAACTAGACTACGTAAGCAGCCAAAGCTTTTGCAACGACAGTGGCTGCAGCTTTGCGTCCTTTTGCTTTTCGAAGGCTATTGGCACATGACTTGTCGAGGAGTACAAACTCTACCCAATCGGCATAGTCATTGCGTCCGTCGCTCGTGTGGTGAGCATAGGTATCGTCACTAATAGTGAGCAACGCACCCTGCAAATCCGCGAGTGTGGAAAAAATCTGTCCATCGTTTGACCAGAAACAGTGCTCACCTTCGGCGCAGACAAGCCCTACCTTCTGTACTGCCTTTGATGACTTTTTTGCAACTACTTTCTTAGTACTATTTTGTTTTTTTACGGGTGTCATAATAATTTTTTTATACTTTTATAAACTTTTGTGTATGCTGCGTCCACCACCTCCGTATCCGACTCCACATCTGTTTCAGATACTGCAGTATGCGATCAAACAGCGTACGTCGCGGTGATACCACCACCAGTTGCCGCGACATACTATTCCTTACTCTCCATTCTAAATCACTTACGGCATTCATGAAAGCGATATACGCATCATATGGGGATTGGTACGGACTGAAGTACGCATGCACATCACCATCATTAAAATATTTAGTGCACATGTAGTAGAAATGATCCGAGGTCTGTAGATTTCGCCACGTCTTTATGAGTAACGGATCATTCGTTGCAAGCACATCGCGCTCAAGTGCATAGATTTTATAAATTGCATCACGTTGTATGTCGTTGCCAACCCACGCTGTGAGATCACGATCAGTATCTGCCCACGTGAGAATATGCGGCACGTCGATCTCGCCCACTGCATCATTGCTGGCTATCGTCTCGCTTGGTGTTTTAAACGTAGTCTCCGGATGTGCGAGAAGTGCACGTGGCATATGCCGCAAGAAATCAAAAATACCACTATCCTCCCACTGATGTTCACCAAACGTCTCGTAGTCCATGAATAGATTGACGGTCGTGCCATTGCCATGATGTGCATGCACCCACGAAGCAAAGGTCTCGGCATTGAGGGGCCACCCTGCCCACGTTCGTTCAGAGAAACGAAATGCAACGTCGTCAGAGAGTCGATAGTTCTTAAGCAAGACTTTAATATTTTCACACCCTACCGGACGATAGACATAGTTGGGACTGCGCCAGCCAAGTACTGGTTCCCATCCTTCTGCCAAAATACCAGTGTATCCATTGCGATCACACCATTGCGCCAGCGTGTTCGTGTAGGAAAGTTCAGTGTTTCTAAAAACGCGTGGCGTATACCCAAACAAACGTTGTATCGTATCTTTGTGTTGTTGCACCTGTCGTTCAAACTCAGAGACCGAATAGAAAAAAGCGAGCGAATGATGATACGTATCAGCAAGGATCTCCACACGACCTGTCGCTACCAATTCTTGAAAGGACGCGAGTACATCGGGAAGATATTGCTCAAGCTGTTCCAAGACGGTCCCTGAAAAAGAAAAGGCAAAACGAAATTCTGGGTGTGTTGCAAGGAGTTCTTTTAAGACACGGTTCGCCGGCACATACGACTTTCGTGCAACTTTTTCTAAAACACGTCGATTATTGAGATCAGTTTCTGATTCGTCATTAAAATACTCATGATCTTTTCCAATGTCAAAAACACGGTACCGCTTTATGCGGTGAGGCTGGTGGACATGAAAATACGGACATACGGAGAGCATAGATATATGATACGCTACTTACTCACTTTTTTTATTTTTCTTTGCAGGAAGCCAGCCCAGCACTCGCTCAAAGAGCGCTTTGACCTTTTGAGCGGCTTTTGACCATGTCAATGCACGTATTTCGTCTTTACTGTATGTACGCAGCTGGCGATGCAATGTGTCGTAGCGCAATGCCGCCAAGATTTTATTGGCCATATCTTCAATATCCCAAAAATCGACCTTTAAAGCGTGTGCTAAAACTTCAGACACTCCTGACTGTTTACTGATCAAGACCGGTGTACCGTGTGCAATGGCTTCAAGCGCGACGAGGCCAAATGGTTCAGACACCGACGGCATCACAAATAGATCTGAGCTCTGGTAGAGCGCGTCGCGCTCATTTCCCCACTGCGCACCGACAAACTTCACATGCGAAGAAAGTCCCAATGAACCTACAAGATGCATGATCTCATGCTCCATATCGCCCCAACCAGAGATGATAAAAATCACATTGGGATCAACGTCAACCACTCTGCGTGCTGCCCGTACAAAATAGTCGGGACCTTTTTGGAGCGTAATGCGTCCATGGAAAAGTACGATCTTTTTTCCTTCGTTGTGCCATTCCTGCAAGACAGGATTTAGTCTTATGGGATCGAGGTTTTCCGCTCCATTGTGTACTACCGTTACTTTCGTTGGATCAACACCGTGTTTATCGACGATCAATCGCTTGGTAAAATCGCTCACTGCGACAATGCCATCTGCCTCACGAAACGCCCGAGACTCTATTGCATATATTTCTGGATCAACATTCGGTCCGCCCGCTTGATCAAATGATGTTGCATGCACATGGAGTATGCATGGCTTCCCACTAGCGACACTGGCTGCAAGTCCTGCAAGATACGCAGTCCAATCGTGTGCATGGATGAGGTCAAAATCTTCTTCTGCGGCTATAAGCGACGCTTCATGTGCATAGCGGTGCACCTCGGCAATCAAACTGTGTGCATACATCTTTCGAACACCATTTGGCCCATAACCAATGAGCATAGTCTGCGAACTTTTATACGGCAAGAGCGGCGACTTCACTTCACGGAGCCTCGCTCGACCAACCGAGCCAAAAATAAAGCGGAGATTTGACTCAACTTCTTGTTCTCGTGGTAGCACAAACACCACCTCAATACCCAGACGCAGAAGTTCATTGGTGAGACCCATGCAGGCAACACCAAGACCGCCATTTTTGACGGGAGGGTAGTCCCAACCAAAGGTGAGTACTTTCATACCAATACAAACATGCGCGCAGCGGCATAGAATATGCAACGCATTGTCACCCCTATCATACAACTATTTTGTGTACACAACTGACAAAAAATCTCCCAAAAGGTGATAACTTTTTCTTACATAGCGACAACCATTATTTCATTAAAAAATGCACTCTTAAATTGCATTATTCAAGCGCTTTCCACACTGCCTGATCCTCTTCCCCGTCAATTTTAAAGAAAGCAATTCCTAAAAGTCCGTATTTTTTAGCCAAATCTATCTTTGCTTCCATCGCACCAGCGTCACTATAGGAAGCGTAGTTAAATGTCACTTCTTCTCCTGTTTTATTGGCATGAGCAAGTGCGCGGGCGGCGACAACATTACCACTTTTCGTGTCTTTAGGAATCTTGAGTGATTTTGAGAGTTTCACATGTGAAGATTTTGGGATATAGGAAAAACTCATTTCGCCTGCGCGATTTCGACTCGGTTTCACCTTGTACTCTTTTGCAACATCCAAAATATCCGGCACATTGAGGGCACCAATTCTTCGATAATCTCGGTACCAGTCTGGTGCAACCGTGATCGCATAATGATTGCCATAACTTGCTATACCTAACACAAGTTTTTCTTTAGGTAAGGACGCAACCGCAAGTGCTACAACTTTCTCTACCCAGTCAGCATCAGCAACTGGCATGTACGGTTCTCCTGCTTTTGCTTCATTGAGCTTGAGGTCTGCGCGCTGTTGGTCATATGCCATGATATCGATACGGTCACAATGTTTACCTATTTCTTTGTAGTCATTGGAATATGCGATCGTATCAGGCACCACCTTGTACAGTGACTCAGGAGGTGTGCGTGCTTCGATCGTGCAGGTCAAAATTTTACCGTGGAGTTCCTTTTTTAATTCTTTGAGAAAGAGTGAAAAAAAGTCTTTCGTCTCTGCACGCTTTGTCTCATAGTCGATCCCAACTCCGTCGTATCTCCCCCTTTCTACCATCTTCACGATCTCTTTGATATGCGCACGACGCGACTTGCTATCACTAAGTAGTGTGTGGACCAGGTAGCCATCACTCGTCATGACGGTTGGGATAATTTCAATATCTTCTGAGCGTGCAGCAGAAAAAAGACTTTTCCATGATCTCCCCGAAAGTTTCCCTAGATCTTTGAGACTCCCATCGTTTTTAAGTGTGAACACAAATGGATAGAGAGCGTCTATCTGATCCAAGTGCTTTTTGGCATCTCGTATCCCCTGATCAGCTCGCCAATACGGGATCCAACCTGCAACCTCCAGATCTTGTGCGGCGGAGGCACTAAAAGGAAATAGTACTGTCACACACAACAAAATCCCAAGGAAATATTTTTTGAACATTGTCTGTATCATACTATATGAGACGGTCGTAAGTAATTGATCATACACACGTCTAAGGTTTTGGAAGTGCCCTCACCCACATGGGGTTCACAGTGTTCATCAGGGAGAGACCCAATGTCCCGCACACTAAGCATCTTCATATTTCTCGTCCTAGCACTACGTGCGCCAAGCGTACACAGTGCCGGAACCGGAAAAGATGTTTTGGCATCATGGTACGGACCCTTCCATCACGGAAAGATGATGGCGTCCGGAGCAGAGTTCAACATGTTCAATCCGTGGATCGTTGCCCACACGTCCTTGCCACTTGGTACACGCGTCAAAATCACAAATCCAGTCAATGGGTTGTGGATCATTGCAGTCGTACTCGATCGCATGCCGCCAAAAAAGAGAAAACCACTGCTTCAATATGACTTGTCGTGGGCGGGAGCTGAGGTTCTCGGCTTTACCAATGAAGGTATAACGAGAATAGAAGTCGAAATCATGTAGTCAGTCCCCTCCCTGGGGACTTTTTTTATCCAAACATTCCCGACGCACGTACGTTATACTGTATCAAATGCTTTTTCACTTACACCTACGGAGGCATCACCGACGCGCGCACAAACGCACCGTTGATGTATATCTGGTGCTTTTTCATGTGGGTCTATGGTGGAAAACGTTCTACGGCATACTGAAAATTGCTGCAAGCATAGGTCTGTTTGCATTTGTGGGCGCAACGTTTAGTGACGTGTTTGAAAAAATCTTTGGTGTATACATGCACAGCACGTCACTTTCTCCTGACCAGACTCTAGCGCACGGCATCAATATATTTGCAGCACTTCCGATAACCAATTTTCTAGCGTGCTATTTTTTGTTTTGGGGTATCGTAGAAGTATTCCTTTCAGTGTGTCTCCTGCGCCGTCACTTGTGGGCATTTCCCGTGAGTATGATCGCCATCTCTTTCTTCGTGCTTTACCAGATAGTCCGCTATTTTTCTACCCACGCAACACTCCTTCTCGTGAGCATCGTCATCGACTTCTTGATCCTCTACATCCTCCATATCGAGTATAAAAAGGAGAAGGTGCTGTATGGACTTAATTAGATAAAATTACAAAACAATACTTTGATAGTAAAAAGAAAGGCCCTGTAGTCGCACGAATGCGATTTCCAGGGCCTGAGTCACGCCTACTTCTTACTTGTTGAACTTAACCCACCCGAACACTTCCAAAAGATCATCGTGCGTCAGCATGCTGAACTCGTGATCTTCAAGTGGATGGGTGTTTGTGCCGCACGCTAGTATCCGCTGGCTGTCGTGCAAGAACCAGCCGGGGATCCCTTCGACCCTACCGAGAGTGGTCAAATCCTGCCCCGAGACGTCGAAACCACGCTTTTTTGCTTCAGCAGCCCGAATCCGCCCAATCGTCTCACGGAGCGATATATCCGCGTTCCGGTTGACCTGGACGACATAATAGGGCTTCCGCTTCCCACCACCCGGGGGCTTCACGTACCTCGAGAAGCAGACTACGTCCGCTCCTTGAGCAAACGCAGCTTCGCGCTGCTTCGGCGCACCATCAAGTATGCAGACTGAAACGCCAAAATTGTTCCGATCGAAAAACTTATTTTTGTTATTTGCGAATTCCTCGATCTGACGCGCATGATCGACCCATTGAGCAGAGAGCTCGTTAAGAAGATCAAACGCATCCTTCCGCACCGATTCCCAATTCACTTCCTTAGTGTCCTTGTTCGTATGCTTCCGGGCCAAGCCTCGAAACACGAAGTGAATCGAGGTTGGGTCAATCAGACGGATATTGTCTGCCTTGTTAGCCAGATCGATCGCATGCTTGAAACGCGGATCGTTCGCGACACCGAAGTATTCGGCAACAAGTCGAGCGCTTGAATACCCTTTGAGCTCCCGCCCATGCTGATCGAAGATATCGTAGCCGGTATCTGCGTAGAGAACCGTGAAGGCATCCTTGCGATAGTCATCCTCGATATCCGTGGGAAGCCTCTCGCCAGAACGCACAAATTCGATAGCAACGCGACCGCCATCGACGACCGCCAGTTGACTCAAAGCCCAGAGACAGATAAGCGCATCCGTGTCCGGGTAGACATGAGTCACCAGAGCCACCTTCGCCACAGGCGAAAACTTCAGAGATCCGTCCATCAATAGGATTCCTTCTAATAATTCAGTCCTGGCCAAAGACAAGGTACAAGCCTTGTGTATTATAGCATGCTTGATCTTATATGTCAAATTTCTCGGTCTGCACAGTGCGGCTCACATACTGGCTATTTTTGTCTTATACTTCATATATAGGTTACCTATACTTTCATCTTTTTCTACCAACCTTACAAAAAATGAACACCCCCACGAATATCCCGCACATCACCACCCTTCTTCCCCATGGTGCGGTATCGATGATCACGCTTGTGGATGCACTCATCGCGCGAGCGTACGACATGCGGGCGTCGGATATACATATTGATCCACATCCTACGGACGCCGTCGTACGCGTACGCGTCGACGGCGTCCTCGAGCCACTATGCTCCATCGACACCACTACATATTTGGAAGTCATCGCGCGCATAAAGATATGCGCGCGTCTTCGTACCGACGAACACCACACGCCACAAGATGGCAGACTGCGCATTCTGACACCTCTCGGCGTATCGATCGACATCCGAGTGGCGATCGCCCCCACCTATCATGGAGAAAACGCCGTACTTCGTTTGCTCGTCGAAAAACGAGAAGACTTTTCACTAACGTCTCTCGGGTTTAGAGAAAGAGAAGTAACAGAAATCAAGCAAGCACTCGAGCGACCATCAGGAATGATACTAGCGACGGGCCCCACAGGCTCGGGAAAAACGACTACGCTGTATGCACTTCTGGCACTCCTCAACACCCCTCAAAGATCTATTATCACGATTGAAGATCCGATTGAGTATTCACTTTCTAATGTCAGGCAAATACAGGTAAATCCACAGACCAATCTCACCTTCGCATCTGGTTTGCGATCGATCTTACGACAAGATCCAGACATCATCATGGTTGGCGAAATACGTGACAAAGAAACTGCAATGCTCTCGGTCAACACCGCACTCACGGGACATCTCCTCCTCTCGACACTCCACACGAACGACGCCGCGACGACACTTCCGCGCCTTATCGATATGCGGGTCGAACCATTTCTCATCGCCTCCACGGTCTCGCTCGTCATCGGTCAAAGACTCGTGCGAAGAATTTGCAAAAACTGTACGACGACCTATACCCTAAGCGACGCAGAGAAACAACGTGTCCTCAAATTAATACCCAATGCAGTCATGAATACGCACTTTATGCGCGGCACTGGCTGCGATACGTGCAAACAATCAGGGTATGTGGGTAGGATCTGTATTAACGAAGTCTTGGTGATGCACGACTCCATACGCGATGCGATTCTTGCCAAACGCTCGAGCGCTGCTATCCGGGCTGAAGCCATACGGCTTGGTATGCACACCATGCTTGAAGACGGATACCGAAAAGCGCGTGCCGGCACAACAACGCTTGCAGAATTGTTTCGTGTTATCCATGAGTAACTACCTACAACGCGTGAAGATACATGCATTGCTGTTTATAAAGAATACCAGCGCAGCGTTTCCGCAGGTAACGTCCCTCACTCCTCGTACACTACCCATCAAGGAGCAGATATTTTTTGCCAAACGTCTCTCTTTTCTTTTAGCTTCGAGTATACCCCTGATCGAGAGCCTTTCAATCCTAAAAGAACAGAGTACGAAAAAATCGTTGGTGCATCTCTTAGACACGCTCATCACAGAAGTGGCAAATGGCAGACAGCTCTCAAAAAGTCTTGAGCGCGTACGACCAACACTCGAATCCTTTGGTATCTACATCATCGAAGCAGGAGAACTCGCAGGGACACTACCGCAAAACCTATCGCACCTTGCATACGAACTTGAGAAGAAACATGCACTCCGCAAAAAAATCACACAAGCACTACTCTATCCACTGATCGTCGGTACTGGCACCATCAGCATTGTCGGCATGCTCACCATCGTCATTTTTCCAAAAATCATCCCCATCTTTAAGAGTATGCGTGTTGATCTGCCGTGGACAACAGAGCTCCTTATTGAGGTGAGTACATTTTTGCATGCATATGGAGTGATCCTCATAGTCTTCATAGCGATTGGTATAACTATCTTTATCTATGCCAAAAAACACTATGCTCTCATACGGCACTATAGTGACGCATGCGTACTTTCGATGCCTGTTGTGGGGACGATGGTTGCAGCATACAACCTCGCCAATTTCTTCCGTACACTTGGCCTCCTACTTGAAAGCGGCATTGTACTCACGCACGCACTCTCGATCGCACAACGAGCAACAGAAAATAGTCGGTACGCCGAAGCGTACCGCCGTACACATGACACGGTCTTGACGGGGAAAAATCTTTCAAGTTCACTTGGAAAATACCCAAAACTTTTTCCACCACTTGCGACGTCTCTCCTTTGTATCGGAGAACGCACCGGCAATTTACCGACGACCCTCTTCTACCTTTCACAGTTTTATGAGACCGAGCTCGATGATCGGTCGAGACAGATCACGAGTACCATTGAGCCGATCCTTATGATCATGATGGGTATTGCAGTCGGATTTATTGCGGTTTCAATAATTTCACCGATATATGCCATCACTGGCAATCTCCACCGCTAAAACATGTTTCATGAAAAAAGGTTTTACACTGATCGAAATTCTTATTGTCCTCGGACTCCTCATATTCATTACCTCTTTAGGCCTTTTCATCTCGCTTGATACCATAACTCGCTCCTCTGTGTATGAGGAGCGAGACTTTCTCGTATCGCTCCTATGGGATACACGCGCGCAAGCATTGGCAAATGTACATGAAAAACCACACGGCATTTTTATCACTGATACCGAATATATTCTCTTTGAGGGCGCCGCATACGACGCATCAGCGGCAGGCAATGTGCATCTGTCGCATCATAGCGGCACAACATTAGGTGGAGATACGACAATCATATTTGCGCAACTCACCGGATCATTGGCAGGCGATCGCACTATAACGCTCGCACAAGATACTATAACTGCACATATCGATATCAACGCCATGGGACGAATTGAATGGTAAATATGCACGACATAAACTCCCTACGAGGATCGCTTACGCTCGAGCTCCTTATTGCGCTTAGTTTCTTTCTCTCTATAAGCACTAGCGTCTTGCTCCTTGTGTCTGGGACACAGACGGCGCATGTGGATACGGAGCTCACGCTCGAAGCGGTGTCGGAGACGGCGCGCAATGTGACCTTGGGTCACATTGCGCGCGCTACCTCCTTTACCTCACCGCTTCCCCATCCCATTTCTGATGATGTGTTTGCACGGACACTGACAGAAACATTGATTGCACCCTGTATCACATCGCTGCAGTCGCGCAGCACATGGAATGCTGAACACAATCGTGTATTAAATACCGCACGCACTTCACTCCAAAGTTTGCCCGCTGAAGCTCATAAGTACGGTGGCGGTTGCGATCCATTTCCTCCGAGCGATTGGGACAATGCAAGTATGCTTAGTATGTTCAATCCAACAGACAGTGGAATACCGAGCGGTATTATAGCAACTGGCATCGTCACACGTTCTATACAGAATGTTCGCTACGCATTTGTAACCACACGTCATACGGATCCTGCAGTATCTGATTTTTGGATTATAGATATTACCGACCCGCTCTCTCCTACACTTGTCTCCTCACTCGATACGAATCAGGGTAACATCTGGCCCGGTGGTGGCGTACGTGAAGGACTCAATGGTGTTGTTATTGTCGGCGATTATGCCTACGTCATCCGCAATTTTAATAGAGATCAACTCCAAGTAATCGACATCAGTGAACCTGATACACCAACCATCGTACGAGAAATATCACTCGATACCTACGGCGTGAGCCCCACAGGATCCGATCCCCAGGGCAATGTCATTCACTACTTCAACAACAGACTTTACCTAGGACTAAAAACAACTATAGGTCCCGAACTCTTCGTATTTTCTTTGAGCATTCCCTCAATTCCGTCACTCGTGGGAGCCGTCGATCAAAACTTCAATCACAGTATCAACGACATAGCTGCTACAGAAGACTATCTTTACCTCGCAAGTGGATATGATATTGGCGAAATCGCCATAGTGCCACTTACATCCCTCGATACCAATCCAGTAACTCTGACCACCATTACGTACGTTGATATGCCGAGTGGTGAAGATGCACGAGCACTTTACCTATTGGGTAACATGCTTTACGTAGGTCGCGATGGCAGTGTGCAACCCGCAAAGAAAGATTTTTATGTGTACGAACTTGCAACACCAACAGCGCTCTCATTTCAGGATGCTGAAAATATCAACCTCAAGAGTAGTGTACGTATCACCGATATACACGTGCAAGGATCTCACGCATTTATCACCACCACACATCAGGAGAAAGAACTGCAGGTATGGGACGTCAGCGATCCAGCGGCGATGACCCCACACGGATGTGTGTCACTCGACCTGTCGGTTTCTCCAGCCGCACTTTCCTATAGCGAAAATCGTCTCATGACCGCCAACGTGGATGACGAGATTTTGTATGTATTTGAAGATGAAACGTATGACCATATCTGCAATTAACAAACTAAAACGTGGATTTACGCTTTTTGAAGTCATTATTTATATGGCACTTTTTGGCAGTATTTT
>CAYOAM010000002.1:19200-92827 GCA_964402035.1 uncultured Candidatus Saccharibacteria bacterium
GTGGATTTACGCTTTTTGAAGTCATTATTTATATGGCACTTTTTGGCAGTATTTTTGTAGGCATCATACAGACTACGTATCCACTCTTTACCTACACGCGCGACCTGAGTATTCAAACTACCCAAGACATCGAAGCGGCTTTTGTCATAGGGAAAATAGATTGGATGCTAGGTCAAACAGAAACGATCCTCTTCCCAGATGAAGACCACCATGAAACCATACTTTCGATACGGACATTCGACGATCAAATACATATATTGAAAGTCGATGACGACGTACTCGTCTTGAGTGTTGATAGCGGAGAATTCCTTCCTATCGTGAGTACCCGTACCGGCATACAAACGCTCACTGCCACACACAAAACCCTCAATAGCGATCGGACACTTGAGATATCATTATCACTCAATGGTAAAAACTATGGGCCGCTATTATATCATCTACAAAATTAGTATGAGAAAGGGATTTATTGCGTTGTTAAGCTCCATTATCATCTCACTCACACTCCTTCTTGCGGTACTCGGTGCAAGTCAATTTGGTATGACGGGCAGATTTATACTTCTCCACACTGAAGAAAAATCTTTGAGTAGCAGTGCCGCTCGAAGCTGTCTCGAGGTTGCACGCATTGCGATATTGAACGATGCATTGTATGAAATCTCCGATCGTGAAGTGTATCTCCTACAACACACATGTAAGATCATAAGCATACTAGCCAACACACCACAGACCGGAAAAAGCACCATCAAAGTGCAAGGAAACGTCAATGGTGCAGTGACGAATATTGAAGCTGTCATCAATGCTTCGACCGGAGCATACATTTCTATCCAAGAATTACCATCACTCTGATGTGCACTCGTTGCATTGCACTTTGTAGTACCTATTCTATAATCAAATTATTATTTATACTTTTGGAGATTTCTTCTTCCGATTGTACATCTCCACTATAACTTCATACGTATGAAGCATACACGTCGAGGGTTTACACTCATCGAGATTTTAATTGTGATCGGTATTATCGCCATACTCGCAACAGTCGTCTTGGTAGCCATCAATCCAAATCGGCAGTTTGCACAGGCGCGTGACAGCCAACGCGTCAGCAACGCCAATGCGATCTTGAATGCCGTCGGACAGTATGTCGCTGATCACAAGGGCGTGATGCCCGCAAGCATTAGCAGCACAAAAAAAGATATTTCAAATGGCGGAGCTGATCTTTGCAGTGATTTAGTACCGACCTATTTACCAGCACTCCCTACCGATCCTAGTTCAGCCCATGAAGGTGCAGCGCTTCTAGAATCCGACTGTGGGCCCTCAGATTCCTATGACACCGACTACACCATAGAAAAAGACAGTAATGGTCGCATCACAGTAGAAGCAACGCCCGAAACTCCCGGGGCTGACCCTATTAAAGTAACCCGCTAGGATTGTACCCTCACGGTCACAAAGGCTTCCAAGGCCGGACCTTGGAAAACCTTTGAACTAATCTCAAGGTTGTTTGACAGTAGGCTGCTTCGAGAAGGAAAAGCTTTGCTATTTCTTTGCGACAAAGACAAAGCAGGGCAAAAAATTGCGCCACTCGTAGGAAACAACTGTTTTCCCAAATACTTTTTCCAGTACCCTGAGTGCATGCGGATAGTATTGGTGAAAGATAATACATGACCCACCAACTTTCAAACGCTTGTATGCGTGCGTGGTCAACACTTCTCGTGCCTTTGGTTTCAAAAAAGAAAATGGGATACTCGACAAAACGAGATCTGCTTTTGGAATGAGATATTTTTTATGGTGACCCATCACTCCCTCTGCGGTACCTTCTATAACACGAATGCGTGGATCAGGTATTGCTTTAAGCTGCTTTACAAAATCAGCGTTTTGCTCGATTACAATAATCTCGCCATCGGGCGCAAGATGACTCAATGCCTCTCTGGTCATCACGCCCTCACCGGGTCCAAATTCGATGACTACTTTGAGATCCTTGGGTATGGCTTTTGCCACACGGCGTACCAAGTACTTTGAACTCGGGCTCCATGCACCTACCTTGTAGTCGCGAAAGGCAGCGAGAATAAACGGCAGTGGTGATTTTTTTTCCATAGATCATTACGCAAAAAAACGTGCGAGATAGTCACCAAAATAAATGTACACACCGGAACACACTGCTTCGCCAATAAAGACACCAAGTATAAATTTTCCATAGTGTATACGCAATGCGCCGCACACATAGCAGATGACATCGGTCGGAGCAAACGGAAATCCACTCCACAAAATAACGACGGGAAGCTCATAGCGAGCAAGCCACTTTCTTATAAACTGCACCTGCCCGCTATTATGAACTTCAAACTCTTCACCGAGCGCGAGCGAACGAGCGAACCAATAGGTGAGACTCGACGAGACAACAACTCCCAGCATAATAAGCACAAACAACACAAACGGCGTGAAAAATAAAAATCCAAGTACGATGAGCGCAGTTGCCGGAATAAATACAAACCCTCGGACGCATCCCACAAAGAGAAACAGCGCATATCCCAAGAGTACCGATTGACCGAACGCACCGCGCAAATAGGTTTCAAAAAGATCAAATCTATAGAAATAGACATACAACACAGCAACAAAAATAACGAGCCAGCTCGCCAAGATGACATGCTTATGTCGGTGAAGAAATTGCATAACAGCAGAATGCTCTAGTATACACCTATAACAACAATGGACTGATTCTAACGATTGCTACATCTCTTCGATCGTTGTTATGCCCATGAGTGTGAGGCCATTTTTGAGCACGGTGCCCACTGCGGCAACAATAGCCAATTTGTATGCCTCGTCCAGACCATCGTCCAAAATAGTCTCGGTGCTGTACCAATGATTGAACGCAGAACACACTTCCAAAAGATACTGTGCTACGTGATGTACCGACAGATCATCCATCGCATGTACAACAACATGTGGGAAAAATAAAAGCAGTTGCGCCACTTCTTGCCCCACATCATCGCTTGCCACGATCCCGCCAACAGGGCGACCCAGCGCCTGCGCTTTTCGTAAGATCGACTGTGTACGGACGTACGCATACATCACATAGATGCCCGAGTCACCCTTTGTCTCAATACTGTTTTCAACATCAAAATTAAGATCTTGCGTGCGATCGGGTTTTAAAAAACTAAACTTCACAGCGGCACGCGCAAGTATCTCTGCCTTTTCGGCACGCAACAACAGGTCACCCTCCCGACCTTCACCCTCCATGCGTGCAATGAGCGCATCACGTACCGTATCGAGAACATCGTCTATCAAGACCACGGTCCCCGCACGCGAAGACATCTTTTTAAAACCACCATCTTCATCTTTTAGACCCACATAACCATACGACACATGCGTGAGGTCTTTTTGCTCTGCAATACCCAGCTGCTCACACACCGCAAACAATTGACGCAATGCGAGTGTTTGATCGGGACCCACGACCCACAGCATGCGATCAGGATGATGCTTTGCTTTTTTGAGCGCCGTCAGTGCCAAATCCTGAGTAATATAAAGTGATGTGCCGTCTCGTTTTAAAAGAATAGTATCGGGCAGATTGAATGACGCGAGATCAGTGAGCACCGCCCCGTCTTCAAGTTTTTTAAAAATACCCTGTGCCAATCCTTTCTCAACATAGTCTTTTCCCTTTTGATAGTGCTCATGTTCATGCCAGACGTAGTCCCACCGACTACCCAGACGTGCAAGCGTCCGATCCATGCCAGCATAGGAATACGCAAGGACATGTGACCAAAGCTCCCATACCGCCTCATCACCCGCTTCCCATGAGACAACAAACCCACGCACTATTCCTTCTGTGGCAGGATCTTTGCAATCTTGATCACCCAAAACATAGCACTCACTCACAAAAAGATCGGGGAGCATATCGCGAGACTGAGGTGTATGCCATGCATCTTTATGTGTCTGCCAATAGGAAATATCAGTTGGAACACCTTCTTCTTTTTTCATATGCGCTAGAAAACCCCACATGAGCTTCGCAATCGCAATACCGCGATTATTATCTACCGCTTCGTAGATGACCTGCGCTCCGTTTGCCTCCAAGACGCGACCGAGGCTCATACCCACAAGACTATTGCGGAGGTGTCCAAGATGCATCGCTTTGTTTGGATTCGGTGAAGTATGTTCAAGCGCCCACACACTCCCCGCAAGACTATCATTTGTTCCGTACGCTTCCCCTGCTCCATTGATCTCTGCTATCAGGTCTACAAAAAAAGCTGACGAAAGCGTGACGTTGACATATCCGGGCTTCATCGCCTCCACTTTTTCAACACCATCGATGTGCGCATTGGAGAGAAACACAGCTAGTTCTTCTGCTATAGCAAATGGTGCAACGCGTAGCTCCTTCGCAGCAGCAAAGGCGCTGTTCGTAAAGAGATGCCCATGTGCAAATGAATCGGTTCGATCAAAGGAAACAGGTAATGCTGCGATGCCTTTTTCTTCGAAAAAATGTAGCGTGCTCTCGCGGAGCTGCTCCTTGATAGTTTCAATCATATGTATGGATATAGTGCACTAAAGAAAGTGAGGCGTAAAGGCAAAAGGTTTATACACAAGAGCATATTTTACACCCAAAAACGAATAAAATTATTCCAGATCCGCGGCGTCGAGAAGCGAAGGCCGGAGTCGTACTTGTAGTACGGTGACGGTCTGAGCGACGAAGACAACAAAGGAGATGGGGTGATTTTGTTAGTTTTAGAAGGCGGGGACAGAAATAAAGGTAATATCAGTCTCATACTGCCCCGCCGGCTGCATATCTCGCGCTATCACACGATACACAATATCGACCTGATCGTTTGTTACTGGTATCGAACTATATCCAACTTCACGCGATACCGTTTCAAACGCTGCATATGTATCGTCTGGTGCGAAGCGGGAATTGCCGCCCGCTAGTGTGTCATCGCCCACATGGTAACCATAACAGCCTGGTGCCAACGCACTACAACCAGTAGACCAACCAAGTGGTGCCGTGTTTGATGCGGCAACACCAGCTATCGTATCACCACCCGCTGACATGAACGGCGACCCTGCGTACATAAGCAACTGATATCCTTCCGTGGCATTGGTCGTCACGGTAAATCGCTGCGCCGCTTCAAGTTGCGTATTGGGCGGTAAAATACCGTAGGAAATAGAGGACGGGGTTGTCGCAATATCAGTCGTCACACCCTCGAGTGTCGTCGTCGTTGCGATACCGGTCGAAGACATGGTGAGTTGCGCACCCTGTGTCGCAAGCGACGGATAACTTTCACCCGTATTAATCGGTACTGCAGCACCACGCACCACATCATACAACCTAAAATAATAGACACGGTTCACGCGTGCACCAGCTGAACGGATTGTAAACTCATACTCTGCAGTAGAGCTTGCCGTTTGCATATATCCGGTCAACGTTGATGTTGATTCTGTATGGGTACCACATCCACGTCCGACTCCCGCGACACAGGTGTCACTATCAGAGAGTATGCCTGTCGAAATGACCGCATTGTCACTACCACCACCGTTTGCAAAACACCATTCGGTAGTACCCACGCACGACGTAGTTGCCAGCACCTCAGACGAGGTCGAGAACGTCGAGTACTCTGAAAACTGTAGCGTAAAGCGTGCATTCGATGGCGCAACATTTTCGCGCTCCCGAACGGATATGCGCAACTTCACGGTATTGCTTGCAACTACGTCAGTCGGTGTAATATTCTCATTTGCCAAATCCGACGTCGGCGTCTCATTATTTTCATCATCGTACCAACGCCAGTTTTGAGTCGCTGGATCAAAATCTGCCGTCTTTATTTGTGGATAATCCAAATATTGATTGAGTGTGCCGCCGGCAGTATCAACCATACGGAAACAGTACGTTGTCGAAGCCACAGCACCGTTTTGTTGCACAATCCAGTCATACTCAATATCTTCATTTTCTTCAGCTCGGTACGGAGTAACGGCAGAATCATTCTCCTCCTCCAAGGTTCCAGCAACATCAGTTTGAGAAAGATTGAGATCGCCTCCAGTCGGCGGATCCGTTGAAAGTGCTGTACCGTCTACGGTGCCCGTAGCATTGAAACCTCGCCAGAGTGCCGTCGTTGAAGCGGCATCACCAAGATCGAACCAATTGCCTGCACTAATAGCGCTACAGGATACTCCACGTTCACCGTACTGCAGCTTAAATGCTTGACTATTTTCCGGCAGGCTTGAGTTTATGACCGATATCGACATACGAATACGAATGTGTTCATCACTGCCCAAAGGCTGATTATCTCCCGTGAGCACGGTATTTTCCCCAAGTGTTCCTGCTCCTGGTGGCCAAATATCTGTTGGATCAAGTGCATTATTATCAGCAAAAAATTGATAATCGTTTTGCCGCAAAACAGTACCTGCAACAGGCCACTCCACTATTTCTGCACGAAACATAGCGGTCGCACCGTTGTTGCTGCGCCATATTTGAAAATGTCGCGTTGACGTCGCAAGGATGGCACCCAATATCGGGCGTGGATATATCTGTGTAGTCAGAGACCCGCGATTATTTATGAACAGCGAAGAGTTCTCAATATCGACAACGTTTGTCACAAAATCAACACCCACTGTTTGCACAGCCGTTGTCGTACCAAATGTACGCGTCACAACCATAGCCCCTGTTGATGTTTGCGTATTTTCAATGACCCATGCCACCGCTCGTTGGCCACTCGGTGTTGTTGCTCCTGGTTCAAGTCTAAAGCTCAACTGTCCTACTCCTGATAACCAAACCTCATGGCCAAATTCATCCGTACCATTTAACCCTGTACCCATGAACTTTTGTGTGTGTATAAATGTTCGCGTGGTGCTATTTACCGCTGTAATTGGTTCCGTATCAACACCTCCTGCTTGTGTATAGGTATGTGCAATGCGCTGCACATTCCAATTTTGCCCGACAAATTCAACGACGGCGTAACTTATGATTGCCGCATCACTACCCACCTCACCACGTTGAAATACGGCAACCGAGGTCGTCGGTACCCATGACGCAACCGCTTGTCCAGTATTGTAATTTGCGGCTGCGGCATCAGGATTTAATTGTCCCGTTATAAATACAACGACCTTAGAACTAGAAGCCACAGTCGATACGGGAGTCCCCGTTGCAAACAAGTCCGCGGGTGTATTGACACCAAATGTCACGGCTTGTTGTTGTCGTACAATTATTTCATTGTCGGACCCTGCTTTGCCGGTAAATTCTACAATCTCCCAAGAAATACGGGTGTTGTTTGTCGCAAGTGCCGGACGCTGGAACGTCACTGATGTCGCGATATTCCAAGGATTTAAAATGTACGCAGTCACGTCGTCGGCGTTTTGAGTACCACCCGCAATACTCCCAGCACCAGTGTATCCAGTATTGGTGATACGAATAAATGCGCTCGTCGAAGCGGCAGGTGCAATGTAGTCGACACCAGCTACTATCGTCGTTGCGGTCCCGGTCACCGTCGTCGTACCGTGTTGGACTTTAAAATCTCGTTCGGGCGCAGTCGTAAGTTCTGGATAGAGGCTATAACCTCCTTCAAGTTCCGTTCCATTTTTTGTCACTCGGAAACAATACGGCGTGCTATACCCCGCATCGGTCGTTTGTTTCATAGAATATTCAAGCTCTATAAACTGTGTTTCTGAAAGTGTTGTTGACGCGACAAGTGACGTCGTGTCAACGAGCCCACCATTGGGAGTTTTAAATGTAGTGTTTTCATTGGTTACACCGCCCGCCAAGACAGAAATGTCGGTCGTGTTCGTACCATTGGTAAAATTGGGTGAATCATACATATCCCATGCCCCGAGCGCATCCCCAACATCAGTCCACGAGGCAACTGCACTACACGTAGAAATCTTTTGACCATACTCGATACGAAATCGTGTCGATGGTGTAGAGGTCACCCCTTCATTGGAAACTTCAACGCGCAGACGCACCGGCGTACTATCATACAAGCTTGGTGCTGCGGTACCTTCAAGACCATTGGTGCGTGATGTCGAGCTTGCTTCCAAACCTTCGTTGCGCCAGTGGTATCGCAGCTGTGTCAACACTGCGGCGCGGAGTGTTGTGGAGCCGGTGATATCACGTGTCACTGTTGGGCTAACAGTACCCCCGCCACTCACCACCACGTCAGTTGCAGCACTTTGTATCACTACATTTATGGTCTGTTGATTAAGCGCGCTTTCAGTGACATCAAGTACGGTATAGACACACATGGTAGCTGTGGTTGTAATCGTGACCGTGCCGTTAAAGGTAGCCGTGCCATCCGCACTCGTAAAACCACTCGTGCTCGTTGCACCATACTGGAGTTCATTGCCATTATAGACTTCACTTGAACAATCATACGGGGCTGACGTATCAAGATCGTACAGCAAACGCACGTTACTGATCCCAGTTGAAGCATCAATTGAACCATCTTCCGTTATCGTAATACCTGTCACATTACGCGAACCAGAGTTTTCCGTTATCACATACGCTCCACCAATATATACCGTTGTTGTCGGGACATCTGCACTTAAAATTTGCGAAGAAGTTGCAGTCACCGATACATCAGCCGCGATTGATGCGCGAGGATACAAAGAGTACGTTCGCAAAACATTACCCTTGTCGGTCAAACGAAAACAGTAGGTATTTCCTTCAGCGGCAGTTGTTGACGCAACAATAGAGTATTCCAATTCTATAAATTGTGTGGATGTTGCCGTGATGGCACTAGTCTGTGACGATGTATCTTTTACAGCTGCATTGGGTGTAATAAAACTTATATTTCCATCACTCACCGCGCCATTTACGGCAAGCGCAATATTGGTGGTGTTGTCCCCATCAGTAAGATTTGCCGTATTGTACATATCCCACTCATCAGCCACAGACCCAACATCCGTCCACAGATACGCTACATCACAGGTGGATGTTGCAATACTATACTCAAGTCGATATGAAATAGCTGCGGATGTTGTTCCCCCTTCATTTGAGACTTCAAGACGCAAGCGCACTGGCGTACTCTGTTGCAGTGACGTTAAACTAGTGTCTTCCACACTACTTGTCCTTGATGTTGCTGTTGTCTCTGTGCCATCGTCATTGCGCCAGTGAAAATGTAGAAGGGTGAGGTTGTCATTTTTGACGGTTGTCGAACCCACCATATCGAGCAAAGTTGTCGGAGCAACATCACCGGTCGTGGCCACAACATTCACCGACGGAGCATTCATAAAAATGTTAATGGTGTCGCCATCGTTTGCGCTCTCCAAGATATCCATGACCGGATACACACAAAGCGCACTACTGGTCCCTACGGTAGCAGAGCCGGTAAATGTCGACGATCCATTGGCACCGGTAAAAGAAGTACTGGTTGCCCCAAATTGTAGTTCAGTTCCATCGTATGAAACACTATTACAATCATAGGGGAATGTGGTATCACTCTCATACAAAAGTCTAATATTACTGAGATCATTTTGAGCATCAATCGAACCGTTTTCTTCGATCATAATGTCGGTGACCGTGCGGTTACTGATGACACTTTCATCAAATACAAACGCACTCCCGATATAAAAATTGGTCGTACTTGCCATTATCTCTGCTACCTGTGAACTTGATGTCGATACAATAATACCGGGCACAAGATCAAACAGGGTATCACCGTACAGATCGTCTGCCGTCACGTCATCCCAGCTCATAAAGAGACGTTGGTCTGAAATTAGATTTAGATCAATAGCATACAGATCACTGGTTGTCGCATTACTGGGACCAGCCTCACTTGTCCAAGAGCTCATACTCGTCGTGCTCATTTTCCAGTACACATTTCCCGTCGCAGCAGTCAAAGGTGTAGTGCGTGCCGTGTATGCAACATAAACATTACTGGTATCTTTTTCCATGCCGATCGCGACATTTGTGATGCCTTTGGCGTCGTTATTAGTAACATTTACGGTACTCGTTGCCGCGCCTGTAGTCGATGTAGCCCAACGCCCGTCACTATAGCGCGCAGTGCGGATGTCGTTAGTGGTACCCAGTGTGGCATTTTCCGCAGTATAGACAAGCAATGTCGTCGTTGTTGCGACCGATGTTGACGATGCAGTCACCGCAGCAAGCCCCACGTCATAGGTAGTGTTATCGGCTGCACCGGCATCGATAAGTGTCCATGCAGCCGTCCATGTGGCATTGTTCCAGATTTTAGATCGAATATCTTCAGCACTAATATCGCGATTAATGAGCATAATATGCCCGTTAATGAGCGGCTGAAGAATGCTGTAGTCATTGGCGAGATCTTGAGGACGTGACATGGCTTCACTCCAATCTGTCGTTGAACCACAACTTGTCGAAGTAGCCGAACACCTGACCACAAATGAGTCACTAGTATCATCGGCCGAAATATACAGCGTTCCATCAGTCCCTCTTGTAATAGATGGGTAGTTGGCACCAGCGACATAGGTACCAACTTGCAGCGTGCTCGTACTTGCACTGATCGCTGTCGATCCACCGAGCCGCGTATCACTATTTGCCGTATCAACACGGTTATAGAGCACGTCTTTTGACGACATAGTGGCTACATGAATGTACGCCTGCCCTGATGTCGCGTTTGGTGTCCATTGGTCATACCACACGGCGATACCGACACAATCAACAGCATTTCCACGATCATCCACCAACACTGCCGCACCCCAACTACCGCCAGCATTCGATGTCTTCGAATATACGCACTCACCCGAGCTGTCACGATAAAAACGGTACCCAATGAGATCTGTCGTGAAAACAGTCTGCGGACCCGCATGAAGATTTCCAAGGGCAGTGGTATCAACGGTTGCATCTATCGTGCCGTTTGCCGCCTCTGCAGCAGGTGGGACTAGAAAATCAAATGTGCCGGTAAAATCACCAAATACTATCGAGAACATAACGACCGACACGAGAGCGCGGTGTGCAAAACGGATGTATCGTCTTCTAGCTCGCAGAGAAAAAATAGACCGCATCAAGCGCCACATCACGTTACTTATTCCTTCTCCATTTGGACGCTTCATGTCGCTCGTTCACACATCGCATTATTCTATCGCATCCGCAGGTGTTGTCGTGCCTACAAATGCAGGGATAACCACATCGGGAATATCGACTGCTATCTCTTCCACAACGGTGGTGGACGCTACACTCATATCAATGACATCAATATGCGTCGGCACGACAGCAACAACGTCTGTTGTCGCCGTCGTGCTTGCGACAATGAGATCAAAGCCGCTCAGCATGGGATCCTCGGGTGGCGGTGGAACGTCGCCACCTACGTCGGTTGAAGTCGCTACATCGTCATTTTGAACTTCAATATCATCTTTCAGTGTCGGATTCGTTTGCACAAAGGCACTCTCTTCATTGGTTCCGTCTGGTTCCGGAATATTTTCTGGTACGGCGCGCGGAATAGCTCCGAGGGGTACTGATACGCCTTTATCCATGTCGTAGCCGACCGTCTGTACATCCCCATTCTCATCAATGCTGTCGTAGACGAGCAAATACCGAGGGTTCGTCGCACTCATGCCATCTCCATCATTAATCTGCTCAGTCTCTTGCGTTGCGAGATCATATACCTTGATGTGCCACACATCGCCATCGAGAAATTGCCATGACAATACATCACCGCGTATATTTGGATCAATGTCGTGTGTCGTATTGCTGGTGAGCTGTGTGCGAGCACCATTAACATCCATCACGATCTCCCAATTGTCATTAATCCACGATTGCCACACGACTGCATCGCCGCGCACTACAGGCTCCATACTATTAAAATTATCATCGGTCAGCTGCGATTGTGATTCGTTTTTAAAATCGTACATCATAATCTGGTAGCGATCATTGATGAGGGCATGCCACACCATCCTATCTGCCTCCGCATCATAGTACGGGGCTGTATCATCATAGAGATTGTGTGTGAGCTGTACCACCACACCTCCCTTGCGCACAAAAATCTCAAGATCACCGTCTTGATCCTGTGCAGCATAGACTCCATCTTCTTCGACCGAAGCAGACGTGTCCTTTGTACAATAGAAAAAACCATTTTCTACCGTCACACAATCATCAACACCAAATTGGAATCGATTACTGTCATTTTCAACTAAGGTGTACCCTGGCTCTAACACCTCGGTTGTGCTTGCGAGATTATCAGTCGTAGTTGCAATCGTCTCATCAATAGCCGTTGACGTTGCCACCGGATCTACAAGCGGCACTTCATCGTCGAGCAGAGGAGCATCTACTGTATCGGTTGCTGTTGATGATGCCGCGCTATCTTCAGCAGATGATGTTCCCATTTCATCAACCCCCAGATCAATAGCTTCGGTTGATGTTGCGACCTCCAAGTCCTCACTAGGTTCAGACTCATTTTGATATGGTGTCTCTATAGCCTCATCGGTGGTTGATCCGACAGCAGAAGTGACTGCTGTACTATCGTCAATCACGGCATCTACGTCCGTTGTGTCCGCTGGCACTTCATCTGCACTTACCGGCACAACAGGAAGCTCTTCATCCACCACTCCGTTATCTAAAACATCTGCAATTGCAACGGTAGGCTCTGGTACTGGTTCTTCGACAGGTATAGAAACCGACGGTATAGAGACCGACTCTTCTGATACCTCGCTTGAAGCATCTACTACTGCTGCCTCCTCGTCTGCAGCTGACACTCGCACCACTGGTTGGAGAAGAATGATACCAACAAGCAACACCGAAAGCACCTTTGCCAATTTCGAAAAAGGCAGCGCCTGAGGCTCTGGATATTGCATTTGATTTATCCCCACCACAATAGGAGAAAACTCTGGCGAACGTATTCGCTTTCCTCCAGATTTCCTGCTTTTTATAATTTTTGGTGTTCTTTTCACAAAAACTATATTTATAGCCATTTCTCGACCATCGAGATTATTTTCTCGATGGTCGATATGTACTTCGTACCTACCTATAATAGCTCTGTTCACAGTTTTAATCACAGAGTTATCAACAGTTTGTTCTAAGGTGACTACAAATTTGTTTCTAGTTTTTCTAGTTCTACCTACCCACACAGCGTGAGGAGAAAATTACTCAAAGCCATGTATGCTAGTGAGATGCTACCTCGTCACCTTACACTTGAAAAAAATGTCGGGGAGACTCCCTTGCAGGTGCTGGAGCGAGCACGTACACTCCACCACATCCCCACCGACGTCGCTTTAGCCTACGCTGGCCGTCTTGATCCTATGGCTTCGGGCAAACTACTTATTCTCATAGGTGACGAATGTAAGGTGCAGGAGCAGTACCATTCTTTTGATAAGGAATACGAATTTGAAGTACTTTTTGAAATAGCGACCGACTCTGGAGATATCTTGGGTCTCCCTACCTATACCCCCCACATCGGTTCACTTCGCGAATTGGACATCAAAGAGACAGCCCGAACACTCGAAAACACTGAGATAACTCTCAAATACCCTGTTTTTTCATCTAAAACGGTCAAAGGCAAGCCCTTGTTTATGTGGGCGCTCGAAGACAAGCTCGATCATATAGAGATACCTACCGCGACAACAAAGCTCTTTAAGCTCACCTACCATCACAGTAGACAATTTCCACCGGATAAAATACGAAAGTATGTGCACGAGCGCATCAATCTGGTACCGCGAGTCACCGAAGAAAGTAAACTGCTTGGAGCAGACTTCAGAAGAGTAAAAACGCTCAAGGCGTGGGACGAGGTATTGCGTACGACCGATGCAAGCACCTTTCTTGTCGCGCGGTTTACCTGTATCTGTTCGTCAGGCACCTATATCCGCTCGCTTGCTCCGCACATTGCCTCCCTCCTCGGCACCACAGGACTCGCTTTCTCTATCCACCGTACCAAAATCGGCAAGTACTTCCCACTTCCGATTTTTAAGAGACACGGCGTCTGGTTTAAACAATTTTAATACGGGGATAGCCCTTCAATGTTTCCTTTTGGGCTGTAGTGACACACCCAAATTTCTTTGCGCTCATCTGAAAGACAAAGACTTTTGGCACAGCCAACCTCGGTAGTGTTCGCCCACATAATCTGTGTGTAATGTCCGCACACTTCGCCGGTCACACACGCATTAGTTGCGTGATCGTAGAACGTCTCTTCCGCTAGAAACGAATCCATGATTTCTGCTGGCTTGCGTGGTGTCTGTCCTGCTCCGTATTTACGACTATAGTAGATATTCTCTCCATAGGTCTTACCGCTATGAGCAAGTGTGCACCCGCGCGAAGCCAAAGTATCTGCCCATGCAGTGGCACTTTTTTCTAACACGGGTGACCATGAGAGCGGCGCAACACCGTGTGCAGCACGCGCTTTGTTATGCAGCATCAAAAGAGTATCGTTTTCAAGGGTTAGCACAGCCTCAACAACAGGAACCGGCACGATTATCTTTTCCTGAGCAGAGGTGGTGGACATCGTATCCAAAACAACTCTGCTTGATGTCGCACGGTCTACGGTAGGCGCTTCTGTGACAAGCATAGTTGTAGTTGCTTCTGGAGTTTCAACGGCAGTCACCAGTGCAGCTGCCTGTGGGCCAGGAGTAGTATTTTTATGATTCCGCTCAAAGACTAGCGTGTTTGGCACATGGATCGAGATACGCATCTGCAAAAGACTCGGTCCCAAAAGTGCGATACATCCAATAATTGATGCTACCGAACCAATAATGCCGAAATCACGCCATGCTTTCATAGATCTTTTTTTATTACCCGACTCAACAATATACGATCGGTACCAAACAATGCTACATTCCAATCAAACTGCGATTCAACGTCCTTGATAAAGGTACTGCGCGAGGCGACATCACCACAACTAAAAGCGAGGGATTCGATAGCTTCATCTGCGACAGCGACGACTATGGTCGACGCACATGCCGGCAAAGCAGGTGCGGTAAGACCAGCGCCATCCCCCACGCGGTACGCCTCGTACGAATCACGATCGGCAAACTCTATGACCTCATCGCTTGAACCAAAGAAAAAAAGACCAGCGCCAGAGAGGACTAGGAGTACGGTCAAAGCGATGATGACTTTTTGCATCATATAGCCATATTCTACCCCAAAGTAGCCTAAAAGCCGCTATATGTTTGCTAGTATTGCCTTGACGGTAGGCCCTCTCTCTGCTATGCTTTAGCCCATTATGTCACAAGATAGACTCATAAAACTCGTGTCCGTAGGCGACGAAAAAGGCCTGGGCAAGGGCCACGTGTACTACACCACCAAGAACCGCAAGAAGCTCGCGGACCGAAAATTTGCGTTTAAAAAATTCAATCCCGTCTCGAAGTCCCACACGGTCTACAAAGAAAAGAAATAACAAAAAAGACCCTCACATTGAGGGTCTTTTTTACCAACCAACCATCCTACACTCGCTCAGTGCTAGAATTTGAGGCAGACTTGCGAGAAAAAATTTTTTTGATAGAAAAGTAAATTGCGCCAAGAAATAAGCCAAGAAAACTGTAGAGCAGTAGATTTATTACGAAGACGACAAGATAGAGTTCTCCCATGCCATCCTTACAATAATCTGGCACCCCTAATCCACCCATGCACGCAAACAAGATAAGACCTCCTGGGTAAGTTGCTATAGATTCGATAAACCCCGTCAAACGATACAGCCATGGGAGTGTATAACCAAAATTAATATCAAGAGAGTTAACAAAACCAGAAAAAACAGAAGCCGCAATCAACGTATATCCAACCCCAAAATACATTGCTGATTTATAAAGCATACTAGATATAGATGTCTTCCTCTGGTTTATATTTCCCCACAGCAGCGAGACTATTCATCTGTGCACGTTTGAGCAACACTTCCTGTGCTTTTGCTTTGTTGGCATCATCTCCCTTCCATGTCGCGATCACTGGCTCCTCAATAGCGCGCGAGTATGAATACGTGATTACCCATGGCTGACGCCCGAGCATTGAAATCGCTTGTAGGTTTTCTGTCGAGCGTTTTGGTGACTGTCCACCCGAGAGAAAGACGATACCAGGTACTTCATGCGGCACTGAAAGATGGAATGTACGCAATGTCGCATTGGCGACTTCTTCTGGAGACGTTTGCTGTGGAGCGCCATCACTTGCCAAGACCATACTCGACTTGAGGATCAAACCCTTGAGATCAACCTTGTACTCCTTAAGAGCTGCAAACAACATCTGGAGAACCCGCATCGTCACTTCTTCAGATCGTTGCACGGAATGTGTACCGTGCAATATCACTTCCGGTTCGACGATTGGTACCATGCGCGCATCCTGTACGAGTGCCGCATAGCGCGCAAGCAAGAATGCATTTGCTTTGATACACGCATCGGTCGGCACGCTATCACCATCAATGGTGAAGACACCACGCCACTTCGTGAAGCGTGCTCCTTGCTCATAGTATTTTGCAAGACGTTTTCCAAGACCATCGAGTCCTTCGGTCACTACTTCCCCCTTAAAATTCTGAAGCGGTACGGTGCCAAGATCGACTTTAATACCAGGGATGATCCCTCGTGAAGCTAGAACATCGGGAAATGGTATCCCGTCTGTGGTCGCATCACGCATCGAACTATCATAGAGGATCACTCCTGAAAGGTATTCTTCTATGCCTGGAGCGGTAAAAAGTAACTCACGATATGATCGCTGCATTGCATCAGTTTCTGCAATACCTGCATCCTTAAAATGCGAAAACATCGTGCGCTCACTTTCGTCCGCCGCCAACAACCCTTTCCCCGGCACTAATAAAGCGGCCGCTATAGCGTAGAGATCTGCATTATCTTTCATACACTCTAGTGTACCGTATTAGAGCCGAACCAAAATCTCAAAAAATATAATTCTGTGCACAAGGTATCTCTAGAGACAGTATGGGAGACGCATCGCAAAAAATTTTGAGATACAAGGCGTCAAAGCGTAAAGGCTTGAGACGTATAAGTATACGACGAGATCCTTTACGCTGCAGACAACGCAGTAGATCAGATTTTTGGCATGCGTCTTAGGGGCGAATACGCCAACCAGTAGCAAAAAGATGTACAACCAACCATCCTAAACCAAAAACAAGTCCCAGAATCATCAAAAGCCCTATACTGGTATTCGCTTCACTAATGCCGATCATGCTTGAACGAATGCCATCAACAAAATAGAAAAACGGATTGGCGTACGTAATAAATTGCACGCTCGGTGGAAGCATGTGTACTGAATAGAAAATACCTCCAAGATACGTGAGCGGCGTAATAACAAAGATATTAATAGCGCCAAGCTGCTCAAAACCTTTTGCCCATAGCCCCACCAAAATACCCAATAGCGAAAAGACAACTGCGACAGCGACAACGTAAAAAATAAAGAGTGGCAGACTTGCGAGCGTCACTGCCCCAAAGAGAAGTCCAACGATCAAGATACCAAATGCAACCACGAGCGCTCGTGCAATGCCTCCAGCAACATACCCAATCACAATTTCAATATAGGAGAGCGGTGACACTAAGATCTCCTCAATACTTTTTATAAACCGCGCAAAGTAAATCGAGCTCGAACTTTGCGCAAACGACGATGCGATGATATTGAGCATCAGAATTCCTGGAAATACAAAGGTGATATAGGGAGCTCCAGCAATGGTGTCAATACGTCCACCCACCACGTGACCAAAGATAAAAATATAGAGCGATGCAGAAATCAGCGGCGAGAGAATAGTCTGCCCAGGTATACGAAGCATCCGTTTTATTTCCCTGCGTACAATCGTGTAAAGACCTATCCAATTCATATTATTCTGTTTTTCCTTTAGTGATTTCCAAATAGCGCTTCTCAAGTGTTTTGCCGTCTTTTATAAACTCATCTTTACTCCCCTGTGCCACTATATTGCCCTTATTGATGATTGCAATCTCATTGCACAAAAGTTCCACTTCCTCGAGGTAGTGTGATGTCAAAATAATCGTCTTTCCAGCAGCATTGAGTTCCTTAAAATATTTCCAAAGCTCATGCCGTTGCTCAACATCGACTCCCGCCGTCGGCTCATCGAGTATTAACAGCTCGGGGTCATTGACGAGCGCTCGCGCGAGGATGACGCGACGCTTGAGTCCGCCCGAAAGTTCATTAAATTTTTTCGAGCGATGGTTCGTGAGTTCAAATCGTTCTATCAGGGCGTCCGTGCGCTCTTTTCGCAGCTTTTTTGGCACACCATAGTATCCTGCCATACCATCGATGATATCTTCCGGTTTTCCAAAAAAATCAGTGTTGAATTCTTGTGGCGAAATGCCAATCTGTCGGCGTGCTTCTTTATAATCCTTGACTACGTCAAAACCATTTACCGTAATGGTGCCTGACGTAATACGCGCAACACCAATGATGCAGTTAATCGTGCTTGATTTCCCTGCGCCGTTTGGCCCCAAAAAACCGAAAAAACCGCCGCGGGGTATCTCGAGAGAAATGTCGTCAACAGCATTCGCTTTGCCATACGACTTCACTAGATTTTTGATAGAGAGAATTGAGTCCATGAAAGAGTAGTATACCGTACCAATCAACCAAAAGAAAAACCGTCGATCCCGAGGGATCGACGGTGTTGTTGCTCAAGCGCCGGCGGTTTCCCGCACAAGCTCCTTGAGCGGGAGCCTGGCCTGGGCGCAGTTCTCGATGAATACGATGAGGAAAAGCTTCCCATCTTCATCGGCTTCGACTTCCGCCGAAAACTGACGTCCGGTCTGCTCGAGAGCGACGAGATCATGAAGCGAACCGAAGTTCCCCCACTTCTCGAAATCCGCATCCTCGAGAATGACCTGCCGCAAGCGTTCCCATCCTTTTGGGTTGTTGAGGAGTGACGGCGCCGGTACGGTGCTGTCGAAGTCAGACCCCGACACCCTGTCGCCGCCGCCTTCGAACTCGACATACGCCAAGACGAAGAGGAGTCCGTCCTTCGATTCGACGTAGAAGTCGGTCTCCGGGTGCCTGAGTTCACATTCATCAGCCGCGAGTGCCTTGTGGCAGAGATCGGTAATCTTAATCCGAGCTGCCTCGAAAACGTAAGTCATGCCATCCTCCCTGAGGATCCACGGTACGGCGTGGTCCGTTTGAGCATATGCTCGTCTATTCAGATTATACCATATATAAAGTACTGTTGTCAACCGTCTAAAAACGGCTTTACAACGACTATTTTTGGGAGCATAGTCTTGCCATGGAATCGTTTGATAGTGAGGTAGCATGGCTACTGAAAGAGAAATATGGAGGCGAAAAAACCGACGGTTTTTTCGCCGATTGTGCTCGACTAGAGGCCGGAGAACCACTCGCCTACCTTATAGGACATGTGCCATTTCTAGACACCAAAATCTACTTAGATTCGCGTCCTTTGATACCACGGGCAGAAACTGAATATTGGGTGGAGCATGCTATCCACGATATTCGCATTAATATACTAAGTGCGATGAGCAGCCCCAAGGGTAACCCTTGGCGTGGCCAAGGGTTACCCTTGGGGATTCGTATCCTCGATCTCTGTGCTGGTTCGGGCTGCGTTGGGATCGCCGTACTCAAACATATTCCCGAGACCCACGTCGACTTGATCGAGATTGATACTGATCACCACCCTACTATTTTAAAAAATGTATTAAAAAACAACATTGAAAAATCACGCGCAAGGATCGTCGGAGGTGACACCTTCAAAGAAGCAGATGGCCCGTACGACTACATACTTACTAATCCGCCATACATTGATCCGACACTTTCGGGGCGCATAGAAAAAAGTGTACTCGAACACGAACCTCGCCTAGCGCTATTTGGCGGCAAACAAGGTCTCTACACCATCAATCGCATCGTCGATCGAGCTCCCGCTTTTCTGACTCCCGGCGGTACGATGTTTCTTGAACATGAACCCGAACAAACTGAAGCGATAACTGCCTATGCACGACAATGCGGCTACAAAGAAGTCACCACGCATAAAGATCAATACAACGTTGATCGCATGACGATGCTAAAAGTGTAGCGGATTTACGGAAGTGACTGCAGCAACCCCAACTACACATAGAGTCCGACCTAAAACTATGCAACAATAGTCCTATGCAGCTTTCGATTGGAGTCAACATGTTTCTTCAGGGTACTTTTTTCTTTCTGCTATTTATATTTACCATATACACCGTCATCCTTGGTTACCATTGGTATACGTACGGTAGATCAAAAAAGACGACAACAACCCTCCTTGCGACATACCTCATCGGCGGTATTTTCTGCTTTGTCCTCATGGGCACCTTTCTTATTACATGAATACGCAGGCTGAACAACTAAAACTCGATGACGACGAGAGTATTGTCCGCGTCGTGCGCAAGCACTGGTTTATTCTTATGGTACAAATAGTGAGTATCATCTTTCTTGCACTTGCTCCTTTTTTTCTGCTTGGCGTCATGTGGGTTTCTGGCGTCACCGCGACGCTCCCGCTTGATTTTTCTATGTGGTATAGCGCCGCAGGATTCCTGGGCGCAGCGTGGCTATTGATCTCGTGGATGCTCCTCTTTAACATCCTCACTGACTACTACCTCGACATGTGGATCATCACCAACAAACGCGTGATCACCATCGACCAACGTGGTTTTTTTAATCGCTCTGTTGCAAGCTTCCGCCTTGAGCGTCTCCAGGACATCACCGTTGAGATCAAAGGTATTATCGCTACCATGCTCGACTTTGGGACTATCAAGGCCGACACCGCAAGCCATACCGATGCTTTTGTGATCTTTGGTATCCCCAATCCTCGCGAAATCAAATCATTGATTCAAGAAAATGCGGACCGTATGCTTGAAAACCCAAGCCCAAACAATGTTGGTTCATACCGTACCGGCGTGTAACAGCCTACTTGGGAGTTCGACTCCTAAGTATTGCTTAAAACGAAAGCGACGTAGGATTTGTGGGTTTTGACACATGCTCTCAAAAAAGCGTACAATCAAGACATGGAAAAGTCAGAAAAACTAAGTACCGATTCATATAAAGGAGTGCGTGATTTCTATCCGCATGACATGGCAATACAGCGCTATATTTTTGATACGTGGGCAAAAACTGCTGAGTCATTTGGCTTTGAACGCTATGATGCATCGGTTCTTGAACCTTCCGAACTCTATAAGGCAAAAGGCGCGCAGAATGAGGAAATTGTAAACGACCAAACATACACCTTCATCGACAAAGGTGAGCGTGAAGTGACCTTGCGTCCCGAAATGACGCCGACCGTAGCGCGCATGGTCGCAGGACGTCGCCGCGAGCTCACCTTCCCGCTTCGCTGGTACTCGATTCCCAATCTATTTCGGTACGAACGCCCACAGCGCGGTCGTGTCCGAGAACACTGGCAACTCAATGCCGATATTTTTGGTACCCAATCTGAAATGGCAGATGTTGAAATTATTCTTCTCGCGTCAGCAGTTCTTAAATCTTTTGGCGCGACACCCGCTGATTTTGAAATACACATCAACAACCGCTTAGAGATGAAGGCACTCTATACGAATGTAGGTATTGTCGATGAACAGGTGATGTCCGAAATCACCCGCCTCAATGATCGTAAAAATAAAATTTCAGGAGAAGAGTACCGTAACGCGCTCCAGGAAATAACCCGTGACCCAGAAAAGACCGATGCTATCATCACAATGCTCACACAAACAGAATCAGAGCATCCACTTCAGAAACAGCTAGCATCCCTCGGCGTATTAAATGTTGTCGTTGATCGTACCATTGCACGCGGCTTCGACTACTACACCGGTACTATTTTTGAAATCTTTGATACGAATCCCGACAATCGACGATCGCTACTTGGTGGTGGACGCTATGACAACCTCACAGGTCTTTTTGGTGGCGATCCTATTCCAGCCGTCGGTTTTGGCATGGGTGATGTCACCATGCGCGATTTCTTGGAGACACATGACTTGTTGCCGCAAAATCTCCAAAGTATCGATGTTGCAGTAATTCCCATGAAACAAGAATTTCAAGTCGAAGCAGAAAAAATAGCACAAACGATCCGTGCCGCAGGAAAAAAAGTGTATGTATCTCTAGCAGATAAAAAAATTGGTGATCACATCAAGCAAGCCGAGGCACGCAACACAAAAGCGATCATCGTCATCGGCGAAGAAGAACTCGCTTCCGGCACCTGCACTCTCAAACGCCTAAGCGACGGGACAGAGACGACAGGAACGATTGAGGAGTTGATCCAGACTATATAAGTTTCGATTACATTTTTTTGAGCCTCCTGTTACAATAGTGCCACTATGCGGTACATTGTCTTTGATTTAGAGACCCAAAACCTCTTTAGCGATATTGGGAAAAATGATCCTGCGCTTTTGGATATTTCGGTCGCTTCACTCTATGACTCGGAGACGCAGTTGTACCACACCGTCGCAATCGATGAGCTCGAGACATTGTGGCCGCACTTCGAACACGCCGATGCGCTTGTGGGCTACAACAGCAATCATTTCGATATTCCCCTTTTAAATAAATACTACCCGGGCGATCTCACACAGATCCCGAGTATCGATATCCTCGAATCCATACGTCTTTCACTTGGCAAAAGGCTACGTCTCGACTCGATCGCTGAAGCAACACTCGGCACCAAAAAAATCGGGCATGGACTCGAAGCTGTTGAATGGTGGAAAAAGGGTGAAATAGAAAAGATAAAAAAGTACTGCCAAAAAGATGTGGAGATCACCAAGAATGTTTTTGAATACGCGAAGACGCACGGCCATGTGAAATACAAGGATGGTCTCAAACTCCGCGAGATCCCGATTGATACGAAATCATGGGACACAAAAAACGACTCGGCCCTCACCCACGCCCTACCGTTTTGATTACATCATGAACAAAATTTGTGTTTTTGGAGATAGTATCGCTTGGGGTGCAATAGATCCACAGTATGGTGGCTGGGTCGCATTGCTCAAAAATTATTTCCAAGACCAGAACATAAAGAACGATACATACATCCAAGTCTACAATCTTGGGGTTTCTGGAGATACAAGTGCTGACCTTCTTAAACGCTTTGCAAATGAAGTAGATGCTCGCGCACCTGATATCATAATATTTGCAATTGGAATAAACGATACATTGTCTCTCATATCTCTAAAGCACAACCGTATATTGATCGACGAGTTTACAAAAAATGTAACATCTATGGTAGAGACGACGCTTGGCCAAAAGAGGGCCGTGCTTATCGTGGGTCTTTCAAGAGTGGACGAATCAAAAACAAGACCGTGGGACACGGATGTTGAGTATTGTAATGAGGAAATAGAAAAATATGACGCCATTCTTAAAGAAATTTCAAGACAAAACAACATTCAGTACATAGATCTCTCAAAAGTAATTTCACTCACCGACCTTGCGGATGGCCTCCACCCCAACAGCTTAGGGCATCAAAAAATCTTCGAGCTCGTACGCGACACACTTGGAGGGCGGACCTCCAAGTAATACTATGCCTAAAACTATGCACTATCGGATCGCGGCGGATACTATTTTTGTACTGCATGCTGCCATCTTTCTTTTCAATGTGTTTGGGTGGGCGATTGCGACACTATGGTGGCCCTACATGACCGTGCTTGTTTTGACATTGCTGTACGACACTATCTTTGATTATTGCGTTTTGAGTAAATGGGAGTTTGATCTCCGAAAAAAAATCAACCCGTCATTACGGTATGACTACAACTGGGCAACCTACTACACCTACCGATTAACAAACCGCCATATTTCTAATCCATTTTTTAAGAAAATATCGATACTATTTCTCACAGTATCAATTGGTATTAATCTCTATTTCAAGTTTTTGTACACATAATATCTTAAGACCAAACCTACACGTAAAACCGCTTGGAAGCCGGACTTCCAAGTCAATCCCATTGATGATATCTTTGATACGGAACTCTAGGGAGATCCCCCATGGAAAGTAACGATCCGAAACGTCGTGCCGCGTTGCATCTTGTCATTGAACATCGCAAAAAGAATCCTCCCCCACCAGAAAAGGCTGGACCGACATGGCCTCTCATGCCATGGCGAGGAAATCTTTCCTTGCGTCTAGGGAGAGTACTTACCGCGGAGGCACTGGAGGCGAAGCGCGAAAAGCTGAGAGAAAGACTACGTAAAGAAGGAAAACTATAAGCACTACAGCAACGATGCTGTGTGCTTTTTTAGTTAAATATCTACTTGGGAGTCAGACTCGCAAGTGAAAAACGACAAAAAATAACTGATTCTCAAGGTGTCAAGGAACCTAATACGGAGTAAAAGCGCTGAAAATCCCTTGGATGCGAGGCATTGATAAAGTTCGGAGCTAGACGTATGTGGTATACGGAGAGTGAGTACTGGACTCAGTAATGAAGCAGGTAAGGATTATTATAACTTCTGAAGAGAAAACCTACACGTAAAAAACATCAAAAATAACTGGTATGCGAGGCGCTACCGAGGAGTGCAGCGAGGCGTATAAGAATACGACGAGCAAGCGACGAGAGTAGCAACAAAGCAGATCTTTATTTTTGACGTTTTTTATCCGAAAAAGACGAGGGCGATGACAAAACAGGCAAGCAAGATCCTATACCAAATAAAAGGCCAAAGGGTATTATTGCGCATAAACTGCATCATAAAATGCACCGCGCCTAGCCCCACAAAAAAGGCAGTGATAGCTCCCACAGAAACCATAAGCCACGAGACAGCACCTGGTGGCTCACGTAAAAGATCAAGTAACATTTTAAGCCCGGCACCCGTCATAACCGGTATTGCCAACAAAAATGCAAAACGTGCAGATTCATAGCGAGAAAGTCCCAAGATCAAACCTCCAGAAATAGCGCTCCCCGAGCGACTCATACCAGGGATCAATGCCAGCACCTGAAACCAGCCGATCTTCCAGCCCAACCGTGGTGTAATAACCGCGTGTGAACCTCGATGTGCGTGCACGTATTCCGCATATGCAAATAACATAGAGCCCGCAATCAGTACACCGGCAACAAGAAGCGGTTGTCGAAACACATTTTCCATAAATGTTTTGAGTAGGATACCCAACACCACAGCAGGCACGGTACCAATCGCGAGTGCAGAAATAATGGCACTATCACGATCATCAACCGGCAACCGTCCGAGCTTGCGCATCATGGTCTGGAGCAATATGCCAATGTCGTGCGAAAAGTAAATGACCACCGCGGCTGTCGTCGCGAGATGTAACACGGCATCAAATGCCAACTCATTGGATGTATGCTCTGCAGAAAAAAGCTCACGAACCAATATCAAATGCCCCGTTGAAGAAACGGGGAGAAACTCCGTGATTCCCTGGACAAAACCGAGGACTATAGCCATTAAAAGGTCCATACGTGCTTTTAGTATATCATGTGACGAATTGTGCCCACATGCTATACTAGCTGCTATATATCTGTAATTAACATATGGAAAAAAATTCATACGCTATCCCAATCGCTATCGTTGTAGCTGCGGGTCTCATTGCTGGAGCTATTTATATGAATGGTTCAAAGAAAGTGGTTGTTGAACCGGGAGCGCAAAAGAATGAAATCGCAGACACCACAAAGCCCGTCATTCGCCAGGTAGAAGCAAGCGATCACATCCGTGGTAATCCAAATGCACCTATTATGCTCGTTGAGTATTCTGATTTCGAATGTCCATTCTGCAAACAATTTCACGAGACAATGAAGCGTATCACTGACGAATACGGTACGAGCGGCAAAGTGGCGTGGGTCTTCCGACAGTTCCCACTTGAACAACTCCATCCCAATGCACCAAAAATCGCCGAGGCGAGCGAATGTGTGGCCGAGCTTGGCAAAAGCGTCGCATTCTGGAAATTTGCTGATTTGGTGTTTGGTGAAAAACCAATGAATGACTTTACCGAACTCTCCCGACTTCCTGAATTTGCTGAGAAATCTGGTGTTAGCAAAGCAGCATACGAGGAATGCATGAAGAGTGGGCGCAATAAAACAAAAGTGACTGACAGCATCAAGGAAGCAGTAGCAGCTGGTGGCCGTGGGACACCACACACGCTCGTACTTGTGGGCGACCAGAGTGCTACGATCAACGGAGCACAGCCCTATGAAGTGGTGAAGCAGATGGTTGATAATCTTATAGCACAAATGGAAGGTGGCAACGTCAAAGCTGAATAGAGAGCGTGCTTAAAAGACAAAAGGCCTGCAGCGAAGCTGCGGGCCTTTTGTTTGATTTACCTCCTAACGTGTTTTACTTTTCAAAGCGGCGACAAGTGCGCACCCTTCCTCACTCCACACCGATGCATCACATGGCGTATCAAAAAAAGATAGCGACATAATTTCACATATCACCCGTCGTATCGTCGCTTCAAGTTCTTTTATTTCTTCGTGCGTGATTGTAAAAACTTCACGATGATAGTTGCCTTTTTTGTCAGGCTCAATAAAATCAATTACTCCCTCTTCGATACGCCACCCCCGTGTCATATCAAGCGAAGCAAGTAGCGCATAAAATACCAACTGTCGCTTGTAATTTCCATTACTACTCTTGGTAGCCCCTTCTATGTCATTGCGTGATTTTGGCGCGCCTGTCTTAAAGTCCACGACTCGCACCAATCCATCGCGCACGTGCTCGATGCGGTCAAATTCTCCGCGGAGTTGGATCGGTGAGGCTCCACTCACACCTATCTCAAACAACACTTTTACTGAGACTCCCGCTTCAACCGGCCGCACACCCACAAGTGGGTACGTTTTAAGATATCCTGTCAAAGACGCTGCGCCCTTCTTTATATACGCAGCTTTATCTGCTTTTGAAAACGGAGCGCGAGCAAGGAGCCGTTCAAATTCGCTCAATAATTGTTCTTCGGATACCATTCCGGTAATAGCTTCTTCTTTGGTCAACCACTTCATCGCGCCGTCAATCGCAGTCCCATAAAACAAATGATTCTCTTTGGGTGTTGGTATTCGAAGCAAGTTCTGGAAAAAATATCGCCACGGCGATTCGAGGTAGTTGTTGAGCGCCGAGACCGAAAGACCCTGTGCAATAAAGCGCTCGACCAAGTATGCACGATCCAATGCCCCCGCACTGCTTGGAAGCATGGTTCTGGGGACCAGTACGTCTTTCGCAGTCACTTGTAGTTCTTGTTCTTCTATATGATCTGCGTTGATATCGGAGAGAAATCGTGAAGGGGTCAACTCTTTGCCATCAGTATTCTGTTTTGCATACGAAAGTGTAAGCGACTTTCGCGCGCGCGTCATCGCGACATAGAGCAGTCGCCGTTCATCATCCAAATCACCCGCATCTGTCTCACTATAGAGAGGCAACCTGATCTTCGTGCGCGACGCACTACTGCCCCATCTTCCTTCGTGCATAAATGGGATGTACACGTGATCAAATTCCATTCCTTTTGATTTGTGTACGGTAAAAATACGGACGGTGCCAAGCGCCGCTTTTGTTGTTGTCATAATAGACATGCCATAACTCTGCGCAGTATCGAGAGATCGCATGAGATCAGCAAGTCTATAGGTCGGATGCGCTGCTTCCAGGCTCTCAACATAACGAATAAAGGCTCGCACATATTCAAGTAGTACATACCGATCGTCTCGTTCCATACAATACGCCAATACATGAGCCCGCTCGAGCGCATAGTGGACAGTATTTGATAGCGATGTACTTTTTTCAAACTGCGCGATGTCATCAAGTATTAAAAATACCGCATGTACGCCAGCACTATGCTCAATACCATGCTCGTGCAAAAGTTTTTCCGACTTCATCATTTCAAACAGCGAAATCTCTTTTCGTTCCGTCAGACGAAAAATATCAAGATTATCGAGTTTCAAAAAAGGAGCGTAGAGCAACGGATAGAGATCGACGTCACTTCCAAATGACGCAACTGCGCGCAGTAGCGCCATGAGCGACCGCATGAGCGGGATATCCAAAATCTGTGCATCATTGAGGAGCGCAGTCGGCACACCACGCATCTTGAGTACCGATGCGACCTGTTCTGCATCGCTATTTCTGCGACAAAGTATCGCTATTTCGTGTGCAGGCACGCCAGCAGCTACATGCGCCGCAACCTTTTCGGCGAGCGATGCCAGCTCCTCATCCTGTTCTTGAAAGATAGAAAGTTGCACGGGCAAGTGAGTATGCCCTGCGTGAGCTGTCAAACGTGGCCGCGCTACGAGCGCGTGTCCTGCGGCAGGAGCGATGACGTCGTGTGCAGCATCGAGGATCACCTGCGTCGAACGATAGTTGTTTGCAAGCTCAATACAGAGTGCTGACGGGTAGTGTTCTTTAAAAAAGAGAAAGTTGGCAAGTGACGCACCTTGAAATCGGTAGATGGCTTGCTTCTCATCGCCCACGATAAATAAGTTTGGTGACTCGTGGAAGTCAGAGAGGAGTTCTAGGAGTCGGTTCTGCGCACCATTGGCATCTTGGTGTTCATCCGCCAATACATACTGATGCTCTTCCTGCAACAACAACTTGAGTTCATCATCTTTTTCCATAGCACGCACTGCTTCTAAAATTGTATCCTCAAAATCGTACGTATGCGTTTCAGAAAGGATGAGTTCGTACGCGCGATATACCGCAGCAAATTCTTCTGCTTTATCAAGTTTTTTGAGTGCATCGACGTAGTGCCCTTTCATTTTTCCTGCATGTGCTCCACGTGCATGATAGAGATCATCAGAGCTCATAATGGCTTCGCGCTCGCGCACGATACGTGTCCCTAAATCATCGGGACTAATATTTTCACGCTTCACATCAGAGAGTGCGCCCTTGATATCGCGCACATAAAGATACGGATATCCGGCGGGTCGTAGTAGCTCGTAAAGACCATTATCAAGTATCGTTTCTATATGCCTCAATGCATCAATCTCAATGAGTGGTACCGCTCCCACAATGCGCGCAAATCGCTCAGGATAGCGACTGATGATCGTATTGCAAAACCCATGAAAGGTATGAATCCGTACCTCATACCCACGCGCACCAATGAGCGATACAAGACGCGCACGCATAGAGGCGACGCCTGATTCGGTAAAAGTAAGTGCAAGGATAGATGAAGGCGCAGTATCAGTTGTACGCAAGATGTTGGCAATACGAAGAGCCAAGACCTGTGTCTTCCCCGTGCCTGGGCCTGCGATGATCATCACTGGCCCCTCAATAGCATCCACGGCCCTTTTCTGCTCAGTATTGAGCTTCCCATAAGCAGCCTCAAAAACCCCATTCTGGAGCTCCTTTTGGCCCGTTTTAGAGGCTTTCTCAACCATAGCTAATATTATACATCATCCTCCGAAAGTACTTGACAAGATGTATACTAGTGTGCTTTAATCAGCTGAGTTAATGTAAAGACCCACCACTCCATCTCAAGGATGCACACCATGAAAATTTCTGCGGAACTTTTCTTCGAGAAATTTGGGAACAAGATTGCCTACTACAAAGTCGGCACAGGGTCCCATATTATTCCAACAATCGAAAGGGCGATTGGCGAGGCTCTCAGACTCGGGAGCACGGTGCAGGTCCGCCACAGCGAAGTGACAATTGTGGTCAACCCGAAATCGAGTTTCACTCCGATCTATGAATCGTGGGGAGTGGCAAATCCCGGCGACGTTGTCGGCCCCTGATCCCCACAAGAAAAGTCCCCCCAAGGGACCTACACTCTTGTGGGGCTTTTCTTTTGCTTATCAAAACGTCACAGACTGAATTAGAGTGAAATGCAATGGTGTAAGAGAGACATTGCACAGCCGCGCGCAGCATGGTGCCTGCCGTCTTTTGTCGCGAAGCGACTACGGCAGGACCGCGCGGCGAGCATAGTACAATGCACGCAGGTGCATTGATACGCGTCTCTGTCATACTATTGCATTTCCTAAAAAAATTAGTACGACTTCAGCCTTCTTGCCTTATCGTGCAAACGAATCTTCTCTAAAGCTTTGGCTTCGATTTGGCGAATACGTTCACGAGTCACGCCAAACTCCTTCCCCACTTCTTCGAGCGTATGGTACGTACCATCAAGAAGACCATGACGCATCTCGAGGATTTTGCGCTCCTTTTCTGAAAGTGTCTCCAAAATCTCTTTTACCTGATCTGCGAGGATGCGGTGTGCGACTTCCTGATCCGGAAGCAATATTTTATCATCAGAGATAAAATCAGAAAGCCGTGAACGATCGTCATCATCTCCAATAGGTGTTTCAAGTGAAATAGTATCCTGGCTGATTTTCTCAATCTGGTACACCTTCTCTACTTCAATACCCATCTCCGTTGCAATCTCTTCGGGCATCGGATCACGGCCCAAATCCTGCGACAGACGGCGCGAGACTTGCTTGTACTTTGCCATGGTCTCGACCATGTGTACCGGAATACGGATCGTGCGCGACT
The DNA here is from genome assembly GCA_964402035.1 of uncultured Candidatus Saccharibacteria bacterium. Classification (GTDB taxonomy): domain Bacteria; phylum Patescibacteriota; class Minisyncoccia; order Phycocordibacterales; family UBA918; genus JAIETH01. The sequence continues at coordinate 49,385 of CAYOAM010000002.1, forward strand.
GGTCGGCGAGCGCTCGAGTGATAGCCTGACGAATCCACCACGTCGCGTAGGTAGAAAACTTGAAGCCTTTTGTAAAATCGAATTTATCGACAGCTTTAAAGAGACCCAAATTTCCTTCTTGGATAAGATCAAGAAGCGTAAGGTCGGGACTTCGTCCGACATACTTTTTTGCAATAGAAACCACCAAGCGGAGGTTGGCACGCGCCAAGAGATTGCGCGCTTCGGTATCGCCATCGACAATACGTTTTGCAAGATCTCGCTCTTCAGCACCAGAAAGAAGTGGATACTGACCAATCTCACGCAGATACATCTGAATAGAATCATACCCGCTTTCACTTCGGCGATAGATGTTGCGCTTGTCCAACAGCCCATCAGAGATCTCATTTCCCAACATACCGCCGCTTTCAAGGACATCGATACCCGCAACTGCAAGTCGTTCATAGAGAGACTCCAAAAGCTCTACATTGTTTTCTACCGTCGGAAACGATTTCAAAATTTCATCGTAGGTTACGTATCCCTTCTCGCGCGCTTTTGCGATGAGTGAATTTGCCTTGACTTCATTTTGCTTCCCCACCTTGGTCTCAACACCCTTTTTCACCGGAGCCGCTTTTTTGGGAGCCGCCTTGCGTGCAGGAGCCTTTTTTGCAGACGCACGAGCAGGCGCCGACTTCTTTTTAGGCACCACTTTCTTTAGCACCTTTTTAGGTGCTTTCCGCGCAGGTTTCTTTTTTTGTGGAGCAGGCACTTTCTTCTTTTTTATTGTTTTTTTGGCCATATACTCATTATAAATTTTGTAAAAATGGATTCTGCGCGGACACTTTTTTTAATGTTTCATTGATATCGTTGCATGCGGCAAGTGCTTTTGTGCGGGCTTCTGTATCCTGTGATATTTCGGCTTCCTTGAGGGTGATTCTCGCAAGGGTGAGGCGTCTCCGGAGCTCTGCCTGGTATAACTCGTAGAGCATTTGGGAACTCTCAGCTTCCAAATCTTCGCCCCCAGTATACATCGTCTCGACCTTAAAGATAGCCTCATTTTGCCGTTCGAGGGACCAATCGTGGAGCGACTGCATGCTCCCAGGGCCAAGTGCAATTTCGAGATTTGTACGCAAGCGCTCGACGTTGATCCGTGGCGATGGATCGTGCGCTTGCCACAGCAGCATGCCATAGAGATGCGCAATCAGGTCCTCTTCGCGCTTCATCACTCGTGGAGCAACTGGTTCCGAGGTGACCGCCTTATCCTTTGAGAGATTGCTCTCTCGTGTGCTTGCTTCTTGAAGCCGAGCGACTTCGTATATGATTGCATCTTTGGTCAGGTTAAGCTCTTTGGCGACAACTTCCTCAAAGTGTTCCTGGTCAATCTTGTTCGGCATTAAGACGATAAACGGCAGTACTTCTTCTTGTACCCGTAGTCGGTATGCTCGTTCATCCTTGCTATTAGTACGTAGGACTGCGAGCAAAAATTCGATCACGTGCGTTGCAGCTCCAACCGATTGTTTCAAGAGTTTTGGATCTTCACGTACGAGATCTGCAGGATCTTTACCACCCAAAATGCGCGCCACTTTGACGTCCATACCACGTTTAAGCATCACCGTTGCGCAACGCTTTACGGAGGCGATTCCAGCGGTATCGGCATCGAGCGCTAAGACTACTTTATTTGAAAGTCGTTGTAGTAGCTCGACATGCGCAAGTGACAATGCCGTCCCTGAAAGGGCTACCGTATTGGTGTAGCCTGCTTGATGCGAAAGAACAAGATCGAACTGCCCTTCAACAACGAGCGAAAAATCGAACGTACGGATGCCATGCTTTGCTTCACTGAAGCCAAACAGTACATGCGATTTTACAAAGAGTTCGGTTTCCGGCGAATTGACGTACTTGGGTGTTGCGGGGTCGCTCCCCAATGCGCGCCCCGAGAAACCAACGACGCGACCTGCAGTATCTGCTATCGGGAACATGACGCGGTTACGAAATACATCGTACCCATTCTCTGCAGATTCCTGTTTTTTAAGGAGACCAGAATTGTACAATTCAGCGTCGGTGTACCCCTTTTTCTTGAGGTAATCTTTGAGATTGCGCCATCCCTCCTTTGCGTGCCCAATGCGCCACTTTTTGATGGTCTCGAGTCGTAACCCACGGCTTGTGAGGTACTCGATCACGGTTGGTGCCTCCGTCAATGCTGCTGCATAATGAGCAGCAGCATCTTCGACGAGTGCAAACAGTCGTTCGCGAATGTCTTTGGTCTTTGGATCAACAGGGACAAGCTCGACACCTGCACGCTCCGCCAATACTTTGAGCGCACCCTTAAAATCGACACCTTCCATCTCTTGGATAAAAGTGAACATATCACCACCTTTTCCAGAAGAAAAGCAGTAGTACATTCCACGATCAGGCGAGACAAAAAACGATGGTGTTCGCTCGTTTGTGAACGGTGACTTTCCTTTATAGTGTTTGCCAACGAGCTTCAACGCCACATACGAACCCACCACATCGACAATCGACAGACGTTGTTTAATTTGTTCTATAGGTGTTGCCATACTTTTTCGGCAACCATCGATGAGATAATCCTACGCAGGATTCTCATCAGTATTGCCAACCGACTCAATCATCGTATGCTTCTGACTTCCAGGGAACCCTGTTCCTGCAGGGATCAAACGTCCGATGATGACGTTTTCCTTGAGACCGGTGAGCGTATCCTGACTGCCACGAACTGCAGCATTGATCAAAATACGGGTCGTGTTTTGGAATGATGCTGCTGAAAGGAAGCTCTTTCGTGAGAGCGAAACTTCCGTAATACCCATGATGAGTTTATCAGCACGCGCAAGTTCTTTGCCGGCATCTTTAAGGGCTGCGTTTCGTTCTGCGAGAATCCACTCCTCGACAACATCTCCCACCGTAAAGGTACTATCTCCAGTATGCGTGATTTTTGCGCGTGAGAGCATCTGCTTCACGATAAGTTCGATATGCTTTCGTGCAATCGTCACACCCTGGAGTTCATAGATCTTGCTGGTTTCCGTGATGACATATTCCTGTACCGCTTCTTCCCCACCGTATTTGAAGATTTCTGGAAGTTCAGCAGAACCATCGGTCAAGAGCTGACCTTGTTTTACTGATTCACCCACCGATACCAAGACCGTACGACGATAGTGTACTGCGTATTCAAGACTGTCTTTTTTCTTTGATGCAGTTTTTGTTCCTGCCTCTGGTACGATCACAATAATCTTCTCACGACCCTCAGTTCTAATTTCGACAACCATACCATCGGTGTGTGAGACGCTCGCGGGGATCTTTGGTGTTCGCTTTTCAAACACTTCTTCCACGCGTGGCAAACCTTGCGTCACGTCTCCACCAACAGACGCGGCACCTCCGGCATGTTTCGTATTCATCGTGAGCTGTGTTCCCGGCTCACCAATAGCTTGTGCAGCAACCGTTCCCACTGCTTCACCGAGGTCAACAAGCTTGTTCGTGGTGAGATCAATACCATAGCACTGCTGACAAACACCACGGAGTGTCTCACACGTCATTGGAGAACGCACTACCAGTGAATCCACATCTGATTTTTCAATCGTCATAGCGTCTGCGCGTGAGAAAAGATGCCCTTTTTTGAAGAGTACTGCTCCTTTCTTATCGACTACATCTTGCGCAACAATACGTCCACGCACCGCCTTTGAGAACGCGATCGCAATACCCGAAGCGCTCACACGATTAATGGTAATACCACGCTTCGTCTTGCAATCAAGCTCAGTGATGATCGCATCTTGCGCAACATCAAAGAGTCGACGGGTAAGGTAACCAGCTTTCGCAGTTTGTAGAGCGGTGTCGGCCAGACCTTTTCGAGAACCGTGCGTCGTGATGAAATACTCAATCGGGGTCATACCCTCCTTCATTGATGAAATGACAGGGAATTCAAGCGTCTCTCCACGGGTGTTGACGATAAGACCTTTCATACCGGCCATCTGTGCGATTTGTCCGAGGCTTCCTCGAGCACCTGACTGCCACATGTCGTACACTGAACCGCCCTTATCAAGTGTTGCAGGAATCACTTTTTCAAGTTCTGTTTTCGCGCGGTGCCAAATCTCCACAATAAAGCGTCGGCGCTCATCGCGAGAAAGGAGTCCTTCACCATACTGCTCCATAATTTTTCGAGCCGATGCACGTCCAGCTTCAATAATGTCACCTTTTTCCTTTGGGACTTTCACATCATCAATTCCCCACGTAACTCCCGACTGTGTGGCATACGTAAATCCATGCTTCTTGATCTTGTCGACAATAGCAGGCACCGCATCGGTTCCTTCGCGATCAATAACATCGACAACAATGTTGAAGAGTGTACGCTGTGTCACCACATCGTTAATGAAAGCAAAGTCAGACGGCAAGACAGAGTTAAAGAGCAGTCGGCCAACCGTCGTCTCAAACACTTTCCCTTCAAAGATACGGTACTTTGCGGTATCGGTCGCCATCACTTTGATCTTTGCGCGGAAATCAATAGCGCCAAAGTCATACGCTGTAATAGCAGCATTTGGTGATGGGAAATAGTTTCCTTCACCCTTTTCATTTTCTACCATCTTGGTCATCCAATAGCATCCGAGTGCCATGTCAAGAAGTTTTTCAGATACGACTGGCTCACCACTACCAGGCTTTAGGATATTTTTGTTTGCAGAAATGATCTCACGCGCTTCCATCTGTGCTTCGGGAGTGAGTGGTACGTGTACGGCCATTTGGTCTCCGTCGAAGTCGGCGTTGAAGGCACGACACACAAGTGGATGCACCTGGATAGCATTGCCTTCAATCAAGACCGGGCGAAATGCCTGGATACCTTGTCGGTGCAACGTCGGAGCGCGGTTCAAGAGTACGTGCTTGTCCTTAATAATATTTTCAAGAATTGCCCACACTTCAGGAACACCGTCTTCAATCAGACGACCTGCTCCACGAATATTGTATGCAAGCTCCTGTCGCAAGAGTTCAGAAATAACAAACGGACGGAAGAGCTCAAGCGCCATGTGTTTTGGAAGGCCACATTGATCGAGCTTGAGTTCAGGACCAATAACGATCACCGAGCGACCAGAATAATCAACACGCTTTCCCAAAAGGTTTTGACGGAAGTACCCCTGCTTTCCCTTGAGGTAATCTGAAAGAGATTTCAAAGGTCGGCGCTGTGCCTGGCTCATCACTGAGTATGCAGTGTTGCCGTGACGGATCGAGTTGTCGATAAGCGCGTCAACCGCTTCCTGCAAAATACGCTTCTCGTTGCGGAGAATAACGTCTGGTGCATGAATATCGATCAACTTCTTGAGACGATTGTTGCGGTTAATCACGCGACGATAAAGGTCATTGAGATCAGACGAAGCATGACGACCACCTTCAAGGGCAACCATCGGACGAAGCGCCGGTGGGATGACAGGAATACGTGTGAGGAACATCCACTCAGGACGTACTTGCGCCGAGATCATACCCTTGGTAAGCGAAAGTCGTTTGTCGAGTTTTGCGCGCTCAGCTGCGCCTGCAGTCTCACGTTCTTTCTCAAGACGGGTCAAAAGCGCCGCCATATCAAGCTGCTTGAAGAGTGCAAAGATAGACTCAGCACCAATCTGTGCCTCAAAGAGTGTACTGAACTTTACCGAGAACTTGTGATAGTGCATTTCATCGAGCACGGTACCTACCTTGATGCGTTCAATATCGTGTTTGGTTTCATCAAGACGCTCACGAAGTTCTTCGCGTGCTTTTTCGGTTGCTAGATCCTTGAGTTTTGATTTGTACTCTGCATCAAGTTCTTTGAGTAATCGCGTACGTACTTCTTCACTGACTTTTGTGACAATGTATCCGGCAAAGTACACAACCTTTTCAATATCTGCAGCAGAAATACCGAGAATGAGCGCAATGCGGCTTGGTACTCCACGCAAGAACCAAATGTGTGACACGGGCACACAGAGTTCAATATGTCCCATGCGCTCACGACGTACGATTGCGCGTGTTACTTCAACACCACATTTTTCACAGACGATACCCTTGTAGCGAATTCCGCGATACTTTTTACACGCACATTCATAGTCCTCAACCGGTCCAAAAATTCGTTCATCAAAGAGACCGTGCTTTTCAGGGCGCTGGGTACGATAGTTGATCGTCTCGGGCTTCGTAATCTCACCATATGACCATTCGAGAATCTTTTCGGGACTCGCGAGCTTGATGTTTATGAGATCGAAATTGTGTGGCGTTCGATTTTTCATAGTAGTTAGATGATGAGATTATTAATGACTATCCTCGCGACGCTTGAGGTCTACATCAAGGACAAGACCACGAAGCTGATTGACAAGAACGTTGAACGAGGCCGGTGTGTGTGGTGGATTGATACGTTCACCGCGGACAATAGAATCAAAGGCGGCTGAACGACCAACAATGTCGTCTGACTTAATGGTGAGCATTTCACGAAGTGTGTGAGCGGCTCCATAACCCAAGAGCGCCCAGACTTCCATTTCTCCAAAACGCTGACCTCCAACCTGTGCCTTTCCTCCAAGCGGCTGCTGAGTGATGAGCGAGTAGGGCCCAATTGATCGCATGTGGATTTTGTCCTCCACCATGTGATGCAGCTTCAAGATGTACATGTATCCCACTGCGATTTTCTGTCCAAATCCTTCACCAGTGCGTCCATCACGGAGCGATAGTTTTCCATCCTCTGGAAGTCCTGCAAGCTTAAGTTCCGCCTTAATCTCTTCTTCAGTTGCTCCAGCAAATGGCGGCACAATAGCCTGATAGCCCAATGTGTGTGCAGCCATACCAAGATGGAGTTCCAAAATCTGTCCGAGGTTCATACGGCTAGGCACACCAAGTGGTGTAAGAATCACGTCAATAGGACGACCATCTTCGGTGTATGGCATGTCTTCTTCTGGAAGAATGCGGGAGATAACACCTTTGTTTCCGTGACGTCCTGCAAGCTTATCTCCCACCGAGACGTTGCGGACCTGTGCAATCGTAATACTAATCTTTTTAATAACACCGCTTTCGAGTTGATCTCCCTGTTCACGCGAAAATACCTTGACGCCAATAATGCGTCCACGCTTTCCTGCTTCTAGACGGAGTGAAGTATCTTTTACGTCCTTCGCTTTCTCTCCAAAGATCGAACGGAGGAGTCGCTCTTCAGGAGTCAATTGTGTCTCACCTTTTGGCGTCACCTTTCCAACTAAAATATCGCCGGGACGTACTTCAGCACCAATGCGGATGATACCCTGCTCATCGAGGTTGCGGAGTTTGAGCTCACTGACGTTTGGAATATCGGGAGTCGTGACCTCGGGACCAAGTTTTGTGTCACGAACCGATACTTCAAGCTCATCCATGTGGATGGTTGAAAACTTGCTGTCTTTTACGAGTCGTTCAGAAATAATAATAGCGTCTTCATAGTTTGCTCCACTCCAGCTCATAAAGGCGACAAGCGCATTTTGTCCCAAAGCCATCTGTCCGTCGGCAGTTGACGAAGTATTTGCAAGTACATCACCGCGCTTCACGGTAGCGCCGAGTGATACTGCAGGGCGATGATAAAACGCAGAAAAGTCGTTTGTGCGCTGGAAGGTGATCAGCGGGTATTCTTTTTTCTTTCCCTCTTTATTTTTGACAACGATATGACGTGCATCAACCTCCACCACTTCTCCTGCTTCATCAGCAACAATCAGTCGTCCAGTGTCGCGTGCTGAAAGCTCTTCAATACCGGTCGCAACAAGCGGCACCTCCTGCACGATGCACGGAGTAGCCTGTTTCTGCATGTTACTACCCATGAGTGCGCGGTTTGCATCGTCATGGTTTAGAAACGGAATCATGGATGTCGCAACCGAAAACGCTTGGTTCGTGGCAATGTCCATAAAGTCCACCGCATCGCGTGGTACCACGAGTGGATCACCGGCCTTTCGCACTTCGACGAAATCCTGCATGATTTTCCCCTCTGCACTCATCTCGGTTGCTGCGTGAGCGATGTTGTATTTTTCTTCTTCGTGGGCATTGAAATAGATAATCTCATCGGTAAGTACACCCTTCTTTACCTTTACGTATGGGGTCTCGATAATACCAAAGTGGTTTACGCGAGCATACATAGCGAGACGAAGAATAAGTCCGATGTTTGGTCCTTCAGGCGTATGGATCGGACAGAGTCGTCCGTAGTGACTTGGGTGCACATCGCGCACTTCAAAACCTGCGCGTTCTCGTGTGAGTCCACCGGGTCCAAGCGCTGAAAGCGTACGCAAACCTTCGAGTTCTGCAAGCACGTTTTGCTGCTGCATAAACTGTGAGAGCTGGTTCGTGGTGAAAAACTCTTTAATGATCGCTTGGAGCGGTCGTGGGTTAATGAGCTGCATTGGAAGACTCGTCTCCGACTCAATGGTCGACATACGATCTTGAATATTGCGCTTCATGCGGGTCAATCCCACACGAACACGCTGCTGGAGCATTTCTCCAAAGTAACGCACGCGACGGAAACCAAGGTGGTCAATGTCGTCAGGAAGTGCGCCGGGTGTGTGATTTTGTTCAATAATGTGGCTGATGATTGTCACCAAATCCTCAAGTGTCACCACCTTGCGTGCAATATCCTTTGCGCCTGTCGCGCGGTTAAATCGCTCATTGAAGTGATGACGACCAATCTCGGAGAGGTCATAGCGTCCTTCACTGAAAATTGAGTTTACAAACTCACGAGCATTTTCAACGGTCGCCAAATCGCCATCGCGAAGTCGCTTGTATATTTCAATATATGATTCGTTGAGGTCCTTTGCGGGATCTTTTTCAATAGTGAGCTTCATCGTGTCTTTGCCATGCGGTACTTTCTCAAATAGTGAGAGGATATCCTTGTCGAACTTAGCACCCATGACACGCAAAAGAGATGACGCAGGGAATTTGCGCTTTCGGTCGATTTTGACGTAGATAACGCCGTCTGATTCAGATTCAATTTCAACCCACGCACCTCGTGCAGGGATGATCTTTGCACCAAAATATACCTTTCCTTTTGATTCAGCAGTCGTAAAGAAAATACCGTATGAACGCGCAAGCTGAGGGACAATCACGCGCTCAACACCATTGATGATGAAGGTACCGTGATCGGTCATAACCGGAAGGTCGGTGAGGAAGATCTCTTGCTCCTTCTCTCCACCGATGATTTTGTTCTTGAGAGAAACGGTAGCGCGGAGTGGTGCGTCGTAGGTCAATTTGTTTTCCTTAGCAAACTCAGGCTGCACCTTTGGCTTACCCAATTCGTACTTCTTGATATGCAATTCAAACTTCTTCTCTGAATAGTCAGAGATCGGAGAAAACTCCTTAAACACTTCCTTGATACCTTCCTCGACAAGCCACGTAAACGAATGTCGCTGGGGTTCAATCAAATCAGGCAAGGGTACGAGTGCCTTGCGATATTTCTTGAATTGCTTCTTCGGTAACGATGCCTCCACACCGTGCGCTTTTGACATAGGGCAAATCGATTATTGACAATAGGCGCCTGGGGATAAACATGAGCACGAAAAAACCCTCGCGTGCGCGAGTATAACCCCAAAACTGCCCTATTGAGCTTGTAAATACGACACTATAGAAATGTTACTACTCCGCAGTATGAAAATCAGTCAGTCAAAACACAATCAGTGCAGTCATTTGCGTCTCCACATACTACCAGAACCCCCATTTTCCGTCAACAAAACAGACTCACATCTGTGGAGAGGAGAATTTGGGCACAATAATAGCCGCAAAGTGTACCCTTTGCGGCCTTGCCCAGAGGCTGCGCTTAGTGCGCAGCCTCTGGGCCCTGATTTCTCTTGCTAGGAGAGCGTAAAGGTGACTTCCGTGCAAGTCACTAACCATTTGACCCCGACTCCTTTCTCCTTTTTTTCATAAAAAGAGAACTGATTTGTGACGAATCGTGAGCAGAATTCCCCAAAAGTGCTCCCCAATGCGTCCAGTGCCTCATCGGAGATCTCACCGAGTAAAAGGTAGATTCTGCTATCAGTTGTCTTGAACACCCAGCGTCGGGTAGACCGTGTGTAGATTTGTACACGATGTGGATCCTCGAAATGTTTGAGGCCCCGGACAATCACCAAAGTTCGTGACTGCTCATCGCCCCAAAATCCATCGAAATTCCGGAGTTCGTGAACCATGCTTCTCTCCCTGATGAACGAACAATCGTAACTGGTGAAGCCTATACTACGATTTCATTGCCGTCAATGAAATTTCATATCTCGCCACTGTTCTATTTTCTTATGATCTCCAGTTTTGAGGACTTCAGGTACTTCATATTTCTTCTTTTTCCAGACCAGCGTCTCGGGACGAGTGTAAGCGGTGCCATTGGTGATCCTTGATTCTTCTATCGAATCGCTCTCGCCAAGCACTCCTGGGACATGTCTCGCTATCGCATCTATGAGCGTGAGCGCTGGCAGCTCTCCCCCAGTAAGTACGTACTCGCCCACCGAAATTTCTTCTGCTTTCAAAATCTCTTTGACTCGGGCATCAATGCCTTCATAGCGCCCCGAGATGAGTACTATATCTTTTTCTTTCGCCAGCTTCTTTGCTATCTCTTGAGTAAAAAGCGTCCCACGTGGCGACATAATAATAATCTTCGGTTTTGTTTTCTTTTTTCCGACAGCCTTCGCTACCGCAGCCAACACCGGTTCTGGCTTCATCACCATCCCCGGACCACCTCCGTATGGACGATCATCGGCTTTATTGTGCTTGTCGCCAGCAAAGTCTCGAGGGTTGTAGTAGGAGACTTCAATTTTCTTGCCCCGCACTTTTGCCCCCTTTCCCTTGTCAGTCTTCTGAGCACGCCCCAAAACCGAAGCGTCTGTGTACGCCTTACAAACCTCCGGAAACAGTGTGACTACATGAAAATGCATAAACGCAGTATGCCACAAAGGAACATGAATCAAAAAGCCCCTTGCGGGGCTTTTTGATTCACATCTTCAAATCTTCGATGGCTTCATCAAGAGACTTTGGTTCGCGATTGTCTGCGATCTGCGCTTGGGTCATCGAGGTACCCATGCCCGGTCCACGACCACCTTCAGGCTCATTGATCTTGAGGTTTACGCGTGCATCATACTTCATCCCAACAACACGGAGGAGTGTGCGAATGGCTTTTGCGGTATTGCCCGAACGACCGATGATCTTGCCCATGTCCGCCGGATGCACATCGAGAAGGAGGAGTACTCCCATCTGATCCACCGTACGACTAACTTTTACTGATTCTGGATTATCGACAAGTTCTTTCACTACGTACTCGAGGAATTGCTGATCTCGTTCCATAAATAGAATTACTGTTTTAAAGGATGCTGATAGTCTGCATGACCTCCTCAATCGTACTTTATCATTGATACCTAAGTCAACGCCGCACTCTTGATAAAAAGGCGGGGACCTTTGGTCCCCGCCTTTTTACAGATCTTTTTTCTTTCCCGTTACGCCGCAACTTCTGCAGTCACTTCTCCCGCTGCAACCTCAGCCGGAGCTTCCGCTTTCTCTTCTTTCTTAGTCTCTACCACCTTCTTTGGAGCTTGTACGGTAATCTTTGGTGCATTGATCACTTTCTGTGATACAAGCATGTTGTGGACGGTAGGAGACGCTTGTACGCCCTTTGAGAGCCATGTCTTTGCCTTCTCGCCATCAATCTTAATGGTACCTGACTTTGGCTCGTAAAAACCAAGCATGTCGATAAACTTGCCGCTTTTAATACCCTGGCGTGAATCAACAACTACCACTCGGTATGAGGGGCTGTTCTTTCTTCCTATCCTCTGTAGTCGCATTGTAATCATTGTGCCCAAAAGAGTACCAGAATTACCTATACTGGTCAAATGTGGTAGGCTCATAGAATCATGGAAACAAAAACACATACACTCGAAGGCGTTATTATGGTGCGTGGAAAAGGCGTAGGGTACGTCAACCTGCCGCAGTTTGAGGACGATGTCGTCATAGCGCCCGATGCTGTGGGTACGGCTCTTGATGGCGATATCGTCCTTCTTGAAATGGGTACCAAATCTCCTATGGGTCGCGAGACGGCTAAGGTCGTCAATATCATTTCTCGCGCCCGCAGCGAATACATCGGCACGATCACCCTTCTCGATGGCGTTCCCCACCTCCACCCGGACAATAGACGCATTCACGTCTCATTTGTACTCCCTCAATCAGCCTCAGAATCAGTCGGTATGAAAGCAGTCGTCACGATGACCGAATGGACTGATCCAAAAGTGAAGCCGCAAGCAAAAGTCCTCGAGATCCTAGGAAAAGCAGGAGACCACGAGACCGAGATGCAAGCCATCATACGTGGTGGCGGTTTCGCCGTTGACTTTCCCGAGCAAATTGCAAAACAAGCGGAGGAGCTCCATGCAACAAAAGAGCAGATTTTTAAGGATGCTCTTCTCGATCCGAAACGCAAGGATTATCGCCACGTACCCACCTGCACCATCGACCCAAAGACTGCAAAAGATTTTGATGACGCACTTTCGATTCTAAAGATCTCTGATGATACATATGAGATCGGCGTGCACATTGCTGACGTCTCACACTACGTCATTGAAAACGATCCTATCGATAAAGAAGCACAAGAACGCGGCACCTCGATCTATCTCGTGGATCGCGTAATTCCGATGTTGCCAGAGATTCTCTCAAATGATCTCTGTTCACTGCGACCCAACGAAGACCGACTCGCTTTTTCAACCATATTTACCATTAAGAAGGACGGTACCGTCACCAACACATGGTATGGCAAAACGGTGATTCATTCCAACCGTCGTTTCTCATACGAAGAAGCACAAGAAGTACTCGACCTTGGTCATGGTGACATGCACGACGATCTTCGCGTCATGATGGACATCTCTCGCTTTTTGCGTGCCAAACGACAGCAAGAAGGAGCTATCGCTTTTGACCAACCTGAAGTCGTATTCGAACTCGATGCCGCAGGGAAACCGATCGACATCCGTCTCAAGACGCGAACAGAGACTATGCTCATGATTGAGGATTTTATGCTTTTGGCAAATCAAAGTGTCGCGACCCATATCTACAATCTCTCAAAAGCAAATCACCAGGACATGGCATTTGTCTATCGCATACATGATGTACCAAATCCGGACAAGATTGTGGAACTTGGCATTTTCTTGCGTGCCCTTGGGTACGAACTCAAAAATGAACGTGGCATGGTCACCGGAAAAAACGTCAATGCACTGCTGAAGGAAGTGACAGGTACTCCGGAGGAAGCACTCATCAAGACCGCCACCATACGCTCGATGGCAAAAGCAGTGTACTCAACAAAAAATATCGGGCACTTTGGACTTGCATTCAAATTTTATACACACTTCACTTCCCCGATCCGTCGATACCCCGACCTCATGGTGCATCGCTTACTCTATAAGCATCTAAATGGCACACCGATTGGGAGTGCAGAACATGCACGGTACGAGCGACTCTCAGTGCAATCATCTGCGCGAGAACTCAATGCTGTCGATGCAGAGCGCACCTCGATCAAGTACAAGCAGGTAGAGTTTATGCAATCAAAAGTTGGACAAGTATTTACGGGCACAATTACCGGTACCGCAGACTGGGGTCTCTATGTTGAAGACAAAGCAACAAAAGCAGAAGGATTGGTCCGTCTCGCATCGATGCGCAAAGATTTCTTTGTCCACGAAGGAGCGAAATACCAAGTGCGCGGACAGAAATCATCGCAGACATACCGCCTCGGCGACACCGTACAAATCAAACTCATCCGCGCAAACTTAGAAGAACGCACACTTGATTTTGAGCTAGTGGCATAGAAAAATGGCGCTCCCAAGGGAGCGCCATGCGGATCAAGCGCGGATGAATGCTGAGGTTCTGCTGATAATACTCCGCTGCATAGCCTCAACTGCACATACGATGAGGTCGTAGTGCTCCCTTTCGCTCGCCGGAATGCGAGGTTCAATACCATTCGTCATTTCCATCACTGCACTTCGGATAGGCCCATCCTTCAAAAGCATACCGCGCATGAAGTCCCCCGATGGCATGCGATACGGCACATTTGCTTTGGCAATCTGACTGCGACAGATCATGAACATCGAAAATGTGGACTCCAAGACACCATCCAGTCGTGCCGCTGACGCCCAAAGATAATTGGTGCCGTGGATAACACATTGTTCTTCTGGCGTAGTGCCAAAAATGCAAGGGAACGTCACGAACTCAAGACGATCTTGATTGCTCATCTTTCACCCCTTCTGGTTGTACTGAACCCAGCTAACGGTACACCCGAGTGTGACCTCCTGTCAAAAAAATGTATCAATACCCAGTAAGAAATAAACAAAAAATAGTATCGGGAAAAGTGCCGCGTAACAAAGGAAAGTTCTCCATTCACTTTTTCCAAAACGGTTTGGCAGCAGTCTTTCAGCAAAATAGATAACTACAAGTAACCATGCTAGCTCCACAATCAGTCCCAGAGACTTAAACACATTTAGCGCAAACAGAGCGCACAAGAATAATGATAATATTAAAAAATAACCTACAGATTCCTCTTTTTTTGATATATTCACCTTATTTCTGTTCAAGTATTCCACAAGCAAAAGTGTAATAATGGAAATTCCTATAATGCTTGGGCTAAAACCAAAAAAAACATACGCAACAGATACTAAAATATCAACACCATAAGCAGAGGGATCAAAGTAAGCTGCGACATAAAAAGTGACAATAAAACAAGCAGCCAAAAATATTGACTTGACCAATGCTCGACTAAAAATATCTAACATATTACTTTGCCACTTCAACCGCCTCTTCGAGTTTGACCGAGAGGAGTTTTGAGACACCATCACCACTCATCGTGACACCATAGAGAATACCTGCACGCGACATCGTCTCGCGATTGTGCGTAATCAAGATAAGTTGCGATTTTTGTGCGAGGGACGCAATCATGTCACCATAGCGCTTGCTGTTGGCTTCATCGAGTGCGGCATCAGTCTCATCGAGAATAACAAACGGTGGTGGGTTGACCTGACTCATCGCAAAAATAAGTGCAATCGATGTGAGGGCACGCTCTCCGCCTGAAAGCATATCAAGTCCACGTACACGCTTGTTGGGAAGCGTGACATCGATATCGATCCCCTCCTCCAACGGTTCTTCTTCTCCGCCAGCTGGCGGAGCTTCGTCTGTTTCAAGCAGACTCTCCATGTCATCCTTTTCCTTCCGCGCACCTTTCTTTGGCTTCACACGATGGAGAGCTGCCGTCCCACCACCAAACATAAGGGTGAAGAAAACGGAAAATTCTGCACCAATTTTTTCTATACCACCGACAAAACGCGCATTCAATTCTTCACTCAATTCTGTAATCAAGGTTTGCAGTGAAGCAACTGATTTTTGTAAATCTTCAACTTCTCGCGTCAAAAAGAGATCTCGATCTTTGACCTCTTGGTACTCTTTCATCACATCGTCCATAGCTCCTGCGCCCAATTCTTCAAGGCGGATTTTCATTTTCTCAAGTGAACGCCGGCGCTCAAGCTGCACCGTGCGATCCTCAGACACCAATTGCTCACGTGTTACCGGCTGCCCATCCGTTGCTACAATAACGTAGCTAAAATATTCAGTGACTGCACGTCCGATGAGTGATACCGCCTCTTCAAGCTCGCGTTTAAATTCATTGCGATCACGCTCAAGGTCGGCGCGCTCTCGTTCCAAAAATGTTATTTGTTGTGTCAACTCCTGCTCGCGTCCCATAATACGGAACACTTCATGCTCTGCTGCCCTACTTTCACTCAACTCAGCTTCAATTGAAGCTTTGAGCTCATCATATTCTTTACGTAGCTTTTCTTCCTCACGATCAAGATCTACAAGTACGCCGTCGACTTTCTTTTTTTCTTTAGCCAAATCATGATGCTCATCTTCATCGGTCGTATCGTGTTTGACTGATCCTGTACGCGACATCTCATTCAAAAATGAGCGCAGCGTACGCACCATATGGTCGATAATATGCACGAGCGCCTTTGGCTCCGCATCGGTCGTCCCACCACGCGCAGTGTCTTCAATACCCGCTACTACCTCTTCTACCCGAGCAAAGGGTATTGGTTGACGTTCTTCTTTTTCTTGCTCTCGCGCTCGCTCGGCAATCCTGCGCTCCAAATACGCAATCTGCCCTTCGAGCTTTCCCACCGATCGTATTGCTTCTTGGCGTTCGGTACGGACCGCACGGAGATTTTGATCTAGTGTTACAAGTGCATCACGCTTTGCATCTTTGCCCGAATCTTCCAAAACCTTTTTTGCTTTTGCAAGCTCTATTTCAAGTGATGCCAATTCTTCTTGAGGTGCCTTGATCGCGACCGCAATGCGATCATGATGAAACGCAATGTATTCGTCTTCGCGCTTGAGGTACTCTCGATACTCACTCTTGAGCTGCTCACGTACTTCGAGCGATTTTTCAATCTTCTTTACCTGTCGTTCCAAAAATTTTAAGTGTGGTTGCACTTCACGTTGCAGCGACTGCACCTGCGCGATGTTTTCATTGGTCTTCTCAAGCTTTCTTTCACTCTCTGCTTTCTTGTATTGAAATACTTTAAGACCCAATGCATCCTCAATCATCTCCCGTCGTTCTTTTGGACTTGCGGTCAAGATGCGATCTGCTTCGCCCTGCGAAATGATGTGGTGTCCTGTCGAACCGATGTTGGCAGACGCCAAAAGTTCCTGCACATCTTTGAGCCGTGTCCTGTTTCCATTTAACAAATACTCGTTGACGCCATCGCGATACACCACGCGCTCAATAGTCACTTCATCAAAATCAATCGGAAATTGTTTTTTTGTGTTATCGAGCGTGATTTTGACCGATGCGCGGTTTGCACGTGCCAGCGCGGACGATCCATTGAAGATGAGGTCTTCGCCACGCTTGCCACGCATGGACTTCAGTGACTGCTCCCCCAACACGAAACGAAAAGCTTCAGCGACATTTGATTTCCCTGATCCATTGGGCCCCACAATGCCCGCAATCGAGGTCGAAAATTCCAAATTGCTCTTCTTGGCAAAAGATTTAAAACCATTGAGTTCAAGCGACCGCAAATACATGGCTCTATTCTAGCATTGAGTCACCATACATAAGTCATATATCATGTGAGGAAGCAGTATGTAGACAAGAGGTGCGTATGTGCTATTGTGCGCAACAGGTAACACTGTTTCATCTCTCATTGGGGTACCTCACATGACTCATGGTCATAGATTACCCCTCACAGACCGTGCCGACTGGGCATCGCTGGTGTGTCCGCTCGTCATTGACAAAGAAGATCGAGCAATTGGCATTGTGCTGATCATCGATCCACAACACTCTACGCCACTCTGGAAACTCCCTGGCGGCAAAAGGCAAGATGACGAGTTTCCACATACGACAGCTAAGCGGGAATTGATAGAAGAGACAGGTCTCGATATTCCCAGTAACGATCTTATCTTGTTGGAGCGGAAGTTCATCGGCGGATTAGCTAATCGTCATGAACGGTATCTATACAAGATCAAAATACCCAAGAGCCAATGCGCAGAGCTACGAACAGGCAACGACGGTGAGGAGCCAAAACTGCATTCACTTCAAGAATTCGAACAGCTCATTTATGAACACAAACTAGTCCCACCCCATCTTGCCCTGCTCACCAAACACAGAAAAGAATTAGGGTGAACTGACAGACGCGTCAAAGTATTTTGGCGCGCTTTTTTATTTCTACGACAGGCGTGAGGTAGCGAGCTTGTGTTTTTGAAAGACCTTGCGCAGTCACGCGCAGCACGGTGCCTGCCGTCCTTTGTTGCGGAAGCGACTACGGCAGGAACGCGCGACGAGCAGAACACAGCACCCTGCTGGGGTGCTGATGAGTGTCTTTCAAAAACACAAGCTCGCGATTGTCACCACCCTCTATTCTCAAGACCCTTAAGTGCAGCAGCCTGCTCCCCCTCCTGCTTCGATCGTCCAACTCCTTGCGCCACACACTCTTCACCAAGAAAAATACCAATCGTGAACATACGATCATGGTCTGGACCTTCTTCTTTCAAGCTGCGGTACGTTGGCGTTAGCCCAGCAACCTCTTGTGCTTTTTCTTGAAAACGACTTTTTGGATCTTGCCATGTACGATTCTTCACAATGTCATCTGCGCGTATCAAAAGCTCCCGAGCAATAAAACCTCTCGCTGCTTCATATCCCTGATCCATGTACAGTGCCCCCACTATCGCCTCAAACGCATTCGCCAAAATGTACTGTCGCGCACGTCCCACATCTTTTGCCTCACCGCGTGAGAGACGCATAAATTCATTGATACCCAAACGCTGCGCGGTTTCTGAAAGCATATTTGTATTGACGAGCGCCGCACGGATCGCCGTCAATTCCCCCTCTGCCTTTCCTTCATACGTGCGAAAAAGATAATCAGTGACGACAAGCTCAAGTACCGCATCACCAAGAAACTCCAGGCGTTCATTGTGTTCACCTGCGTCGTCTCTATTTTCATTGAGATATGAACGGTGCGTGACCGCACTCTGCAAAAGCCCTTGATTGGCAAAGGTAATACCGAGTATTTTCTGGAGTGGGGCTAATGGGATATCCATACCATGTATGCGTGATACAGGAATATATCACAGTTTCGGCTATCGTGTACTGCCCCCGCGGCCGACGAGTAGCGTCACCGATTTGGTGACAATCGGGAGTATGTCTTCATAAAAGTTGAGATCAAGAATGCTGGCAACCTTAAACCACTGCGCCGCATCAAGCCCCCCTTTCTTTTCAAGGTTCAATTCTTCATACGATGAGCGCACAAGGTAGTACGACACTTGCTTGCGTACCTTTCCCTTTTCTGGCTGTGATGCGATATATTCGTTTTTGCCCAGCGCATCCTCTACCGTGAGATCTGAAAGTCCGATCTCTTCTTTGATGGCACGTGCAATACCTACGCGTTCATCTTCGCCCTCTTCAATATGTCCCTTGGTCAGCGTCCAATGTCCAAATACATCATGCACCAACGCAAAGTACATGTTGCCATCATCTTCTGCATAAACAACTGCTCCTGCCAAACGCTCTATCGGCATTTGTTCAAATGGTACGTCGTTGCGTTTTCGTTTTGATGTCTCTGCTTTTCCCGGTTCTCCAATCTCTTTATAGACTGCACCCAACACTCCATTTACAAACTTGCTCGAGTTATCACCACCAAACTGTTTTGCAAGTTCGATTGCTTCGTTGATTGCTACCTTTGCGGGGACCTCCTTGCGATCTGAAAAAAGAAGTTCATAGAGACCCAAGCGGAGTATGTTGCGATCGACAGGAGAAATACGATCAATAGGCCACTCGGGTGCTGCTTTTTCGATGACGAGGTCGAGTTCCTTTTGCTTCTGGAGTACGCCATCAAGGAGCTTGTCCATAAACGGCATATCCGACTTGTTCGGAGCAAATTCGTCAACATTGCGGTTCAATACTTGCGCGAGCGCGCTTTTTCCAAGACTATTTAAATCCCACTCAAAGAGTGTCTGAAGAACGATACTGCGTGAAAGGTGCCTATTTGCCATACATGAGACTACCCACAAGTGTATCATAGCTACAAACAAAAAAACCCGTATGCGGGGTTTTTTTGTGGATTCAGCTTTTTGAGTTTATGAAGATTCCTGTTTCTCCTTTTTGGATGAGGTTCCTTTCGTGACTGAGCGTCCACCTCGTTTTGCCTTCTGTGACTTATCGGGAGTTGGATCAGTATCTTTGATATGTTCGTGACTATTTTCTGGTGTTGGAGCCACTTTGCTCCCTGACTCGGCACGCACGCGTTCCTTTTTGGCACGGATGCGTTCAGCACGTCTCGCACTCTGTGTAGAGAGATCAATAACCTGTCGTCCATTATAAAATCCACAGGCAAGACACATATGATGAGGTCGTACCGACGCCTTACAATTTGAACACACGGCAAGAGATACCTCTTTGAGTGCGTGATGAGAACGGCGGTTGCGGGTATGTGCCCGCGTATGTCGCATTCGAATTACCATAGCGGAGAGACTATAACAGAGAAAAAGAAAACGAGCAACCCCGGGCTATTTCCAAGGGAAATAGCCCGGGGTTGGCATAAAAAAAGCGCCGGGAGCATTGCTCGCCGGACGCTGAATACTACGTTGTCCGTGGTATTAATGAAAAGTGTGTGGCTAATTGTTTGCCCTCCCGAATACACTCCCCAGCACGCACCAATCTGGGCATGTAATGGATGCATAGAACTGCATGCGGGTTATATCCCGCATTTTGACACGCACCACATCCACCGCAAGGTGAAAACCAAATACCTGGATCAGGATTATCAGGCTTCCTTCTTTGTAATCCCATCGTTTCTTCCCCAGAATTATTGCGCCAGAATCGGTGCAAAATATGCGGAACTGTCCAAAGTCTCTGCGGACCAAAGAACAACTCCAACTGACAACCATACTACTCATATAGAACCCTGTCAATGATTGCTATGCACCTCTGTGCACAACTATTTTTCAAGAGCTTCGCTTTTATACTTTTTACAAAAACTTCTGCGATGAATTTTGGAAAGCCCATATTTTTTAATAGCGTCACTATGCATTTTTGTCCCATACCCTTTATGAACTTCAAAACCATATCGCGGATATTTTTTGGCGATATGCACCATATATCGATCGCGAGTCACTTTCGCCATGATGGAGGCAAGTGAAATCGCAGGCTCGGTTACGTCCCCCTTTATAACGGTCTTTTGGTTTTTAAATTCTGATGGCGCATGAAGAAGTCCGTCAAGCCGTACTTCAACATCGCCAGGATCCACAGCCAATTTTTTAAAAATAGCAGCGATTCCTTCGCGCACAGCGTTCGTAATTCCCTTTTTATCTATCGTCGCGGCGTTCACGAGCGCAACATGATATGAAATCTGGTGTTGATTCAAACTTTTTTTTACTTCCTCAAATACTCGTTCACGCACTTTTGGTGATAATTTTTTAGAGTCCCTTACAACCGAAAACACTGAAAAATCAAAATCATGGGGCACGAGCACAGCCCCAACCGCAACAGGTCCCGCAAGTGGCCCTCTGCCTGCTTCGTCTATTCCAATGAGATATTTTGGGTTTTTCTTTTTCATTATGTATGTGGTAGAGCTACTATGAACTCTTTTGAAGAATCTAACGGAAGGGCAATTTTATTTGTGTGCTGCCTCATCGGCCTACACAAATAAAATGGTCCTGAGTTTAGTGGCCTAGCACGTATTTTTTCTAATAAAGAAAAAATACGTGCTAGGAACACGGGTTCTGAAAAGGAGCTCATGGTAGCTCTAGTTCCCGATTTCCCAATCTCTAAACCTCACTCTATAATGACACGATGAGCGACATTCCCTTCACCCACCTTCACACACATTCGCACTATTCGCTCTTGAATGCCTTGCCGACAATCGATGAACTCGTTGCCGCAGCAAAAAAAGAAGGGATGACGACCCTTGCGCTCACGGACAATGGCAACCTCTATGGCGCAATCGAATTCTACCAAACCTGCATGGCAGAAGGCATCAAACCAATCATCGGTATCGACGCATATTTGGCTCCACGGACACTCTTTGATAAAGAACCCAACGACAAACCACACGCACGACTGGTCCTCCTCGCCCTCAATACTGACGGATACAAAGCGCTCATTCAGCTCGTCACCGACTCCTACGTCCACGGTTTCTACTACCGCCCTCGTCTCGATCGAGAACACATCAAAGCACAGAGCAAAAACCTTATCGCCATTATTCCCTCTTTTTCTGGCGAGACGAGTCATGCATTGAAAAACGATGACCAAGAAAAAACGCATGCCGCACTTTCCTGGTACAAGGATGTATTTGGTGACCGACTCTATCTTGAGCTCACCCATCATCCCGAAATACCGGGCCACATGGAACTCATGCGCAAGATTGCAGCTCTTGGTAAGGAGACCAACACACCGTGCATGGCCGCACACGACGTATACTATCTGGAAAAAGGCGATCATCGTGCCCGCGAGACGTTACAAAAAATTCAGACGGGTGCCACCATCGACACCACATCAGGTTTTGATGAACAAACTGAGGATTTTTCATTTATCAGTACAAAGCTTGCGCACACCTATTTTAAAGACAACCCTGAAGCACTTCTTAACACGCACAACATTGCCGAACGATGTTCAATCACGATTGAACTCAAAAAATGGTATTTCCCAAACTTCATTATTGCAAGTGGCCGCACACCGGACGAAGAGTTGCGCCAACTTGCAGAAAACGGTTTACGGTGGCGCGGACTTGCTGGGACCGAAGATGAGATGACGCGCCTCAACTACGAGCTCGATATTATTAAAATGAAAGGGTATTCAAAATACTTTCTCGTCGTAGCGGACCTCATTAATGAAGCGCGTAAACGAAAAATCCTCACGACTATTCGAGGATCGGTTGCAGGCTCACTGGTGACCTATTCGCTCGGCATTACGACGGTTAATCCGCTTGACTACAAAATTCCCTTTGAACGATTCCTCAACCCTGAACGTCCATCGGCGCCTGATATCGACATGGACTTCGCTGACAATCGCCGCGACGAGATGATCGACTACGTGCGCCAAAAATATGGCAAGGACAATGTCGCACAAATTGGTACCTTTGGCACCATGATGGCGCGCGCTGCTGTGCGCGATGTTGCGCGCGCACTTGGACATCCATATGGCACGGGTGATCGTATTGCAAAATTAATCCCAATGGGTAGCCAAGGCTTTCCGATGACCATTGAACACGCACTTGAAATCGAACCCGATCTCAAGAAACTATACAAACAAGATGCGGACACCAAAGACATCATTGATCTTGCCAAAAAAATTGAAGGGAAAGCTCGTCACATTTCGGTGCATGCGGCAGGTGTGGTGATTGCCCCCACACCGCTCGTTAATTTTGTCCCTGTTCAACCCGATCCAAAAGGTGGAAAGATGATCACCCAGTACGACATGCACGCGGTCGGAGAAGACGGTGTTGGACTTTTGAAATTCGACTTCCTAGGTATTCGCAACCTGTCCATACTCGCTGACGCGGTGAAGCGTGTCTCGAAAATCCACGGTATTGATATCGATATTGAAAACGTACCCGTCGATGATACCAAAACATTTGAAATACTTGCCCGTGGAGAAACCATGGGGCTGTTTCAATTGGGAGGCTCTGGGATGACGCACTTCCTCAAAGAACTAAAGCCAAGCTCGATTCACGACATCAATGCCATGGTGGCGCTCTATCGCCCCGGACCAATGGAATCAATCCCCCAGTATATTGAACGCAAACACAATCCTCGCCTCATCACTTACCTAGACCCTCGTCTCAAGGACGTACTTAATCGCTCATATGGCGTCGTCACGTACCAAGATGATGTTCTGATGATCTCGATTAAACTCGCAGGATATTCGTGGCTCCAGGCGGACACGCTACGCAAAGCCATGGGAAAGAAAATCCCTGCAGTGATGGAGGCTGAAAAAGCAAAGTTGCTCAAAGGTTTTGCAGAGTTTGGAAAACTGCCAACTGAAAAAGCTGAAAAATTATGGAGTCTCATAGAACCATTTGCGGCCTATGGATTTGGTAAAGCGCATGCCGCAAGTTATGGCCGTGTGGCATATCAGACTGCATACATGAAGGCCAATTATCCAATCGAATACATGTCAGCAGTGCTCACTGCTGAATCAGGTGATGTTGAGACAGTGTCTATGATCATCGACGAATGTGAACGTATGAAGATCAGCATACTGCCGCCCGATATCAATGAAAGTTTCAGCGACTTCTCAGTTGTGCCAAATACCAATACGATCCGTTTTGGACTTGCGTCAATAAAAAATTTTGGTGAGGGTGTAGCAGAAGCCATTATTGACGAGCGCAAGGCGCATGGCCCTTTTACCACGCTTGAAGATTTTCTTGGACGTATTCCGATAAAAAGTTTCAACAAAAAATCTCTTGAAGCACTTATTATGACGGGAGCCTTGGATCGCTATGGCGAACGAAGTGTGCTCCTCCACAATACCGAGACCTTGTTAAGCTACATAAAGGAAATGCAAGCGCAAAAATTGGCGGCGCAAGATTCACTTTTTGGCGGGGCAGAAACAAGCTCGGTGCGATCAATCAATCTTGAACAAATACCACCAGTATCTGTTGCGCAGAAACTACTTTGGGAGAAGGAACTCCTTGGCGTCTATGTCTCTGGACACCCGCTCGACGCATACAAAGAAGCGCTCAAGAAACGCCCTACCATATTGAGTGTACGCAACGATGAACGCGAAGGAATACCTGTGGTTGTTGCCGGCATCATTGAAGTCTCACGCGAAATCATGACCAAAAAAGGTGACCGCATGGCATTTGTGACAGTCGGTGACGCAACAGGAAGCATTGAGGTCGTCCTCTTCCCAAGCGTACTTGAAACCAAACGCGAACTCGCACTTCCACAGACCTGTGTGGCCATCAAGGGCCGCCTCTCGCACCGCAATGGTGAACCAAGCATCGTCGCCGAAGCGATCAAAGCGCTTGAGAAAGATGTTTGACATTGTCTCACTACGCGTTAGGATAGTGGGTACCAGAGATTGTGACGGGCACCAACCGTCAGCGCTTCGCGCGTAGCAATACCTAATTTGGTAAGAGAGTGCTGAGCCCTAAAACCTAACGGTTCGGGCAAGGAAACTCGGTGGAACCGCGGCTTACCACAGTAAGATCGTCCGAGTAAAAATGTGACTTGTTCATATTTTTACTCGGACGTTTTTTGTTTATTTTTATTAGAAAACCAAAACATATGAATCTCGAAAATTTGCGTCACACCCTTGCCCACCTTTTAGCTTCTGCAGTACTCGAACACTACCCACACGCGAAGCGGACTATAGGTCCCGTTATTGATAATGGTTTTTACTACGACTTTGATTTTTCAGGCGGAGAAAAGCCGGGCGACGATGATCTAAAGAAAATCCAGACAACGATGCGCAAGACGTTTTCTTCGTGGACTGATTTTGCTCATGAAGTAGTGACTCCCGAGAAAGCGCGGGAAATTTTCAAAGACAATCCGTACAAGATAGAGCTCGTGAACGAGCTCGCGGAGAAAGGCGAAACAATCACCCTCTACACATCAGGAAAATTCACCGACCTTTGCCGTGGCGGACACTTGGAAAACCCCGCGCGTGAAATAGATCCGAGTGGTTTTAAACTCACAACCGTTGCGGGTGCCTATTGGCGAGGTGATGAAAAAAACGCGATGCTCACCCGCATCTATGGACTTGCATTCGCGACCGAAGCAGAACTCACTGCGTACCAGACACAAGTTGAAGAAGCGAAGAAACGCGACCACCGAAAACTTGGCAAAGAACTTGACCTCTTTACCTTTTCTGAACTCGTTGGACCAGGACTTCCCCTCTGGACACCAAAAGGTACTGCCATGCGCCACCTCTTGGACCAGTACGTGTGGGAACTCAGGAGCAAGTACGGCTACGAGCGCGTCACAATCCCTCACATCACCAAAAAGAATCTCTATGAGACGTCGGGTCACTGGGAAAAATTTGCCGACGAACTTTTCCGCATCAAAACACGCGAAGATAAAGAGTATGCGTTGAAGCCCATGAACTGCCCACACCACACACAGATATTTGCGCGACAGCCACACAGCTATCGCAATATGCCGCAGCGCTACGCAGAGACGACCATGGTATATCGCGACGAACAATCAGGTGAACTCGGAGGTCTCACTCGCGTACTTTCGATCACGCAGGACGACTCGCATGTCTTTTGTCGACATAGCCAAGTGAAGGATGAATTTTTTGCGATCTGGGACATCATCGATACCTTCTACGGCACCTTTGGATTTACCCTCAAGGTCCGTCTCTCTTTCCATGATCCCAAAGAAATGCAGAAATACCTTGGTACACCTGAGATTTGGAAAAATGCCGAAGATGCACTCCGTGAGATCGCGATTGCGCGAAAAGCAGATTACTTTGAAGCGCTTGGTGAAGCAGCGATGTATGGTCCGAAGCTCGACTTTATGGCGATGGATTCGATTGGACGTCAACATCAAGTCGCCACGATCCAACTCGATATGAACATGCCGGAACGATTTGATCTTGAGTGCACCAACGAAAAAGGTGAAAAGGAGCGTATCGTGATGATCCACTGCGCAATCATGGGATCTATCGAACGCTTTTCTGCAGTACTCATCGAACACCTGGGTGGCAACTTCCCTCTCTGGCTTTCTCCTGAACAAATCCGTATCGTCACCGTGAGCGAAAACCAGCGCGCGTATGCAGAAAATGTACAGAAGACTCTAGCAGCTGCAGGCATCCGCGCTGTACTAGATCAGAGCGATGAATCAATGGGCAAGAAAATCCGTCTTGCAAAGCAGGCACGCATCCCCTACTTTGCCGTCATTGGAGATAAAGAAGTTGAAGCGCAGGAGATCACGCTCGAAACTCGCGGCGTAGATGCGCCAGCGAAGCTATCACTTGCGGCGCTGACTGAACGATTGGTGCGAGAAAACAAAGAGCGAACACTCACATAAAAACTGAAAGAAATTGTCACACTGTGCGTACTAATAAGTGGACGTACATGTAGCAAGCTTATATACAACACAAACACCGCGCGCCTCATGAGGCGCGCGGTGTTTGTGTAGAAAAATCCTCACCAGCAATATAGCTGACGAGGATTACAAACTCTCAAAATAAAACCGTGAACCCTTTGTCCACATCCAAGACGATTCCAAAGCCAAGGGGGTATAGTCCCATATACACCAGCCGGTCGGGGTACTCCAGATATCATAAAAAAGAGCAAGTGGGTAGGTTTTGTCATCCAATAAACGCATCATGAAAAAATTTGGCCTGCCATCCACCAGCAGAAACCCTTTTTCCCCATGACCCTGTAGTGCAATGAGATAGTGTACGTAGTAGAGAGACCGAATGGTACCGCGTACAGTATTAACTACTTCAGTATGTGACAGATCTTTTACAGTCACGACACACCGTATCGTACAACTGTGTGGCTGCGTATGGTCTGCAACACGAACCCTCTCACGAAACCAAGGGTTCAAAGAAGCGATGTATAATATGTTATCGTCAAAATTCACCCGAAAACGTTCTTCTGGAACGAACAATGCTTCGGCACCTGGAATCCAAATTTCTTCCTTTGGAAGAAATAACATAATCTTCCTCCAGCTGAGAACGAGAGACTTCTGAGGTAACAAAACCATGTATTAGCATTATGCGCAAGCAAAACACAAAACCGCCCAAAAAGGACGGTTTTGTTTGGATTTGAGATGTGTCTCGGCGTCTCCAAGAGTGCTCAAAAATCAGAGATATGCGCGGCGCGAGCGAGGAGTGAACCGAGCCATATTTGATATATGGTGAGGGAACACCGGGGCTCGCAACAATGCAAATCTCGATTTTTGACACTCGCCCAGGATTTTAGAATGTTTAGGAAATAGCTTTGAGTGCCTTAATAACAGCCAAACGAACAGCCGCAACCTCATCACTATATGTACCATCAATAGCAGATACAAGTGCAAGTACCGCAGCCTTCAACTTTTCGTCAGAAATGTGTGCTGATGCACGTACGAGCATATCAGAAGTATTATTTCCTGCATGACGAGCACGTACAACGCCATCGAGCGCTTCTGCAGCATCTGCGATAGCAATCATGGGATTGTTTCCAAGAAGTGCGTATGCGAGTGCAGTGTTGCCAGTCACTATGGCTTCAGCAAGCGTCGTTGCCCCTACTTCCTCCACAACCGGCGAAGCTTCAATTGAAGCAACTGCAGCTGATGTTGTCTGTGGGAAAAGCGCCATCACACGCTCACGATTAAGGATGATCCATCCATCTTCACGTGGGTACGATGCCTTAGCTCGCTCAATAAGATCCTGAAGCATGGTTGATGCCTCTTCAGTTGTATCACTTTGATCAATCATGAGACGCAGTGCATCGCTTGAGAGCAATACATTGTGACCATGTGCGATATTTTCCAAATGAGAAATGGCATCCTGCATATCTCCTTCCGGAGCTTCCTCATCGTTTTCATTTTCTTCCTCATCACGATCAACATCTTCGTCATCATGCGCAGCAGTAACTACCTGATGTGCATATGATCCTGTTGGAAGATTTGATGGAACCTCTGCATGTACCGCTTTTACCTGTGTGGCACCAGGAGCACTAAAGGCAACTGCAGCTGCGGTATGCACAGGTGCCGGTGTCGCTACATGAGTATGCGCATGATATTCATCATGTGGGATCATCGAACCAAACGTATAATTTGATGCAGCTGCTTGCGATGCGGGAAGTGTGAACCCAAATACTGAGCCACGCTTGATAGCCAGCACATACGCGATCGCGAGACTCCAGAGAGTAAGCAGTGTGTAGAAGAGACCGGTGAGGAATGGACCTGCGTCAAATCCCGTGTACGGGATATCGGTAAATGAAAGCGAACTCAGTTGATTACGATCAGTAAGTACCGTAAACCCACCCACCTTCACCTCAACTGTACAGGTATCCTTGCGGCTTCCCTTTGACACGGTGAGCGTGTACTTGGTCGTCTTTGTCGGCTTCACGGTCACTGATCCTTCATCAGTCTTGTCATCGTTGGTGGTTTCATAGACATCGTTTGGACCAATCTTGAGCTCAGATCCACGACGAGTTTTCCATGAAAGTTTTACCGAATCACCAGCACTGATAGTCTTTTTAGATGCTGTGAAAGCCGAACAGACAGGCTTATTTGAACCACCGCCCCCACCTCCTCCACCACCGCCACCAGTTTCTACACTGACTGAAGCATTACAACTTACCGTCTCGCTTCCACGCTTTGCAGTGAGGACGTAGGTCTTGTTTTCATTGACAGTAATACTCTGTGTCCCATCAGGAGTCACGGTACCAATACTATTGTCGATCGTTACTGAGTCAGCATTGGTGGTATTCCAAGTCATCGTTGCAGTATTCCCTTTTGAAACTGAACTTGGTGAAATACTGAATGCATCACAGCTAAGTTTTGGCGTTTCAGAGGGATTAATATCGACAAATACGTTACAGGTCGCACTCTGGTTTCCTTTTGTCGCAGTGAGGACAAACGTCGTGTCCGAAGTAACATTCTTTGATGTAGACCCATCGACTGCTACAGCACCAACACCGTTGTTGATTGATACTGAATCAGCGTTTGAGGTATTCCATGTGAATACAACATCACCGGCTGCAGTCAAAACATTTGGTGATGCGGTAAAGCTGTCACAACTTGGTGCGGCTGTTTGTGTTGCAACCGTAATCGTCTGTACACATTGTGTACTCTTATTACCTTTTGTAGCGGTGAGAATATAGGTCACCGTTTGCTGTACGTTTACTGAAAGTGAACCATTGAGCGCGACTGATCCGTTGCTATTATCAAGAGTCACTGAGTCGGCATTGCTCGTCGTCCAATTGAGGGTAGAATTTCCACCACCAAAACCATGGCTTGCAGGCGTTGCCGAGAGTGCACATACAGGTGCTGGATCTGCGACTGGATTCACGACTAGCAATGCTTCACAGTTCACGGTACCACCTGCTCCGGTAAAGCTTCCTTTGTAGGTATGTGTTGAAGCAACCTCAGGAATGACCACAAATGAGCCAGTGCCTGCTGTCGTTTGTTCAACAATACTCTCCACACCGTTTACGACTTTCTTTAATACGATATTTGAAACATTTTCAGAAGTCCAATTGACACGTGATGATCCTCCGAGCGTGATAGCTGACGGAGAAACCGTGAGCGTACATGCGGGAGCAACAGCGCCACCAACAGTGACTGCTGCATTACAATTTACCGACCCACCAGGACCTGTTGCGGTAAGCGTAAAGGTCTTGCCACTAGAAACTGATACCAAGTGTGATCCATCAAGCACGACTGATCCAACACCCTCACTAATAGAAACCGCAGTTGCATTGTCGGTCGTCCAAGAAAGTATCGTATTTCCTCCACCAAATGGAAGACTGTTGGGTGACGCAACAAGTGTACAGGTTGGTGCAAGTGGTGCCGCAGCAACGGTAACCGGAGCTGAACACGAAGCGCTACCACCCGGACCAGTGACGGTCAGTGTGAATGTTTTAGAAGAAGCGACAAATATAGATCGTGAACCATTCGTTGCTACTGATCCAATAGTCTGGTCAATCGTTGCAGCGGTAGCATTGTTTGAAGTCCACGAAAGGTTGGTGTTGCCACCAGAGTGTGAGAAAGAAGAAGGGCTCGCCGAAATAGCACAGGTCGGAGCCGGTGTGAGTACGACATCTTCATGAGGACCACCTACATCGAGGTTGGGGCCATTGTCGATGGGAGAGTTGTCGGGTGCGTCAGTGTTGGTATCGTCAGGGTTGCTATTTCCGCCACCCTCTCCAGCACCGGGACCATCACCGCAGCAACCGCTATCATTTCCACCACCATCTCCTCCAGTAGAAGGACCACCCCCTGAGTCGCTATTACCACCACCCTCACCGCCGCCGGCATCTCCTCCGCCGTCACCGCCTCCATCGCCATCCGCAAGAGAAATAGCAGCGGAGAGACTTACCACAGACACATCGGTGTGCACTTGTGGCATAAGGGGTAATACGACAAAAACTGCGAGTGCAATAAGTGCAATCACAATAACAGCGTATCCGATTTTTCCACCAAAAGATTTTATAATGTTATTCATATATATTTTTGTCTTCTAAATACTCACACCTACATAAATAAGTTTTTAACCTTATGTACGCAAGAGTATCGAAAGAAAAAAAGTAAGGAGGAGCGACGGCGGCAATTGCCACCGTCGCACTCCAGTCTTGAAGAACTCATGAACTTCGTCCTCGACAATCGAAGAAGAAGTGAAGCGAGTACCGCGGATATGGCTCCCGATTCGCGGTAGCCCGTTTTAGGTACTCTTGTACCTCATTTACCCCATCCCCGTTGCGGAGACGAGTGTCGACTCGGTTGCTCCGACCCGGAGCGGGGTAGACGAGCGTGCACGTCGGTGGGACCTGTACGCTCACCCCGAACTGTGGGTCCGCTGCCGACATGACGTCTGCAATGGCCACATCCCACGTGTAGAACGTGAGCTCAGGGTTCTTGGTAGACTTCCCCGGTGTCGAGGTGAATGTCATCACCCCACGATGTGGGATGACGGCCGCACCAGAGACAGCGACAGGCGAGCCTCTCGCCGTACCGCGCTGCCATTCAGCCATGATCGCTGGATGCAGCTTGCCAACCCGATCGTCAAATGCGTACCTCGCATTCGACTCGCGGACTGCAGTCTCGCGGATCTGCTGCTGCAGACCCGGCGAGAAAGTGGTCACATCCCAGAACATGGCCTGGAACGTGATTTTGGTCGCACACGGAGGAATTCCGCACGCGACCGCATTGCTTATGATGCCGCAAAGCACCACAAGTACGGAACAGAAAGCCTTCATGCTATTACTCCTCTGTTTTATTGGTGGGCAGATCGGCTAGACACTCGCGCATCTAGCCGATCGACGGGATCACTCCTTCTCAGCAGGACGCTTGGAAAAGTTGTCACACCCTTCAAGGTCCTTCGGCGGAAGGAAGAGGACGTGCTTGTACCCGCCCTTTCTCGCCGTGTAGATGTAGCCGGGCAGATCGCGACCAATCGACTGACGGACATTCCGCCAGAGGACGTGCTTGCCACCCGAGGTGTATACCTGC
Organism: uncultured Candidatus Saccharibacteria bacterium; assembly: GCA_964402035.1. Taxonomy (GTDB): domain Bacteria; phylum Patescibacteriota; class Minisyncoccia; order Phycocordibacterales; family UBA918; genus JAIETH01. The sequence continues at coordinate 80,966 of CAYOAM010000002.1, forward strand.
TCTTCGTAGAGCGTGCCATCCGGCATCGTGGCCGAAACGCCACGATTCCCGACGACCTGATCCCTCCACTGAGCCTTGATGTCTGGATCGGCGGAAGAAAGCGCAAGGTACTCGTCGATCCCCTTCACACTCGATCCCTTCGGAGTGAAGGGTGACCGCCCGACGTGACGCCAACAGTTCTCCCCCGCCTTGCAGAAGTTCTGCTTGGCGGGGGATGCCGCTGGCTTCGCAGGCGGCGGAGCTACGGTCTTGCGCGGAGCAGGCGTTGCTGCCTGCTGTTGCGCAGGGACCGGTGCCGGTGTTGCGACCTGCGGCGCCGGAGCCATCACCATCACTGGTGCGGGCTGCGCGGGCCGGATTGCGTCCGCAATATCCTGCCGCATGCCACCGCATGCGGCGAGCGTGTTGGTGATACCCAAAAGCATCGCCAGATTGAGAAGAAAGCGCTTCATCGTCTCGTCTCCTTGTTTAGGGTTTCGTCTTGCTGTGAAAGAATGTAAATGAACCCGTATTTGGGTCCACGTACACTATCCCTTGCCGAGACTGGATGTCCCAATAGGCCCATCCAGTCATCCCGATCACTATGAGGAGCACAAATGCTCCCCACCGGATGACCGACCAAAATAGGTCGTCGAGCGGATCTTTTTTAGACAAATCTACCTCCTCTCGTATCTCCTTCAGTTTGAAATGAACTTTCCTCCCATCCGCACGATCGCGGTGAGAGAAATTCTCTCTCACGCGAAATTGCGATGAGTTTGCTGTGTAAAAAACTTTCGCACAAAAAACCAACCACAATGTGACTTTGTACACTCGAGTGAGCGTACGTTCTGTCCTGAAAAGAAGAGCTACCTGTACTTACATATTACACCAAAATTATACTTTTGTCAACACCCTCTGGAGTCACCCCAAAACGGCTCTATAGAGCCTCTTTTTCTATGAGTTCTGCTTCGACCACGAAGCGATCATCTTTGCTACCAAAGGAGTTGCAGGTCACCAAAATGAGCATATTTTCCTTATGCGAAAGTGCGACTGATGCTGCACTTGCCTGCGCTTTGTACACTTTCTTCACACGATAGATATACGCAGTGTCTCCCGACTCCACACGCACCATATCGCCCCAGATGAGTTTCTGAATACCGTTAAAGGCTTGATAGTTGCGGTTGTGCACCGTTGGTAAGTAGCTCGAATGACCAAAAAGCACCATCGTACCTGTCTCGCTAAAGTCCGCAGAGTCGGGATGGCGCACCACACCCTTGAGAAGCGCCTCATCGAGCACTGCTATTTCCCTGCTCTCCGGATTTAATACCAAAATATCGGTACCAAGTGATTCTATTTTTAGACGCACTGGATGTGGATCGACTTTGGCTATAGTTGCGGGAGCTACTTCGGGAGTAGAACTTGCTGAGACCACTTCAGTAACCACTGTGAGGTCACCTTCTGGAGCTTCAGGAATAAAATCAATGGCAAAAAGAATGCCGTACGAAATGGAAAATACAACAAAAAAGATCCCCAAAAAGGCTCCTTTTCGTTTCCACACCTCGTCAAATGCCTTTAGAATGATTGATTCCTCCATAGCGGCTTAAAATATAGCATAAATACGATACATCATATTAGCTTGTTTGTCAAATGATGGTGCTTGACAAGGGATTTCATGTATGGTAGCATTTTCCTACTATGGAACAGAAATCAACAAATGTCAGCGAGGAGTCAAAGACTAGTGCAATTAAGTTTTTAGCAATTATTGGTTTTATCACCGCGATTATTTTTGTCGTATGGGCCTCCGTTCAAGTCATTCGTTTCATTCCTTCGGCGTTTAGTTCTCTCGCCTCTATGGCCGAGATTGTCTACAACAAAAAGGATGCAGGACTTGTCATCTCGATGGATAAAAACATCGTCAACTCTGGCGAACCGTTTGTGGTCAATTGGACCAAGATGCGCAAAGACGGTACCTACACGTTCTTGTATAGCTGTACTGATGGTGTCGCCGCAGAAGCGCGCAACGCAGACGGCGATATCACGTCGGTTGTCTGCGACGAGGTACTTACTCTTCCCTTCAACACCCAATCGCTCGACCTAATGTTTACGTCAGAAAAAAAGCGTTTCGTTGATGTACCATTTACCCTGCGCTACACACCTGACGGCGCTACCGCACCGACCGTGGAAACTCATGAGCTTGTGACCGTGGTCAATGCAACCATAGCTCAAGTAGAGAATGTCGACGAAACTCCGGTGCTTGAAAATCCGACTAAAGCTGAAACACCAACGACTCCAGCAACGCCTGTGGTAACAAAACCAAAACCTCCAACACCGGTTGCGGTTACGACCTACCCTGTATCAAATCCAAATGGCTATGTTGATCTTGCTGCGACCTACCTTGGCATCGGTACCTTCAACGAAGCAACAAAAATCTTTTCTCCAAAGAGTGAACTTGATACAAGTAAGCGTAACGCGGTGAAGTTTGAGGTCAAAAATATCGGCACCAAGACGTCTGAGACGTGGACCTACAGCGTCACCCTTCCCGGGAAAGATGGTGATACCTACACATCTCCATCACAAGTAGCGCTCAAACCTCAGGAGCGTGCCGTGATCACGCTCGCCTTTAGCGACATTGTGAAAGATGAAAATACTGATACGATCAAAGTTGAAGTTAAAACAAAATCTGACCGCAATGATAAGAACAATGACTTCAGCAAGAGCATAAAGGTGGTTGAATAACAGATCTTAAGAATCACATTACAGAGCAATAGGCCGGCGCCCAAAGCGCCGGCCTATTGTGTTTTATATTCAGTTTCATCATTGCGATTTTGGTGATGCACGTTGAATAGAGATTTCCTTTGTTATGCAATCAATCTGTACCGATTCCCCTCTTTTCAGTGTGATTGGTTCTATTTGTAGGCCCAACGCTCGTTTACAAAAATAGGGGACAAAATTAGCAATCCACTCCCCTTTTGTAAAAACAATGACATTGTCGTCTATCTTATTAAGAAATTCATATGCAGACTGGTAGTAGACTGACTCATCTGCGTTTGAGTTCGATCCAAAGTGTTCAAAGGCTTCACTTTGTTTCCCTATACCCGCAGCGATAATATGGGCACTCTCTTTTGCGCGGGGACCAACCGATGAATACACCAGTGGGTCTTGATGTCTAATCGAGACAAGAACGCTGTTCATCTGCGCAATGCCCACAGCGTTCAATTTTGCCTCTCCTGCTGTAAATTCTCCGTGCCGAACAATGGTTAGATGCTTCATAAATTCGCAGTGGATGTTAAAATGACCAGTTTCATTCTGTCACACATATACTATTTCAAATCTTGCACTCAAGAACCAACGCCTTATGATCAGAGGCAATATCGTCTAATACTTTAAAGTCAGTCACTTCTATGTCAGGGCTTGTAAAGATATAGTCACAGACTTCGATTTTGTGTGTCAACGGCGTTCTCGTCGTCGCTACCCCTCTTTCTTTAGCATGATTGGTAAGTTTTTTGTTTATCTGCATGAGTGATGCGCTTTCTGGAGCAAGATTAAAATCTCCACACAGTATTATCGGTCCTTCCAATTTTTCTATATACTCAACAATCATCGCACACTGCCGCATTGTTTCATCATCACCGTTTTTATGACTTTTTATGTGATGCCCATGATGATTTAGTATGTGAAGATTTTTTCCGTTACTCTCGATGGTTACATGCTGTAAATTACGAATATTAAAATCCCCATCAAGCATATCTTGCGTTTCAATATATTGCTTCCGAGTGAATACGGCATCCGTTTCCAAAAAAGGAAATCGACTTAATATCGCATTGCCAAATTCTGCCTTTTGATTCATGTAGGTAAATCCAAACACGGGCGAGTAGAACGAATGTTCAAATCCTCCCTTTTCTTGAAATTTCCTCAGAGTACTGAAAAATAGATCCCCTATAGCAGGAAATACCACCGCTTCTTGAAAACAAACAACATCTGGTTTTTCTCTTTCAAGAATCTCTAGAATATTTTTTCCTAATTTTCCTCCCCAGATATTGAGTTGCAATATTTTCATATCAAAAGAGGTTCAAGGGACCTTAAATATCCAAATTCGCCAGACGAGCGTTTGATTGGATAAAGGATTTGCGGCTCGCTACATCGGTCCCCATCAAGATATCAAATACCTTATCAGCTTCAAGCACATCCTCTACACTCACACGCTTTAGAATACGATTGCGTGGATTCATCGTAGTTTCCCAGAGTTCTTCGGCATTCATTTCTCCAAGACCCTTGTAGCGCTGAATGCGAACTTTTGATGATTTTGAAGCTACCTCCTCAGTTTCCTCTTCTTCTCCGCCGACTGGCAGATCCTCATCCCCTTCGCCAATCTCAACAACGGCCGGAGCATCTACCCCAACAATTTTATTTTTTTCTTCATCGGTATACGCATACTGCACATCTTTACCTTTTTGGATTTTGTAGAGTGGTGGCTGTGCGATATAGAGAAACCCGCCGTCGATAATTGGTCTAAAGTACCGGTAGAAAAGCGTAAGTAAAAGAGTACGAATGTGTGCACCATCAACGTCGGCGTCGGTAGCGATGATGACTTTGTGGTAACGTAGTTTCGCTAAATCAAACACATCGCCGATTGCGGTTCCGAGCGCAATGACGAGATTCTTCACCTGTTCTGATTCGAGCATACGATCAAGGCGGGCACGTTCTACGTTGAGGATTTTTCCTCGGAGTGGCAGGATCGCTTGTGTTCTTCGATCACGTCCCATCTTTGCTGATCCTCCGGCAGAATCTCCCTCCACAATAAACAGCTCCGACTCCTCGGCACTCTTGGTCTGACAGTCAGCAAGTTTTCCAGGAAGCGCCATACCTTCGAGCGCACCCTTGCGCAATACCGAATCCTTCGCGGCTTTCGCAGCCTTGCGCGACTTGAGCGCCAAGATCACTTTGTTAATAATTGCACGTGCATCATCAGGATGCTCCTCAAGGAACATATTGAAACTTTCAGAAAACACCGACTCAACAGCACCACGCGCCTCAACGGAACCCAACTTCGCTTTCGTCTGTCCTTCAAACTGAATCTCCGGCATTTTGACCGATACTACGGCGGTGAGTCCTTCGAGTACATCTTCACCGGTAAAGTTTTCTTCACCCTCTTTTACTAATTTATTTTTACGCGCATATGCATTGATAGAACGCGTGAGTGAAGTTTTGAAACCCGTAATATGCGTACCTCCTTCAGGTGTATGAATATTATTTGCAAATGCCGTAATGCGCGCACTAATGTCATCAACATACTGGAGCGCAATCTCGACCGACATTACCGCGGAGTCAATATCATTTTTTTCCGTATAAAAAATGTTCTTATGCACGGATTCTTGGTACTGGTTGTAAAAAGCAACCAATGAACGAAGACCACCTTCAAAATAGAAATTCTGCATCGGTGCTTCGATGTCTGTATCACCCATATAGCACACACCATCGAGATCTGGAAGCTTTGCGACCTGACGTGCATCAATCACCGTTATGCGAAGCTTCTTTACCAAATACGCTTGCTGACGCACATGACTGACAATCCTATTCCAATCAAATGATATTTCTTTGAAAATCGTTATATCGGGTTCAAACGTGATGATCGTTCCCTGCTCACGCGACGCCCCCACACGCTTCACCCGCGCTTTTGGTTTGCCAATGACATATTCCTGCACAAAGTACCCATCATCACGATGCACTTCTGCTTTGGTATAAATAGAAAGTGCGTTCACCACAGAGACTCCCACACCATGGAGTCCTCCCGAGACTTTGTAGCCTTCCCCACCAAATTTTCCTCCGGCATGGAGCGTCGTCATGATCGTCTCAAGTGCAGATACTTTGGTCTGCTTGTGAGTATCGACAGGGATACCGCGTCCGTTGTCCGTGACACGAATTCGATTGCCGGGAAGAAGTGCAACTTCAATGCGATTGGCAAAACCTCCCATGGCTTCGTCGCGTGAGTTGTCGAACACTTCCCAGATCAAATGATGGAGACCTTCTGTGCCCGTTGTACCGATGTACATACCCGGACGCTTTCGCACAGGATCAAGTCCCTCAAGAACACTGATCGATGAAGCATCGTATGTTCCCTTTTTTGCAGTTTTTTCTTCTTTTTTAGCCATAAAAATACCATCCGTGTTTAAAACACTATTGCCACAGTATAGCAAAAACAAGATGATTTGACGACTGTTTTTAGATCTATCTGTGAGCTATCGGACAGTACCTCCCTTCGCTACAAGTGCCTCGGCAATAGTACTCATTACACCGTTTATTTCGGTATCCGTCAAAGTGCGTTCGTACGAAATAAAGACAAGGCGAAATGCGTAGGAAGTCTTCCCATCTTTTGAAAAGGTATCAAAGAGTGAGAGACGCGTGAGGAGTGGACCGGCATTAGTTGTGAGGATCGATGCTGCAGCTTCTACTGTCATCCCCTCCGGTGCCCAAAAGGCAATGTCGCGCGACATATGGGGGTATGGTGAAAATGGCACATAGGCTACATCAGCCTTCTTTTCAAATGGAGCATATGCGGTTGGTTTTGGAAGTGTTGCAATTACTGATGTAAGAGCCGCCTCCGTAACACCTTTCTCTTGATTCCACGACAGCGATGTGCCGAATATTTTTTCTACAGCAGCTTTCCCTGCTGATAAAAGGGGATCGTCCGTTTTTGGACGATATTCACTTCCGCTCTGGGCACCGAGCGCAAGAGAAAGATGTTCGCCGTCTTTCGTAAAGACTGTACCAATTTCAAAAATCTGGATTGCGCGTACACCGACAAGGTCCGCGAGTGGTACGTTTTTTGCCAATGCTTCCCCGATGTTTGGTGTGAGTGAACTGCGCAGATATCCTTTATCTGACGCAAGCGCATTTTTGATTTTAACACTATCCTTTTCTCGGAATGAACTCGTAAAGACTTCCGAAAAACCTATCTCCGTAAGCGACGTACGCACCGCATCACTATAGAAAAACGTTGTATTCATCTCTGAGACAGGGATAGCAGACGGCACAACCGACACCACATGGTCATATCCATGCATACGTCCCACTTCTTCGATAAGATCTTCAGCGATCACCAAATCGGGGCGCTCAAACGGAGGGGCAACCAAGACTGTGTCACCTTCCCAACTATGCACATACCCAAAACGAGTAAAAATATCTGAGACCATCGCGACCGAAAGTGAAAGGCCTAATACGCTATTGATTTTTGATAGAGATACCGAAACTGGATTTTGGGTAGGAAGATTCTCTCCGGTATCAACAAAACCCACGAGTGTCCCACCACCATCCGCCAGCTGGCGGATCGGACTTTCGACACCTTCTGTAATAAACTTTACGGCATCACGGATAGCGTACGCGGTCATGTCGGACACAATGCAATTTTCAAAACGTTGTGATGCATCGGTACGCAATTTCAAACGCTGTGAGGTTTTGCGGATAGCAATCGGATCAAAGTGTGCGGATTCGATAATAATCTCAGTAGTACTCTGGTCAACTTCCGCTACCTTCCCACCTTTCACTCCCGCAATACCGATAGCTACGTTATTGCCGCCATCAACAATAACAGTATCCGTTGCTGTAAGAGTGTATGTCTCTCCCGTGAGCGAGGTGATCTTCTCTCCCTCAACTGCTTGCCGCACACCGATCTTCAATGTCGAAAGTTTTCGGGCGTCAAAAGCATGGAGTGGCTGACCAATGCCGAGCATCACATAGTTGGTGATATCGACGATGTTGTTGATCGAGCGTTGACCAAGTGCAACCAACCGCTTTTGAAGCCACTCTGGCGATGGAGCAATCTTGATCCCCGTGAGGTGTGCTGCGATATACCGTGTACATACAGGGGTTGCGATTTCAATTGAAAGATTTTTTGAGAGTGGTTCAAGGATCGGAAGATGTCGCAGTGGATCGCGTTCTAACGGAACATTCAAAATAACCGAAAGATCTTTTGCGATACCGCGATGCGAGAGTGCCCATGCACTTTTGTCAGGCAATACTTTAATATCAAAAACGGTGTCGTTATCCTTTTCAACAACCTCCTCTACTTCCCATGCATGGAAGGTAAAAGCTTCTTCCACCTTTGCAGGAGATGGGAGTGTGCCGTTAAAAAATTCGTTGAGGCTATTATAAGAAATTTTCATAGATTCTATTCAAATCAAAATTGAGATACAACCCTTAAATCACCATTATAGAAAAGTCGTACATCATCGACGCCGTATTTCATCACGGCCAAACGATCAATGCCCATCCCAAATGCAAAACCTTGGTACACCGCAGGGTCGATACCTGCATCACGAATGACATTGGGGTGCACCATCCCTGCCCCCATGATCTCTATCCAACGATCTTTGAGTTTTGCCGGTGCACCTTCGCCCGTAAGTCTCATATCAACTTCAAGCCCGGGCTCCACAAAGGGGAAGAAACTTGGTCGAAGCCTCACTTCTACATTGCCACCAAAAAATCGTTTGAAGAAATACTCAAGCGTACCTTTGAGATGCCCGAGCGATACATCACGATCAATCATAAGTCCCTCAAGTTGGTAAAACTGCGCCTCATGCGTCATATCGGTCGCTTCATTGCGAAATACTTTCCCCGGGACAATGACGCGGATTGGTTGACCTTCACGTGGCGGATGTGTTTCCATGTAGCGTACTTGCACGGGACTTGTGTGCGTACGCAAGACCATGTCGTCCTTGTTTTCAATATAAAACGTATCCTGCATGTCGCGTGATGGGTGATCTTTGGGGACATTGAGTTTGTCAAAATTGTATGAGATGAGTTCCATCTCCGGCCCCTCAGCAAACACAAAACCAAGCTCACTAAAAATCGCGTTGATCTCGCGAATCATGAGTGAAATAGGATGCGTATGTCCTTTGTTTTCCATAGACTAATACTACTCGAACATCACCTCATAAAAAAGTGTACCATCGTACACGACAACGTGCCCGTTATACACGCGAGCTTCGAGCCCTTCGCCCTCTATAATAGGCTGCGCATTTTGCCACGAGCGATCATCAATCTCGACGACATACACACCACTATCAAGAACCACCATCACAAGATCACTGCTACCCGGGAAAAAATCAAAATATTTTACGCTCTGTCCTTTTCGATCAATCAATATTTCTGGTGTACATTCCTCATCAGCGGGCACTGTCTGAACTGGCGGATTGAGGAGGGCATCCATTTTTTCCTTTTCAATTTTGTTTTGAATGATCGGTATCGCAGCCTGCTTGTCGCCATCGAGCATACTCACATCTCTTGCTGGTAGTGCCTCAAACTCTTTTGCACAGTAGTAATATGGCATTCCTTCTCGGGTACCAATCCATGTAGCCATAACATCGTCACCACGTTCGCTTAATCGAACACTGTTGTATTCCTTTGCTGTCGTTGCAACTGACGACGAGGATGTGAGTGAACCTGCCGTACCCAATGTCGTTTCAATACGCTCTACGACGCCGCGTGTTTTTGGAATGATGACCTCTTCGATACCGAATACTTTTCTAAGATCGGTATATTCTTGATTGGCAACAAGTGTCGACGTAGCTTTGGTTGTTGTCGCTGTCAACGCTTCTGTTGACGACGCATACCGGAGGAGCGGAATATCAATCATTTTTGCAAAAACTACGGGCGATCCTGTCGCCGTCTCATACTGCGCCATCGGTCGCACGTTTGGTACCAACGGCAGGTTAAATGACTGCACCTCCGTAACCAAGTATGAGTACACCGGTAGCTCCTTTACCCATGTATGGAAACCTTCCTTCTGTACATGCACACGATGCGTCCCCGGATTAATATTCTGCGCATAAAATGCTTTTCTAAATACTCGCGTCTCTCGCACCAGTGCATCATCAATATAAATCTCAACGCCCGTCTCATCGGCTGCAATAAAAAGACCTCCGGTTGAGACAAAGTTCATGTTTTCGCTCCATGCAAAGCGATATCCTGTTGCGTATAAATACAACAATGGAATCGCTACAACAAACAAAAACAGGAGCAACCAAAAAAAATTGCGGCGTTTCTCTTTGGCAAATGGTTTTATGTCGGGTTCTCCATTCATATTGATACACCTCCTTTTACACTACGATGTTTTGGTGTCACCCAGAACCCCATATACTTGCCGAGCATCAGACGTGTTTGAGCATCAAGTCCCGGGAGGGCACTAAACACGATCATCGTCACAGGTATAAGAAGCCATTGTAGCGCCATCATAACGTAGTGTAAACGACTCTTCTTTTCAGGGCGTTTTGGAATAAGCGTAAGTGAGATGAGTGACGAGATCACCAAACCAAACATCGCAAAGATGAGAAGATTGCGTACGACAATTGGTAGGTTGTATGAAAGAACCGTCTCGTGAAAAACCCGTCCACCAAAAAAGATCGGCGCCCAACCTAAGATAATAAGCATGATTGGGTTCGTAACGAGTGACCAATACCCTTCTGCTTGTTGCAAAAGAATCGTAATACGACGTTTGCGTGGAATTGCTTTGTTTTTGGTAAAATGGTAGGCAATGTAGACAAAGTTCTCTACGCCATACGTCCAACGCCTATGCTGCTTGTAGATATTTCTGATCGTGCCCCACATTGATGGTGCCGCGTTGGCATCCATAGATACTGGGTATGAGAGTGGGATGACGTCGTACTCGCCATTGTTGGCAATCATGAGATTCCAGTAGATGCGTGAATCTTCACTTACCATATTTGTTTGCCAGTACCCCACCTCATAAAGTGCTGCAAATGAAACAGAATGTGAGGAAAAAGTTGCCATTCGCTCTGGCCGCTCTTGCTGGACCATCTCCCAAAAAGTCGAAGACATAGCGACAACGCGCGCGAGTGCGGACGCTTCCCACATATTATTATTAAAAATGGGCACCGGCTGAAATGAACTCTTGAGCGGCCGTGGAGCGGTCATAAAGTGCCACACTAGACAATTAAAATAATCAGGATACACCACGGTATCGATATCAAAAATTGATACCAGTGTGTGGTTGTAGCGGATACCATGAGGATCCAGCACCTCCGTGCGAACTTTTTCAGCTGCCCAGGTACCATTCGAACCTTTCCCTGCAAGTTCACCAGGTATATCTGATGGATGCACCGGTGTTAAAAAATACCCAAAGGTAGTACCCCATTTCTCTTTCATTGCCCGCACCGTGGCCGCGGATGCTTCTCCTGCACGTTCTTCGGATGCCAAAACCACAATCATGCTCTTCTTATCGTAGTTGGCATTTGCGAGAGCTCGTATCGATGCATCAACGACTTCCAAATCTTCTTTATAAAATGGGAGTATGATCACCTGATACAGGTGCCCATACTCAAAACGCTCAATCATCTTACCCCAATCAAGTGACATATGATGTCGCAGTCGTTTCCAGTTGTAGCGGAGGTGGTGCGAAAGAAAAGCCGTTTTTAGAACCCAGTAGACCGAGAAAGCAATAATAAAATACGATGCAGCAAAAGGTGCGTACACCGACGCAAAAACAACACCGATGAGCGTGATCCACGATGCAGCGCCGGGGATTATTTCAAATATTCGATAGAGTCTTCGATCACGACCAGCGAGCTCAGTAGCGCGGCCAACTTTAAAATCCGCCCTACGGGCGTATGGCAACAAGTGCTCTCTATCTCCATATAAACCAGTTTTTGTGTGCATACCCCCACCACGGGTTACTACTATATGATCGAAACAACAGCACCAAGTGCTGTTGTTTCTGCTTCGTATAATAGTACCACTTTTGGTGCTTTGAGGCACCTTTTTGGAAACACCGCCCTGCGGCTACCTTGAGACGAGATTGAGCCGAAACATGATAGTCATCACTGCTTCGGAATAGCGGTTAGTGGTTTAACTATCGAAAAACACCGCCCC